>CAZYMF010000077.1:17859-20380 GCA_964648215.1 uncultured Binatia bacterium (SeqCode) | reverse complement strand
GATGTACGCGCGAAGATTCTGGCGCTCATCGGCTAGATTCGTCGCGCGGTCAGGCCGCCAAGCGCAGCCACGTGACACCGCTGTAGTCACCGTGCCGGGCAAGCCTAGAGTCCAGAAGGCCGTCTGCGGAACTGCTGATCCGGGGATCGGTGACTTTCGCGGCGCAGATCAACCCGGACAGCCCCGTGGGCGTCCCGTGACGAGTGCATCGCGTAGGCCCTTCGGGTGTAGCTAGGGCAGAGCCCGAACCCACTCTTCGAGATCGTGGAGTCGCTTCGTGGCAAGGTCCTGGTCAGCCCGGACCCCAACCGAGCCGAGCGAGTGCGCGCTCCGCATTGTCGCCGGTACGACAGTCGGGCCGATCAGCGCGCTGCGCTGACGATCCTCACCGATCGACCCAGATCCTCGCTGGTATCCGCCCGGAAGAGTTAGTATGCTCCCGGCCGCATGTTCAGGTCCGGGCGAGATGTCTGAGCCTTGGGTTTCCGTCGACGAGGTGTCCGGCCACCTCGGGGTCGCGAAGGACACGATCTATCGTTGGATCGAGACCCGTGGTCTTCCCGCTCATCGGGTCGGCCGGCTCTGGAAGTTCAAGCTCTCGGAAGTGGACGCATGGGTCGAGCGCGGCGGCGCAGGTGACGACCGCGGTGCAACTCAGCCGAAGAGGGGGCGGACATGAGCCGATCCCCGAACGACCTCAGCGTTCTGTCGCTCTTCACGGGCGCAGGCGGTCTTGACCTCGGCCTCGAAGCCGCAGGCTTCGAGCCGGTGCTGTGTGTCGAGGTCGACAGCGAGTCGCATGAGACGCTCAAGCGCAATCGTCCGGGATGGCGCCTGTCGGATCCGGGGGACATCCACCAGCTCGAGCCCACTCAGTTGCTGCGGCAGGCCGGCCTGAAACGGCGGCCCGGTCGTCTTGGTCGTTCACGTGGCCGAAAGGTCCTTGGGCCCGACCCCTAGCCAGCACGCCAAGCAGTACCGCAGATAGCCGCGCTGGTAGTCGTAGGGCGGGCCGAACTAATGCGAGTGGAGCCACATGCTGTCGGAATAGCGCCCACTCGCGCTCCTGGCACTGGCCCTCGCCAGCTGCGAGTAGCACGGCGCGAGCCGCCGCGAAGCTCTCGCCGGTCTTCGCCATCCGGTCGCGGACGATCTTGTTGAAGTCCCTCGTCTTGGTCATTCCTCGATCCTCCGGTCGCGGACCTGCCCCCGCACAGTGCCCGGCGACCTGAAGAACGAGGCCACCCGATCAGAACCGATGCGGCGGCTTCGAGATCCTCGCGGGCGAATCGGAGCCAGCGGCGGACTTCGTCGAGCAGCTCAGGACTGTTCATAGACAACCTTGCCCTCGCGGAGGGCCGGCCGCAGCACGCTACCGGCGAGATCACCGCGACGTGCGATCTCATCGGGAGTCGTCACGATGATGTCCTTGCAGACCGGCAGATCGGACAAGACCCGGCGGATCTCGATGGCGGCACGGCGTTTGTCAGCGACGCGATCCATGACGACGAGCAGATCGATGTCGCTCTCCGGAGTAGCAGTCCCCCGTGCCCCCGATCCAAAGAGCACCACGCGGCGCGGATGAAATCGCGCGACGATTCGATCAACCATGGTGTCGATAGCTGCCTCAGCCGTCATCAGGTTGCCTCCCGCGCGAGGGTCATAATCCATTCAACGCCAGTTTGTCGCGCCTGGGGTCCTTCCGCGCACGATCTCACCGCAGAGGGCGCAGAGCTGACGACGGTCACCGGGGCATCCGGGAGGATGCCGCAGAGGGCGGCGTTGGGCTGGAGGTCTTCGACGCGGGTCATGCGTTCTCTGGGGCGCGGTATGCTCGCCTTCACTGAGAAAGCGTCGTTGTCGCGGTGCGCTCCTTCGGCACGTAGCGCTTGACCTTGATGTCCCCTTCCCGGCCGCGGGCCTGGGCGATTTCGTAGGCGGTCTGCATCCGGAGAAGGGTGTCCATCTTTGGGCCGAACGCCTTCTCGATTCGGAGCGCCATGTCGGCCGAGAGTGCGGCGCGCCCGTTGAGGAGTGCCGAGAGTGCGGCCCTGGTCACGCCAAGAACCTTGGCGGCATCGGTAACGGAGAGCCCGAGCGGGTCGATCACTTCCATCCTGATGAACTGTCCCGGATGGGCCGGACGTGCCATACGCATGGTCTTGTCTCCCTTCAGTGGTAATCCTCGTAATCCAGGTCGAGGATTTCTCCTTCGGCCTGATCGATTCGAAACGTGATCCGCCAATTGCGGGTGACCGTGAGGCTCCACGTTCCCTTGCGATCGCCGGTGAGCTGATGCGCTTTCCAGCTCGGGACGTCGCGAAGCTCCCGGGCGTCTCCCATCTCTTGTAGGAAGGTCACCATGTTGCGGACCCGTTCCACGACAAGCGGTGACAAGCCCGACGGATCGTTGCGTTCGATGAAGCGCCGCAGTCCCCGGTGGACCACGTTTCTAATCTTCATGAGTCAGCCTACCCGAGAGGCACGTCGCGTGGCAAGCGACGCTTTACGGGGTCGCTTT
>CAZYMF010000077.1:0-17759 GCA_964648215.1 uncultured Binatia bacterium (SeqCode) | reverse complement strand
GCCCCGGCGGACTGCTTTACATTGGCCGTGAGCGACCGGTTGGCCGATCTGGAGGCGATCCTGTTCGACTTCGGCGGCACCCTGGATGCCGACGGTGTGGCGTGGATCGACCGTTTCGCCGCGGCGTATGCCAAAGCCGGGCTCGACGTCCCGCTCGCGACGCTGCGCGAGGCGTCGGGCCACGGCACGCGGCAGGCGTATCACAGCCCGCAGGTGGCGGGGTTCGACCTGCGCGCCACGGTCGCCTTCCACGTCGCTTGTCAGTTCGCCCACCTCAAGATCGAGAATCCCGCGGCGGCGGCAAGAGTCGTCGACCTCTTCGTGTCGTGGGCGGAGTCCGCCCTCGCCGACAGCCGTGCCGTTCTCGAGCGGCTGTCGCGCCGTTTCAAGCTCGGGGTGGTGTCGAACTTCTACGGCAACGTCGACCGCATCCTCGAGCAGGCCGGGGTGGCGCCGCTGCTCGGAGCGATCGTCGACTCGACGGTGGCCGGGGTCAGCAAGCCGGACCCGCGCATCTTCGCTCTCGCCCTCGAGCGCCTGCAGGCCCGGCCGGCAGCGGCGCTGTTCGTCGGCGACTCGCTCGAGCAGGACATCGCTCCGGCGCGCGCCGCCGGCCTGCGCACCGCCTGGCTCCGTGGTGAGCGCGCCGCCGGCGAGGGGACGGCGGCCGACGTCTGCGTGCAGTCCATCTCCGATCTGGAACGGCTGCTGTAGGCAAGATGAAAGCCGGGATCATCGCGGCCGGGCTCGGCGAGCGCCTGAGCCGGGCGGGAGTGCGCGGCCCCAAGCCGCTGGTGCGAGTGGCGGGCGCCACGCTGATCGAGCACACGCTGAACGCCATTCGGGCGGCCGGCCTGAGCGAGGTGGTATGCATCATCAACGAAGCCTCGGGCGCGGTGGAGACCCACTGTCGCCAACACGTCGCCGATCTGAGCCTGCACTTCGTCCATCGAACGACGCCGAGCTCGATGGAGAGCCTGTTCACCCTGGCGCCCCATCTCGGCGACGAGCCGTTCCTGCTGTTGACGGTCGACGCCATCGTCGCGCCGGCGGTCGTGCGCGATTTCGTCGCCGCGGCCGCGCGGCACGGCGATGCCGACGGCGTGCTGGCGACCAACACCTTCGTCGACGACGAGAAGCCGCTGCGCGTCCGCTGCGATGCCGATGGACGCATCGTCGCCCTCGGCCCGTCCGCTGGCGACAGCCCGGTGATCACGGCCGGCTTCTACGTCTTTCGACCCTCGATCTTTGCTGAGATCGACGCGGCGCGGTCGGCGCGCTTCACGGCTTTGCGCCAGTTTCTGGGTCACCTCGTCGACCGCGGCTACGTGCTGTACGGCGCCGCCGTGCCGAAGAGCGTCGACGTCGATCGCCCCGAGGACATCGCCACGGCCGAGGCGTTCATTCGCAGCGGGTACGCGTCATGAGCCGCTTTCTCGCCGTCGCGCGCGAGCGCGTTTTCTCTCCCGGCAAGATCGAAGCCGACCGCGGCATCCTCGAAGCGGTGGCCGAGGCGCTGCGCTGCCGCGGCCACCGCGTCGACGTCGCCAGCGCCGAAGACCGCCTGCCGTCGCCCGCGCCGAGCACCGTCGTCTTCACCATGAGCCAGGGCGAGGAGGCTCTGGGCATCGTCCGGGAATGGGAGAGCCGCGGGGTGCGGGTGATCAACTCGGTGGAATCGATTCTCAACTGCCACCGCCACCGCATGCTGGACTGCTTCCGGCGCTCCGGCGTGGCGACGCCGGAGACGCTGCTGCTGGCCGACCACGCCCGGCCCGCATGGCCCTCCTGGCTTGCCGCAGGTGGCTGGCTGAAGCGGGGCGACGTGCACGCGACCGAGGCCGGGGACGTCGTCTTCGTGGTTGACGAAAAAGCCGCGGCGGCGGGTTTGCAACGACTGCGCCGCCGGGGCATCGAACGAGTCGTGCTGCAGCGTCACGTGCCCGGAGTGGTGGTCAAATTCTATGCCGTCGCCAACGGGTTTCTGGCCTGGTACCCGCCACCGGAGACTCGGCTGGAGCTGAGCCCGGAACAGGTCGCCGCGCTGCGAGCAGTCGGTGCGGAAGGGGCCCGCGCCCTGGGCCTGGAGGTCTACGGCGGCGACTGTGTCGTCGATGTGAACGGCGGGTTACAGTTGATTGACTTGAACGATTGGCCTAGCTACGCTCCGTGCCGTCTTGAGGCGGCAGGAGCCATTGCCGCGCACTTGGAAGCGCAGAGTGAGTCGAGCGATCCGTGAAAACAGTCTCCCACCAAGCCGCGGCGGCGGAAGCCAGCCCGGAGCCAGAGCCAACCGCCATCCCTGGACCCACCTCCCGAGCAATCTACGCGGCCGAGCAGGAATTTCTCGCTCCCGGGCTGCAGCGCATCGCCCAGCTCTCCCAGCTCACCCTGGCTGAGGGTCGGGGCTGCACGCTCGTCGACGTCGATGGCAATCAGTATCTCGACTTCTTCGCCGGCGTCGCGGTTGCCAGCCTCGGGCACTCGCACCCGCGCTTCGTCGCGGCGCTGACGCGCCAGATCGAGCGCCTCGCCGTCGGCAGCTTCACCTCCGAGCCGCGGCTGCAGCTGATGAAGCTGCTGGCCGAGCTGGCCCCGGGGGCGATCCGGCGCACGCAGCTCTACAGCGGCGGGGCCGAGGCGGTCGAGGCCGCCATCCGGCTCGCCAAGGCCTACACCAAGAAGCACGAGGTGGTCGGTTTCTGGGGCGGCTTTCACGGCAAGACCGGCGGCGTGATCGGGCTGATCGGTGACGAGTGGAAGCAGAAGTGGGGGCCGTTGCCGGCCGGCACCTTCCAGGTCCCCTACGCCGACTGCTACCGCTGCCCGTTCAAGCTCTCGTACCCGGACTGCGGCATGTTCTGCCTCGACTTCATGCGCCAGAGCCTGAAGACGACTACGGCCGGGCTGCTCGCCGCGATCCTGGTCGAGCCGATCCAGGGAACTGCCGGCAACGTCGTGCCGCCGCCGGAGTTTCTGCCCGGCGTGCGCGACATCGCCCGTGAGAACGGAGCCCTGCTGATCGCCGACGAGATGATCACCGGGTTCGGCCGCACCGGCAAGATGTTCGGCTGCAACCACACCGGCGTCGAACCCGACGTCATGACCATCGGCAAGGGTTTTGGAAACGGCTTCCCGGTCACCGGCCTGATGTCGACCGACGAGATCACCGCGGCGCAGCCTTTCGCCAAGGCGAGCTCTTCGTCCTCGAGCTACGGCGGCAACCCGATGGCGGCAGTGGCCGCGCTGACCACGGTCGAGACCATCGTCGACGAGAAGCTGGTGGACAACGCCGCCCGCGTCGGCGCCTTTCTGCTCGCCGAGCTGCGCGGGCTGCAGGAGAAGTACGAGTTCATCGGTGACGTGCGCGGCGCCGGTCTGTTGATCGGGATGGACCTGGTCAAGAGTCGCCAGACCAAGGAGCCGCTGTCGCGCGAGGTCTCGGAGCAGATCTTTCTCGGCGCCTTGCGCCGTGGCCTGCTGTTGATGGGTTACTTCTCCCGTGTGCGGATCAATCCACCTCTGCTGCTGACGGAGAGCGAAGCGCGCGACGGCGTGGCGATTCTCGACGAGGTCTTTGCCGGGATCGCTCGCAGCGGGCGCTACCGGCAATGACCGATTCGCCGCTCCGGGGGGGGATCATCGGCTTCGGCAACGTGGCCGAATGCGGGCATCTGCCGGCCTGGCTGGCGCAGGACGCGATGCGTCTGGCGGCGGTTGCCGAGCCGGACGCCGAGCGCCGGGCACGAGCACGCGAGCTGTTGCCGGAGGTGGAGATCTTCGCGGACGCCGGCGTGATGCTGCGCGAGATCCGGCCCGACTTCGTCGACATTGCCACGCCGCCGGCGTTGCACGCCCCCTGGATCACGGCGGCCGCGGCGGCCGGGGTTCACGTGATCTGTGAGAAGCCGCTCGCCGTGTCGGCGGCTGAGTATCGGCAGGTGCGCGAGGCGGTCGTCGGCGCCGGGGTGACGCTGTTCACGGTGCACAACTGGAAGTACTCGGAGCCGTTCCGCCGCGTCCGCGCCCTGCTCGACGACGGCGCGATCGGCCCGCTCAGCGGGATTCGCTTCGAGACCACGCGCGACGGCTGCGCGCGCAGTGTCGGCGGCGATTGGCGCACCACGAACGCTCTCGCCGGCGGCGGCATCCTCGTGGATCACGGCTGGCACGCGTTCTACCTGATGCTGGCTCTGGCCAGCGAGCGGCCCATGGCCATCCGCGCCGAGCTGGCGCGGCGGCGTTACGTGGCCGCCGACGTGGAAGACAGCGCCCACTGCACCATCGAGTTTCCCTCCCTCGTCGGCCAGCTCGATCTGACCTGGGCCGGCAGCGAGCGCCGCACGCGTTGGCAGCTCGAAGGGCGCGACGGCTCGATCGAGGTCGACGACGATCGCCTGTCGATTTGCCGCAACGGACGGGCGGAGTCGTTCACCTGTGGGCAGTCCCTCTCCGCGGGGTCGCACCACCCCGACTGGTTTGCGGCGGTCATCGAAGCCTTTCAGCGAGAGATTGCCGATCCGAGCGTACGCGGCGAGAATCTGAGCGAGGCCGGCCAGTGCGTCCAGCTCCTGTCCCTGGCTTACGCGTCACACGCCGCACGATCCCGGCTGAAGTCGCTTCCCGAGGCGGCGTAGTCGTTCGACCGTGAACACAGCTCTCATCTTGCCGTCCACGGCATCCAGCTTTCACCGCATCGCCGGGTTGACGCTGATCGAGCGCACGGTGTTGAGCGCGCTACGCGGCGGTTTCGAGCGGGTCGTGGTGATGCCGGGAGAGTACGACGCTCGGCTGCGCCAGTTGCTCGCCGCCGATCCGCGTACCCGTCGCGCCGAGATCGCCACGGAGCACCCGGCGCAGCTGATTCGCGAAGGGCGGGTGGCGCTGATTCCCAGCGATTGTCTGCTGAATGCGGCCACCCTGAGCCGGGTCTACGACGCCCACGTCAACGGCCGCCCGGTGGTGTTCGCCAACGGCGACGGCGGCGAGAACGTGGTGCTGTGCCCCGCAACGACGCTGGCGCAGCTCGACGAGCTACTGGAGAAGCCCGCCGCCGTGCGGTTGAGCGGATTACGACGCCTGGCCGAGCCGAGCACGGAGCTGTTGGACGGCGATCTGTGCGTTCACGTCACCGACGAGTCGTCGGCGCGCGCGGCCGAGGATCGGCTGCTGGCGCAGCTGCGCGAATCGACG
Source organism: uncultured Binatia bacterium (SeqCode) (assembly GCA_964648215.1). Lineage (GTDB taxonomy): Bacteria > Desulfobacterota > Binatia > HRBIN30 > JACQVA1 > CAZYMF01. The sequence goes on along the minus strand of CAZYMF010000077.1, from coordinate 12,566 downwards.
GCGGCGAGCGACGGGCCGCTGGCGCGCTGGGTCGATCGCGGCGTCTCGCAATGGATCAGCCGCCGCCTGGTGTACACGCCGTTGCGGCCGAACCACATCACCATCATCGGCACCACCATCGGGCTGCTGGGAGCCTGGTGCATCGCCCAGGGCGTGCACGGTCTCGAGATCCTCGGCACCCTGCTGTTCCTGTGCGCGACGGTGATCGACGGCGTCGACGGCGAGGTGGCGCGGCTGAAGTTCCAGGAAACTCCCTTCGGGCACAAGTTCGACATCTTCACCGACAACGTCGTTCACGTCGCCATCTTCGCCGCGCTCGGCATCGGACAGTACCGTCATCATCCCGAGGCGAACTACTCGCTGCTGATCGGCGTGTTTCTCGTCGGCATCGCCCTGGCGATGGCGGTCACGTCCTGGTGTTTCCTCGCCCATCCGCAGGCGGTGCGGGCGCTCGAGGCGCCGCGCACGACCAAGGGCAAGATCCGCAAGGTCCTGCTGCGCGGCTTCGAATCGGTGATGAACCGCGACTTCGCCTATCTTCTGTTCGCCCTGGCCCTGCTCGACCGCCTGCAGTGGTTCTTCTGGGGTGCGGCCTTCGGCACCTACGTGTTCGCGGCCGTGTTGCTCTGGGTCTATCGCTGGCGCGACGCCGAGTAGGGCGCGCGCGGCGCGGCCTTGCCCCCCTCGGGCAATCCGTATACCTGACGGGTGCCGCCGAGACGATTCTGCCTCTTTCGGGGGAAACACGACGATACCGACCGAGCCAAATCGAGACACCCCTTCCGTCGCCGGTACCGGGGCCCGCTGGATGCGGCTGGTGGAGCGCGGCTTTCTCGTCGCCGGCCTGCTGCTCTTCGCCGGCCTCGTCTACGAGATCGGGCCGGGGGCGGTGTTCGACAACCTCCGCGTCGTCGGCTGGGGCATCGTCCTGATCGTGCTGCAGGAGGCGCTGGCCTACGTCTGCAACACGGCCGGCTGGTGGTTCGCCTTTCCCGCCCCGGGCCCGCCCGTTCCCTTCCGCTCGCTGCTGGCCGCGCGCATCGCCGGTGACGCCATCAACTACGTGACGCCGACGGCCACGCTCGGCGGTGAGTTCGTCCGCGTCCGCTTGCTGCGCGACCGCGTCGACACCACGGCGGTGGTCGCTTCGGTCACCATCGCCAAGCTGAGTCAGACGGTCGGCCAGATCGCGTTCGTCGTCTTCGGGCTGATGGTCGTGCTGGAAGAGACCCCCCTGCCGGCCGCGGTACGGCACGGGCTGTTCATCGGAATCGCGGTGATGGCGGCCCTGGCGCTGGCGCTGCTCGTGGCGCAGAGGCGCGGCCTGTTCGCGCCGCTGCTGCGTGTCCTGCACGCGCTCGGTCTGCCGCGCTACGCCGCCGGGCTGGGCGGCCAGCTCGAGCGTCTCGACGACGAGATCGCCGCCTTCCACGTCGCCGGCGGTTGGCGCTTCGTCCGCTCCGTTGTCGGCTTCTTCGCCGGCTGGGCGGTGGGCGTCCTCGAAGCCTATCTGATCCTCTACTTCCTCGGGATTCCGGTGAGCGTCCAGCGCGCGCTGGCCATCGAGGTGTTCTCGATCGCCATCGACGCCATGCTCTTCTTCGTACCGGGCAAGGTCGGCACGCAGGAGGGCGGCAAGGTGCTCATCTTCACCGTGCTCGGCCTCGATGCCGCCAAGGGCCTGTCGTTCGGGATTCTACGCCGCATCCGCGAGCTGGTGTGGGCCGGCGTCGGGCTCTTCGTCCTGTCGCGGCTGCAGGCCGACCTGCGTCCGGTGGCCGATGCCGCCACGGTGCGGGGTTGAGCCCGGGCGGTCTCGGGGAAATGGCGGCGAAACGTCTGATCGTCTCCGCCGATGATTTCGGCATGTCGCCGGGCGTCAACGCGGGCATCCTGCGCGCCCATCGCGAGGGGGTCCTCACCGACGCGGGCCTGATGGTGAACGGCGCCGCGGCGGTAGAGGCGGTCGAGCTGGCGCGCGCGGCGCCCGATCTCAGCGTCGGCTTGCATCTCGTCCTGGCGCAAGGGAAGGCGACGTTGCCGCCGCGCGAGATCCCCGATCTGGTCGACGGCGAAGGGTTCTTTCGCGTCCACCCGATCCGCGCCGCGCTGGGGTACTTCTTCACCCCCGGCGTGCGCGCGCAGGTGCGACGCGAGATCGCGGCGCAGATCGAGAAGTTTCTCGCCACCGGCCTGCCGCTCTCGCACGTCGACGGTCACGTCAACATCCACATGCACCCGACCATTCTCAACATCCTGCTGGAGGTTGCCCCGCGCTACGGCATCGGGGCGCTACGGCTGACGCGCGAACCGCTGGCGCTGGCGCTGCGGTTGGACCGCGGCCACGCGCCCCGCAAGCTCGCCGAGGGCGTGATCTTCAACGCGCTCACCGCGTGCGCACGACCGCGCCTGGACGCTCGCGGCGTGCGTCATCCCGATCGCCTGTTCGGCCTCCACCAGAGCGGCCACGTGACCGAGGCCTACCTGTTGCGGCTGCTGCCCCGCCTGCAACCCGGGGTGACCGAGCTCTACTGCCATCCGGCGCAGCTCGACGCCGAAGCGCGCCGCTGGCGTCCGCCGGACTACGAGAGCGAGGCCGAGCTGGCCGCGCTCACCAGCCCGCGCATCGGCGGGCTGCTGCAGGAGCTCGGCATCGAGCGCATCCGCTACCGCGACCTCGCCGGTCCCGCCCAGGGTGCATGAGCGGCGCGCCTGCGCTATGGTCGTCAAGTGAGCGAGCAACTCACAGCGCACGAGTCACGATCACGATTCACGACGGAGATGCCATGAAGGTCGTCGCGATCCCGCAGCTCTCTGACAACTACGCCTACCTCGTCGTCGACGAGCCGACCAAGAAGGCCGGTATCGTCGACTGTGCCGAGGCGGCACCGGTGCTCGACGCGGTGGCGCGCGAAGGCGTCACCCTGACGGCCATCCTGCCGACGCATCACCACTACGATCACGTAGGCGGGAACGAGGACCTGCTCAAGGCCAAGCCGGGATTGATCGTCTATGGCGTCGATGAGCGCATCCCGGGTATCACCGACCGCGTCGAGGACGGCTCGATCGTCCGCGTCGGCAATCTCAGCGCGCGTGTGCTGTTCATCCCGGCGCACACCTCCGGCCACATCGCCTATTACTTCGCGGGCGAAAAGGCCGTGTTCACCGGTGACACCCTGTTCGCCGGCGGCTGCGGCCGGCTGTTCGAAGGAGACGCGGCGATGATGATCAAATCGCTCTCCAAGTTGATGGCGCTGCCCGACGACACGCAGGTGTATTTCGGCCACGAGTACACCGAGAAGAATCTCCGCTTCGCGTTGTCGCTCGAGCCCAACAACGGCGCGCTACGCAAGAAGTACGACTGGGTGCTCGAGCAATCCAAGCGCGGCCAGCCCACGACACCCACCAGCATCGGCTCGGAGAAGGAGACCAACCCGTTCTTCCGCTGGCAGAGCCCGGAGCTGCGCGCGGCACTGAAGAAGAGCTACCCCAACGTCCCGATGGACGACGTCAACGTGTTTGCGAAGACCAGGGCGCTGAAGGACGCGTTCTGAGCGAGCTTCAGACTCCAAGTTCCCGTTCTCTTCTTCTCCGCCGGGGGTTGGCGCGCTGGCAGCGCAGCGGGCTGACGCTGCGGAAGTTTGGGCAACAGCGCGGGATTCCCCTGAGCACGCTGACGTGGTGGCGGCAAGTCTTTCGGCGTGCCGGCGAGCAGGTCACGCGCGGCCGGGAGCGAACCGTTCCCGCAGGCGCTGCAGGCGCACGACCTCACGCGCCATGCCGAGCGGCTCGGCTTCGGCGAGGCCGGCGGCGATCAGGTCGCGGGCGCGTGCCGCGTCGGCCGGCGCGCCGCGGTCCGATAGCATGGTGGCCCAGGCGCGCCGCGTGCGCACGACGGAGGGGCGTGCGCCGAGGCGCTCGTTCATTGCCAGGGCCTCTGTAAAGTGCTGCTCGGCTTCGTCCCAGCGGCCCAGACAGGCGGCGAGCATACCGCAGTAGAGCGCCAGGGATCCCGAGCATGTGACCAACAGCGTCACTACCGACACCTGCCCTGCGACAGGACGGAGCCGCTCGTAAAGCACGGTCGCCGCAAGCATGTCGTGGAGGTCCCAGACCGCCTCGCTCAGGGTGACCATGTAGCCGACCCACGTCCAGTTCAGCGGCAGGTCGAAGTCGTTGACCCGCAGCACGTCGACCTGCTCGCGCGCCTCAGCCAACTGATCCGTCTCGGAGTAGAGCCGCGCCAGGACAGCTCGCCAGGCGCCGATGTGCGGCTGGGTCTCGACATTGGTGCGAATGGTGTCGATGAGCTCGGCGTTCCGACCCTGGTTGTTCATGAGACTGGCCAGCTGGCCACCGAAGACGATAGACGCGTCGCCGTTGGCCATCCCCAGCTCGTAGGTTGCAAGCACCTGGGCCTCCGCATCGGGCGCCCCGCGCATCACGGCGAGCATCGTCCGCCCTGAGTGTGCCCACCAGGTGTAGAAGGGCTGGCGCAGCTCGCCCGCGAGACGCTCGACCTCGGCAAGGACACGCTCGGCGCCATCGATGTCGCCCGATTCGAGAAGGGCATCCGTGCGATGGAACGCGGCATGCCATGCGAGCTCGCTGCTCCCGACCTCGCCCGCCAGCGCCACCAGCTCGGCCGTGAGCTCGAGCCGCTTGGCAAGCGTGAACGGGTTGCTCATGGCCATGAGGCGCAGGATGAGCACCTGCGCCAAGCCGGTCGGGTCGCCGAGGCGCCGCGCGATCCCGACTGCCTGGCTCGAGAGCGCCTCGCGCCGCTCCCGCTGGGGGGTGTAGACCAGCTCGACGGCAAGCTGGCCCAGCAGGCGCGCCCGCAGCAGGCTGTCGGCCTCGCCGAGAGCGGTGCCGGCCTCTTCGTAGAGAGCGATCAGCTCGTCGTCGACGATGTTGGCGTTGGCTACCCACCCGCCGGGGCGCGCGTTCGCGATCACCGCGCGGGCAAGGCGCTCGCCATCGCCGAGAGTGCGGGCGACCTCGACCGCTGTGGCGACCGTGTCGCGGTAGCGAACGTCCCCCGCCCGGCGCTGCGCGTTGGCCAGGGCGAGCAGCAGGTCGCAGCGCAGCTGCTCACCGTCTCGATCGCGTGCCTCGAGCACGCCGAGCGCGCGCTCGTAGTGTGCCGCCGCCTCCTCGAAGGCGAGATTTGCCAGCGCATGATCGCCCGCCTGGCGCGTGTAGCCGATCGCTTTGGCCCCGTCGGCGACCTGCGTCGCACTCAGCCAGTGATGCGCCAGCTCATCGATGCGCGTCCCCGGAGCAGAGTGCGTCAGCTCTTCGAGCGCTTCGCCCACCTTGCGGTGCAGACGCCCACGACGCGCACCGCTCAGCTCTTCGTACAGCGTCGTGCGCACCAGGGCATGGTTGAAGCTGAAGCGGTCGGGACTGCCGGGGACCTCGGCGACCAGGGCCGCGCCGGTCGCCGCATCGAGGGCGTCGAGGACGGCGTCCTCGGACTCGTCGGACATGCGCGTCAACAGCGCCAGGTCGAACTGCCGGCCGATCACGGCAGCCAGGCTGAGCACCTTGTTCGTCGACTCCGAGAGCCGCGCCAGGCGCCGGCCGACGACTTCTTTGACGCCCTCGGGAATGGAGAGCGCGGCGACATCGCCTTTGTACGTCCAGCGGTCGCCCTCCTGATACACCGCGCCCGATTCCGTCAGGTTGCGCAGGATCTCGCCGATGAAAAACGGGCTGCCCTCGGTCTCGCGTTTCAGCGCGTGCGCGAGCGCCAGGCCCGGCTCGAGCAGGCGGTGGCCGGCGGCGGCCGCCACCATCGCCACCACCCCATCGTCGTCGAGCCCGTGCAGCGCCACCCGCTCCACCCCTGCCTCGCGCCGCAGGTCGGCGAGCACGGCGGTCAGCGGATGGGTGCGCGTGAGATCGGAGTCGCGATAGGTGCCGATGATCAACAACCGTCCGGCAGGCGTGGCACTGGCCTCGGGCCGGTGCACTGCAGGCGAGGCGCCTGCACCACCAGAAAAAAGCGGCGAGCGCAGGATGTGCTTGAGCAGCAGCAGCTCGGGCGTGCCCGCCCATTGCAGGTCGTCGAGGATGAGGACGACCGGTTGCTGCTGGGAGGCTGCCGCCAGCAGACCGGTGACGGCTTCGAACAGCAGATAACGCTCGGTCTCGGCTTCGGCGACTTGCGGCGCCGGCAGCTCGGCCACGCGGCGCGCGAGCTCGGGCGCCAAGCGCCCCAGCTCGCCCTTGTGCTCGCGCACGTGCGCGGCGAGCACGTCGTCGGGGGCGTGTGTGATGTAGTGTCGCAGCACTTCGACGAACGGTTGATAGGGCAGGTTGACGTCCTCGTCGCACGTCCCAAGCAGTACCACGGCGCCCTCGGCGCGCGCCGCCCGCGCCGTCTCGGTCGCCAGCCGCGTCTTGCCGATCCCCGGCTCGCCGCTGAGCAGCACCACCTGCCGGTGCCCGTCCTTTGCCTGCGCCCACGCCCGCACCAGCACGTCCTGTTCGACGGCCCGGCCGACCATCGCGACCGGCTGTGTAGCGGCGAGCCGCGGCGGCAGCGGCACGCCGGTAGCCAGCGGTACGTCGGCAGCTAATGGTGTCCAGCCGACTTCAGCGGCGGACACCGGCTCCGGCAAGCCTTTGAGGGTCAGCTCACCAACCGAGGTGAAGGCGTGTCCCTTACCGCGCGCCAACAGGCGCACCACGTCGGAGACCAGGATCTGCCCGGCGGTAGCTGCCGCACACAGGCGTGCCGCCTCTACTACCGGTGGGCCATAGAGATCGCTGTCCTCGTGCGTCGCTTCGCCGGACGAGACGCCGACACGTATCTGCAGCGACTCTTGGTGTGCGTGACGCACCGCGCCGTCGGTAGCCTGCTGCATGGCAACGGAACAGGTCACGGCGTTGGCGGCACTGTCGAAGCGGAGCATCAAGCCGTCGCCGGTGGTTTTCACCTCGGTGCCGCTGTGCTCGGTGACCGCCGTGCGCAACGCCTTGAAGTGCTCTTGGCGCAGCGCTTCGTAGTCGTCGTGCCCGAGCCGGGTCGCCAGCTCCGTGGAGCTGACGAGATCGGTGAAGACGACCGTTACCGTCTCGGTACGCACGATGCGACCGATCCCGTGACCGTAGGGCTGAGAATGGAAGCGCGCAGCTTCATGGACGTATTTCCTCTCGCGCCTGGGCGCGATTGTGTCAGGGGCTTGTGGGTCCCCGCTGGAAGCGCGCGCGTTTGGGAGGCAGAGCCGTCACGCTCTCCCGCGCGAGCTGTGGACGTAGTGGCGGTGATTTGGGGGTGCGACACACAGTATCCGCTCTAAGTGCAGCCGTGTCCATAGCCAGCGAAGCAGCGCGGAAAGCTGCCCCCCCCAACGTGAGCGGTCGGAAGGCGCCGTCCGTTTTATCGAGGAATTGACGATCGGGTCACTGAGTCATTGACGATTGGCGAATCATTCAATGGGCCGATGGCCCGGTCGTTGTGACATGGGGGGTACTGCTCCGTCAGCACCGGGGTGGTGGTGGGCAGGTCGGCAACGACAGAGTGATGCCTTCCCAGGGAGCCAACGGGAGGGGCGTTCGCGCCAATGGTGGGCAGGTCGCCCCAGGCGGCGGCCTCTGAGCTATGCGAATGGACAGTTACAAGCTGTAAGTTGCGGGCTCAAGGCCGCACGATAGGGTTCGGCGTGTCGCTTGGAGCTTGCAACTTGCAGCTGGGACACTTATGCCGCGCCGTCCGGCGACAGCGCGAATCCGGCTGCGGCGAGCGCCTTGCGGATCTCGGCGATGTGCTCGGGGCCGCGCGTCTCCAGCTCCAGGGTCACCGAGGCCTGGGTCAAGGCCAGGCCGGGTTGGGCGCGCTGGTGGCTGATCTGGTGGATGTTGGCGCGGCAGGCGGCGATGCAGGTCACCAGCCGTTGCAGCTCTCCGGGACGGTCGGCGAGACGGGTGGTGAAGCGGAACAGACGGCCCTGCTCGATCAGACCCAGGTTGATGATGCGGTCGAGCAGGTTGGTGTCGATGTTGCCTCCCGAGATGATCACCACGACCTTGGCCGCGTCCGCCGGCAAACGGCCGGCCAGACAAGCGGCCAGGCCGACGGCGCCGGCGCCTTCGACCACCGTCTTGGCGCGCTCGAGCAGCAGCAGCACCGCGGCGGCGATCTCGGCGTCGCTGACCTCGACGGCGTCGTCGACGCCCGCCCGAATGACGTCGAACGGAAGTGGGCCGATGGAACGCGTCGCCAGGCCATCGGCAATGGTGTCGACGGCGTCGAGCTCGACGCGCGAGCCGGCGCGCAGGCTGGGGGCGAGCGACGAGGCGCCCGCCGCCTGCACGCCGACGATGCGGGCGCGGCAGCCCGAGCCCCGCAACGCGGAGACGATGCCGGCGAGCAGGCCGCCGCCGCCGACCGGCACGACCACGGTGTCGAAGTCGCCGAGCTGATCGAGAAGCTCCAGGCCGAGCGTTCCCTGCCCGGCGATGACATCCGGGTCGTTGAACGCGTGGAGGAAGGTCGCCTTCCGCTGCTCCGCCAGCTCGACCGCCTTGGCGTAGGCCTCGCTGTAGTCGCGTCCGGCGAGCATCACCGCGGCACCGTATCCGGCGGTGGCGCTCACCTTGCTGAACGAGGCCGTCTCCGGCATCACCACGGTCACCGGCACGGCGGCGATGCGCCCGGCGTAGGCGACGCCCTGCGCGTGGTTGCCGGCCGAGGCGGTGACCACGCCGCGCTCGCGCGCCGCGGCGTCGAGCGACTGGATCTTGTTGAGGGCGCCACGGACCTTGAAGGCACCGGTCTTCTGCAGGTTCTCCAGCTTCAGGAAGATCTGCCGGCGACACATCTCGCTGAAGGTGGCGCTCAGGTCGAGCGGGGTCGTCTTGACGATACCGGCGGCGCGCTCACGCGCGGCGCGGATGTGATCGATCGGGATGAACGGCGATTCCATTTCCGGTCTCACTCCGGGTTGATCTCTTCCAGCTCGCGGCGATTGGTCTCGGGCAGCACCAGCAGGAAAAGGCCGCCGGCGAGCACGAACAACGACATCAGGCTGGTCATACGCGCCAGGTCCCCGGGCGCGCGTGTGCCCCAGCCCACCAGGGCGAGGCCGGCGGCGCCGCCCAGGGTGTCGACCACCGACATCCAGCCGGCGGAGGTGCCGCGATGCGAGGTCGGAAACAGCTCGGTGGACAGCGCGCGCACCACCACCGTGCCGGCGGTGGCGCAAAAGACGATCATCACCCAGGCGAGCGGCAGGCTCCAGCCCGGGCCGCGGTAGAAGATCCAGGCGAACAGCGGAAAGCTGCCGAGAAAGGCGAGACCGATGCGGCGGCGACCGATGCGGTCGCCGAGCCGTCCGGAGACGACGTTGCCGATGATGCCGATGCCGCCGCCGAAGAACAGCATCGCCGAGAACTCCCACGGCTGCCAGTGATGAACCGTGAGCGTGAAGTAGCCGATGAACTGGAACACCGAGATCGTTCCCAAGGACGCCAGACCGCCGACCAGAGCCAGCCCCCCGGCGCGCAGCGGGTGGGTGCGGGCGAGGTCGAACAAGGGACGCCACCAGCCGACGCGGGTGTCGTCGTCGCCCGCGGCGAGGCGGCGGCTGTGATGCGCTTCGAAGCGGCCGGTCTCGCGGATGCGGCGCCGGAACATCGGCAACAGCGCCAGCGGCACCAGGCCGATTGCGTACAGGGCGCGCCAGCCGAACGGCAGCTTGTCGATGACGGCAAAGAGAATGGCGCCGAAGCCGTTGCCGCACGCCGCCAGCGCTCCCACCATGCCGATGCCCCAACCGCGGTGCTCGGCGGGGAACTCCTCGGTGACGATGACGATGGCCACGGCGGAGCCGGTGATGAGGAAGATACGGGTGACGATCTGGCAGGAAACGAACTGCACCGGCGTTTGCGTGAACGCGGTGGCGCAGGTGGACACGCTGATGCCGAGCACGGAAGCGAGGAAGAGCCGGCGGCGCCCGATGCGGTCGGCGAAGGGGATGACGAGCAACGCCGGCAGCGAGCCGATGCGGATGGCGCTGGTGTAGCCGCCCAGCGCCGACTCCGGCATGCCGAGATCCTCGGCGATGAATTTCAGCGCGGCGGTGAGCATGGAGATGTCGTACTGCTCGAAGAACAGGGCCAGCGACACCATGCCGAGCAGCGACAGCAGCCTCGGCTCGATATCCGGAACGCCGCCGAGGAAGTGGGGGATCCACCACGGCCGCCGCCGGCGGCGCGGCGTCGACGGCGGAGCGGCCGGAGCCGGCTGGCGCGCAAGCATTCAGCGACTGTAGTTGCGGCCGGCCGAAAGTTCAAAGCAGTCCGCCGACTGCACTTCGGTTCCGCCCGTCGGCGTCACGCGCGCCGTCTCGCCTCGAGCACTTCGCGGATGCGCTCGAGGCGCTCGGATCCCCAGTAGAGCTGCCCGTCGACGATGTAGCTCGGTACCCCGAACACGCCGAGCTCTTCCGCCTCGGCGCGAAGGCGATCGTGCTCCGACCGGCCCTCCTCGTGGAGGAAGCGGTGGAAGCCCGCAGGATCGATTCCGCCGCGCGCGAGCTGATCGGCGATGGCGTCCGGGTCTTCGATGTCGAGCTCGCGTTTCCAGAACAGCTCGTAGACCGCGTCGTGGAACGGTCTCGGATCGCCGTTGCACCGGGCGAAGAGAAACCCGATGTGGGCGATGGAGCTGTCGTAGATCTTGCGCGGCCCCCGAAGGACGAGGCCGCGGCGGCTCGCCTCGCGCCGGCAGTCCGTGTAGCTGTAGCGAACCCGCCGCCACTGGTGGGGAGTTCGCTCGTCCACCACGGCGTTGCCCTCCGCGTCGAGCTCGGCGCGGCCGAGATAGCTCGGGATGTCGAGGGTGTAGGGAAGCAGCACGAGCTCGACGCCGAAGTCTTCCGCCAAGCGAAATGTCGCCTCCTGCGCCAGGTAGGCGTACGGGCTCTTGTAGTCGAAGTAGTGGAGGATGCGCATCTACGCTCGATCACGCAACGCAGGGCAAGACTGAGTCACCAACACGTCGGGTTTCGACAGCCACGTCAATTGCTTGCCGGATCGGAGTTCGATTGTCGAGCGTGTCGAATTCCGCCGGCAGCTACCCGCGGCGGCGTTGGCTGCGGCGCGCTGTCGGCCGCTTCTCTGGGTCGACGGTCGGGCATGAGCCTACCACCGCGTAGGCAGGGCCTCGTTCGGCCGTCGTTGCGCTGGTAGCACCAGAGTGCTACCCGAACCAGCATGGTCAAGGAAGTAACTCTGCGGCGCGCGGGCGGCTCGATCGGCGCAACGCTGCCCAAGGAAATGGCTGATCGACTGCACCTGGAAGCCGGTGATCGAATCCTGGCGGTGGAAACAGACAGAGGGATCCTTCTCACGCCGTACGACCCGAAGGTAGAGAAGGCTCTCGGCATCGCTCGGAGTCTCGCCAAGAAATACCGCAATGCGCTGCGCGAGCTGTCGAAGTAGCGATGCCCCGGCGTCGTGAGCCGACCTGGGTGGAGCGGCTTGTCGTCGACGCGATTCACATCGAGCAGATCCGTGAGCATGGGGGTTTGCCCGGAATCCGCGACGAGAACGCGCTGGAATCCGCCCTGGCTCGGCCACGAAATCGTTGGCACTATGAGCCGACGACGGATTTGGCGACCCTCGCGGCGGCCTACGGCTGGGGCTTGGCTACCAGCCACCCCTTCCGCGATGGGAACAAGCGGATCGCATTTCTCACGATGGCGGTATTCATCGAGCTGAACGGCCAGCGGTTCGAGGCCTCGGAGGAGGAAGTCGTGCAGCTCATGTTGGCGGTAGCGGGTGGAAAATGCCGCGAACAGGAGCTTGCAATGTGGGTTCGTCGTCATGTCGCACGAAGGAGGTGACTTTCGCGCGGCTTGAACTGGACTAATGCATCTTATCGACCACGAACGAAACACTGGAGCCAGACCGGAGTGACCATGAAACATACGTACCGCTTCCACCACACACCCGAGTTGGAGAACCTCGTCGTCGACGTCGAGAACCGGGGTGAGAAGATCGTCGCGAACGTATCCGGCCCCCGGGCCGACGACCTGGGTCCGTTCGTGGCAGCATATTTTCAGAGCTTCAACGAGATCGGCCCCTTGACCTGCCACGAGGGCCGCAACGTGTACTCGCTGTACTGGCCGCCCGTTCCGAGCGAAGCGCACGCGCGCTTCGTCGAGGCATTCTGGAAGACGTGGTTCTTCGGCCGGCCCACCCCGCCGGTGGTGACCTTCGCCATCACGGACAAGTGCCAGTGCCGGTGCGTCCACTGCAGCGCCGCGACGTTCGACGGCAAGCGCTCGGAGTTTTCGCTGCCGGACATGGAGAGAATCGTCACCGAATGCGTCGAGCTCGGCGTAACCAACGTCATCTACACCGGCGGCGAGCCGTTGCTGCACCGCGACCTCGAAGCCTGCGTCGCGCTCGTCCCGAAAGAGAAGGCGGTCGCACAGGTCTTCTCGAACGCGGTGGCGCTCGACGCGGCCCGCCTGCGGGCGTTGAAGGCCGCCGGGCTGTACGCGATCAAGATCAGCCTCGACTCGCCAGACCCGGACGAGCACGACCGC
>CAZYMF010000076.1:15252-20478 GCA_964648215.1 uncultured Binatia bacterium (SeqCode) | reverse complement strand
GCGTCGTGCCCCGCGACGAGGTCAGCAGCGGCTCGTGGAAGGCGCACGGATCGTCGGAAGACGCAGCCAGCGGGATGCCGGCGTGCGCCAGCTCGCCGAAGGGCAGCCAGATCTCCTCGTCGAACGGCACTCCTTCCACCGCCCGCCCGATGTGATCGATGAAGCCCGGCTGCACCACGCCGATGGCGCCGAGCGCCGCCATCTCGCGGATCTGCGGGCGCGAGGCGAGACAGGCGTGCTCGACGCGGAAGCGATGGTCGTCGTCGCGGCGGAAGCGTTCGGCACGACGAAAGGCATCGAGCGCATTGCGCAAGCCGACGTTGCCGATGGCGTGGACGGCGACGCGGAAGCCGCGCTCCAGCGCCGCGACCGCCGCCTCGGCGAGACCGGGAAACTCGATGCCGAAGGCGCTGCGCTGGCCGGCGACGCTGACGTCCATCGCCGGGGCGATGCCGCCGTCGGCGAAAAGCTTGACCGGGCCCACCCGCAGCCACTCGTCGCCCTCGCCCGTCGCCGGCCCGTCCAGCCGCTCGTCCGGCGGCCGCAGCAAGATCGCCTCGCCGTGCGGCATCATCAGCACCGAGAGCGGCAACGTGCCGGCCTGGCGCATCGAGCGATACACCGCCTCGGCCGAGGGCGCGCAGGCGGCGTCGTGGACGCAGGTGATGCCGTCGCGCAGGAGCTGGCGCATGCGCGCGGCGTACAGATCGGCGCGGTGGTCGGCATCGCCGTAGGCGGCCATCGACTGGGCGTGCGCCGCGCTCCAGGCGCGCTCGACCAGCAACCCGCTCGGGGCGCCGTCGGCGCCGCGGGCGATGACGCCTCCCGGCGGATCCGGCGTGGTCCGCCCGATCTTCAGCTCGTCGAGCCCTATGCTGTTCACGACGCACTGGTGCAGCGTGTAGTGCACGACGATCACCGGGCGCTCGAAGCCGAGCGCATCGAGATCGTGGCGATCCGGCAGAACGCCGGTGGTGACCTCGTTCCAGCCGACGCCGCGCACCCACCGGGCCTGCGGCTCGCGCGCCGCCTGCTCGGCCAGAGCCGCACGCAGCTCTCCCAGGCCGGCGACGTGGGACAGATCCGCCCACAGCGGATGCAGCGCCGCGACCGACAGGTGGTTGTGCGCGTCGATGAACCCCGGCACCAGCGTGCGCCCGCCGAGGTCCTCGACGGCCGCGCCGGGATAGGCCGTGAGCAGCGCCCGCTCGCCGGCGGCGGCGATGCGCCCGTCTTCGATCACCAGCACCTCGGGCGCGCCAACGCCGGGATCCATGGTCAGGATGCGCCCACCCGTGAAGGCACGGCGAGCTGGATGGGAGCGCTGCGATTCCGTCATAAGCTCTTCCCCTAACCGCCTAACCCCTTAACCGCCAACCGCCTGTCTCTTCACTTCTTCCCCCGCTTCGCCAGCGCATCGATGGTGGTGCGCTTGACGTTGCGGCGCATGAACTCGGGGGCCAGGGCGCGCACGACGTAGCCGGCGGCGAGCGCGCGCGGCACGGTGATCTCGTGGGCGCCGCAGTCGAGCGCGCGCAGGATACCGTCGACCAGCGGTCCCGGCTGGATCATCGAGCGTCGCGCCACCGGCGGCATGCGCGCCAGCGCCTCCTCGTCGAAGAACTCGGTGTCGATGGTGCCGGGGCAGACGGTGAGAACGTGGACACCGCAGTCTTCCAGCTCCACCGACAGCGCTTCCGCCAGCCCCACCATGGCGAACTTCGAGGCGGCGTAGGCGCTCTCCTCCGGCACGCCGATCTTCCCTGCCACCGAGGCGACGAAGACCAGCCAGCCGCTGCGGCGCGCGGCCATCTGCGGCAGGAGGGCCTTGGTCCAGTAAAGGCTGCCGAGGAAATTCACCCGCAGCATGCGTTCCATGTCGTCGAGATCCCAGTCGAGGAAGCGGCGGTGATGGCCGTAGCCGGCATTGTTCACCAGCACGTCGACGCGACCAAAGTGAGATACGATGGCTTTGGCGGCCGCGAAGACCGCCTGGCGGTCGGCCACGTCGCAGGCCACCGGCAGTGCCTCGCGCCCGAGACCGCGAATCTCCTCGGCGAGCTCGTTCAGCAGAGCTTCGCGACGCGCCACCAGAGCCAGTCGCGCGCCGCGCTCGGCCACCCGCCGCGCCAGCAAGCGCCCGATGCCGCTCGACGCGCCGGTGATCACAACGACCTTGTCCTGCCAGGATTGCAAGCGTGCCACGCTCACCTCATTGTTCCGGAGCCCGAATGACCCCCAAAGGCTTTTACAGCTCCGGCGTCTCCGTGTCACGAACGACCGGGGTCTCTCATGCCGGCGCAGGGACGGTCTCCCGGTAGAGATCCATCAAGGCCACCCTCACCACGCCAGGAGCGGACGACCTGCTCGTTCTCACGCAAGCGGCTACGCGACCAAGCTCGGTTTTTCCTCAAGCCGGGCCCGCCGGCCACTGCGCCGGCACCCGGCGCAGCATCATCGTCTGCGTGGCGACGGCGATGAGACGGCCGGCGTCGTCCCAGATCTCCGCCGAGGCGGTGGCGTAGCCGACGCGCGCCCGGCGGGCGTGGACGTTGGTGAGCAGCCACTGCGATGGGGTGTCGTCGAGGAAATGGACGGTCAGGTCGAGGCTCGGCGCGTGAAACGGCTCGTGGTCGGGGCCGAGCTTCTGCATCAGGGCGGGCGGCATGGTGTCGGCGATCGGCGGGATCGCCAGCCGATCGAAGAGCCCGTCGGCCGTCCGCTGCGCGACCTTGTAGCGAAACCACCGCGCCAGCCGTGCCTCCCCCGGCTTCCAATTCGAGGTCCACCAGGCGCTGCCGAGAGCCAGACGGTTGTCGAGGTTGTCGAAGAACGGCGGGCGAAAGCTCCGGTCTCCCGGCGGAAGCTCCTCGATCGGCGCCGAGGCGTCGGGGCCGGGCACCGCCGGCGGCACGGCGTCGATGACGTCGATGCCCTCGCGATCGCGGCCGAAGGTCGCGCTCACCTCGAGACCGGGACCCGGCATCGTCGTCGACGAGAGCTGCGCCCGGATCTGGGCCGCGGCGCCGCCGCGGCGCAGCACCTCGACACGCACCTCCAGCGGCCCGGCCGGGACCGGCGAGCAGAAGTGGGTGTTGGCCGAGATCGGCTTCAACGCCGGATCGTTCAGCTCCGCCCGCATCGCTCGCATGGCCACGGTCATCAGCACGCCGCCCGAAGGCGTGCGGAAGTTCCAGGCGTCGGGAAGGTTGGCGGTATACCAGCCGGGCGCCGCCTGCAGTCGGGTGACGGCGGTGTCGCTCGCCAGATCTTGCGCTTCCATGCCGCGCACCATAGACGAGGCGCGCAGTGGCGCAAGCCAGGCAAATTGCTTGACTCACTGATCCCCCGCTTGTAACCGTGCAGTGCTTCTTCGGCACACCGACACGGACAAGGAGGACAACGCATGCGTGGTCTGCGCCTGCTGCTATCGATCGCGTTGCTCGCGGGCTTGAGCGCCTGCGGCGGCAACGACAACACCGCGGCCACTCCCACGCCGACGTCGCCTCCCACCGCGACCGCAACGGCCACACTGGCGCCCACGACAAGCCCCACCCCCACGCTGACACCGACGGCGACCGCAACCCCGACGTACACCTTCACCGCGACGCCGACCGCCACGCCGGTGCCGACGGGAGCGATGGCGCTGTTCCACAGCGACCCGCTCGATCCCGGCAATCCCTTTCCCAGCGACCGCCTGCTCGACGAGTCCGGCCACGTGCACGTCACCGGCGCCCTGGTCGGAGCCGATTTGCCGGCCGGGCCGCCGTTCGACACGGCCCGAGCCCTGGCAGACACGACGGCGCAGCAGCTCGCGGCGTTGACCGGCTTCAGCACCTACGCGCCGGTGCGCGTGAAGTTCGACGCGCCGGTCATGGTTCCCGACCCGGCGCAGCACGACGGCATTCTGCTGCTGCAGTACGACGACCTGGCGATGGCACCCGAGATTCTCGCGACGGCCGTGACGCCGGACATCAGCGGCGACAACGCCATCGAGATCCGGCCGGTGAAGCCGCTGGCGCCGAAGACACGTTACGTCTACGTCGTCACCCGCGCCGTACACGCCGCCGACGGCAACCCCGTGTACCCCTCACCGGAGCTGACGACGGAGCTACACAGCGGCACCGACGCGTGGCGCACGTCGCTCGATCCGGTGCTCACCTACCTGCAGCAGAACCTGTCGATCGGCGTCGACGACATCGCCGCCATCGATTTTTTCACCACGCAGCCGACGACCGACGACCTGATCGCGATCAAGGATCTGCTCGACAGCGGCACGCTGCCGCCGGCGGACCCGGAGTTCGACAACTCACCCTTTCCCGATCTGACCACCGGCATCTTCCCCGAGGGCAGCCCCGAGTTCACCGACCTGGTCGGCTCGGCCACCTCGCCCAACATCGCCGCCGTCGCCGTCGGCACCTTCGATTCGTACGACTTCCGCGATTCCGAGGGCGTCTTCGATCCGGCGCGCATCTCCGGCACCGTCACCCCGTCGGTCAACCACCTCGACTTCTACATGACCATCCCCAAAGCGGCGCCGCCGCCGGGCGGCTATCCGATCACCATCTTCGGCCACGGCCTCGGCGGCAGCGGCCGCGACGTGGTGTTCGTGCCCCAGGTCCTCGGCGACGCGCCGATGATGGCCATCGCCATCTCCGACGTCGATCAGGGCCGCCGCGGCAGCGTGATCGACTTCTTCAACTTCGTCAACGGCTTCGCCACTCGCGAGCACTTCCGCCAGACGATCGCCGACTACCTGCAGCTCGAACGGATGGTCCGCCACGCCACCGTGCCGCCCTTCGATCAGGTCGACAAGAGCCGCATCAATTACATGGGCGTCTCCCTCGGCGGCATCATGGGCACGCTGTACATGGGGGTCGAGCCCGACGTGCGCGTCGGCATGCTCAGCGTTCCGGGCGGCGGCCTGCCCAACATCCTGCGCTCGCAGGAGATCGGCAACCTGCTCAAGCCGCTGCTTTCGCTGATCGTCGGCATTCCGCAGGACAACCCGATGTTCGACGTGTTCCTCTATCGCTACATGGAGCTCTCGCAGTGGTTCCTCGATCCGGCCGACCCGATCAACACGGCGCCCTACATCCTCGGGGCGGCGGGCCAGACGCTGCCGGGCGTGCCGCCGAAACGGATCCTGATGCACGAGGGGATCGTCGACAACGTCGTGCCCAACCCCACCACCGACGCGCTGGCGCTGGCGATGGGCCTGCCCGA
>CAZYMF010000076.1:3188-15152 GCA_964648215.1 uncultured Binatia bacterium (SeqCode) | reverse complement strand
TTCAACAACGACGGCTGCCTGCTGCGCGCCTCGGCGCTGACCTACACCACCCTGCTGTCCGTGGTGCCGCTGCTGGCGCTGATCTTCGCCGTCCTCAAGGGCCTCGGCGCGCAGCGCCACCTCGAGCCGCTGCTGCTCAGCCGTCTCGCCCTCGATCCCGAGGTCGCCAACCGCATCATGACCTACATCGAACGCACCAACGTGAGCACGTTGGGGGCGTTGGGCGCGGCGGCGCTGATCACCACCGTGATCAGCGTGCTCGGCGGCATCGAGGCCAGCTTCAATCACATCTGGCGGGTGCACAAGGGACGATCCCTCTGGCGCAAGGTAACCGACTACGTCAGCACCGTGCTGCTGACACCGTTTCTGCTTTTGGCCGCCGTCGGCATCACCTCGTCGCTGCAGGAACAGTCGTTATTGCACCTGATTCTGCGCACCCAGTACGTCGGCGAGGCGGCTCTCTTTCTCTTGCGGCTGGCGCCGCTGGTGATCAACGCGATCGCCCTCGGCATCCTCTACGCCGTCATGCCGAACCGCCGGCCGCACCTGGGAGCGATCGTCGTCGGCGCGGTGGCCGCCGGCTGCGTCTGGCAGGTGGTGCAATGGACCTACGTGACGCTGCAGATCGGCGTCGCCCGCTACAACGCCATCTACGGCGCGCTGTCGCAGCTCCCGGTGACGCTGGTGTGGATCTATCTGAGCTGGGCCGTCGTCCTCGCGGGCGCCGAGCTGGCGGCGTTGTGGGAGTCCGGCACCGACTCCGCCGCGCAGGAAGGCCGAGAGATCTCCCGCTGGGCCGTCGCGCTGCACGTTCTCGTGCGTGCCGCCGATGCCTTTCGCGACGGCGGCAGCGTGGCGACACCTGCTCTCGCGAGAGAGCTCCGTGTCGATCGCGCCTTGGTCGCCAAGGTGATCGAGGAGCTGGCGACGGGCGGCCTGCTCGCCGCGGTGGAGAGCCCGCCCGGTCACTACCTCCTCGCTCGCGACCCCGACACCATCGACCTCGCGCTCCTCGGCTCGCTGCTCGACCACGCCGCGGTGCCGCCAGGCTGCGACCCGCGCGTCAGTGACGTCCTGAGCCGTCTCGGCGCCGAACGGCACACGGGTCTGCAGCGCCGCCACCTCACCGACCTGCTCGGCAATGACGACACCCCGAAACAGACGACGGCCGACACTCCGGGCTGAGCTTCGGGTTGGGCCTCGGCCGCTGCTCCGCCTCGTCGATTGATCAACTCCTGTGGAGCGGTCGTGCGCAGGTCGAACACGACAACGGAATCCGCGGACCGTCACCCTGCGAAAGCCGAAGCTGCTGCTGGACCTGAGCACGACGATGATCTACACCATGTGCTGAATCGTGGCGGCCGGGGCGTCCAGAGCCGGGCCGATCATCTACCCGGCCCGGCAAACACCGGGCGATAGCAGGCACCGCATGCTTCGTATGCAACCACGGGGGAGTACGCGAGATCCAGTGCGCCAAGCGACGGAATGGCAAGGCGAAGCATCACGCCGACCCGCGGCGAACCGCTGCTGCAAACGAAGCACGGAGCGCCTGGCTTGGGGGATCCACCGGGGCGCCGAATTGTAGTTCGGCGCGGTGAAATGATCGGTGCTCTGAAGATCATCGGGCTGGCTGTCATTGCCGCCGTTGTCTACGGAATTCTTCACGATCAGGTGACGACCCGCATCTGTATTGAATACTTTACTGTTGGGCATCCACCCGTGTTTGCCACTCACAATGCGACCCTCCTCGCCATAGGATGGGGTTCGATCGCCACCTGGTGGGTAGGACTCGTACTTGGGGTTCCGCTAGCCATTGCCGCAAGAGCCGGGCAGCGACCAAGGCGCGACGCTGTCTCGTTGATCCGGCCAGTACTTCTCTTACTCACCGTCACTGGCGCATGCGCTACGCTTGCTGGTGCCGCAGCATGGATGCTGGTTCGACTTGGCGTCGTGACTGTCCCTCGTTGGATTGCAATGGTGCTCCCGCCGGCAAAGCAGTTGCGGTTCCTCGTTGACCTGTGGGTACACACCGCCAGCTACTGGGCGGGATTTGCTGGCGGCCTTGTTCTAATCCCGTACGTGTGGAACTCGCGCACGGATGCTGACGAACGGGAAACGGCGGCGCCGATAATCGGTGGCGAGCAGTCGCTGCATGCATACCGAACAAGACCGTTCCAGGCGACGCCGCAAAGCGGCGCGCCTGATCGCCAGCGTTCGGCTCGCACGGAAAGTGACTGATGGATCGAGGTAGTACATGCGGGTCTGACGCCTGAATGGTGAGTGCGGAAGGGTGAATGGTGGCGATCCCGTTGGCTACCCCTTCAGCAGACTGCAGCCGTGCCTTAGCGCAGCTCGCGGTGACGGAAGCAAGTGGCGCCGTGGTCATTGACCATGCCCACGGCCTGTTATGAAGGCGTAACCGATCGCCGGGCCGACAAAGCGGAAGCCGCGCTGTTTGTGGAGTTGGGGACTTGTATCCCTTCACCGGGCCCGGCGACTTGGCAGCGGTTCTGTGGCCGAGCGCACCGGCCTTACGAGCAAGAGCGGGGGAAGCCCGAAGGCTTCCCTTCGGCTGGACCTCCGACCTGTGCTAGAGAACGAGCATGGCTCAGCTGATGGATCGAATCACCGTCAACCCACGGCAATGCGGCGGGCGTCCGTGCATTCGCGGCATGCGGATTCGTGTATCCGACGTCTTGGAGCTTCTTGCTTCGGGCATGACGCCGAAGCAGATCGTCAGGGAGCATCCCGATCTTGAACTCGAGGACGTCTATGCTTGCTTGCGGTTTGCGAGCAGCCGCGTCAGCCATGCCGTGGTCGTCCCCTGATCCTCTGGGTGGATGCCCACATCTCTCCGAAGCTTTGTCCGTGGATTCGCAAGCAGTTCGCCTTGGATGCAGTGAACGTTCGCGATCTGGGTCTCCGGCCACGAGAAGAGGCCAGGGGATGACCGACGTTCGAGATCAATGGACAGCCGGGTCTGCGTACCAGGGCTTCATGGGTCGCTGGAGCCGCCTGCTCGCGCCTAAGTTCGTCTCCTGGTTACGGATCCCCCGCCGCGTTCACTGGTTAGATGTTGGGTGTGGCACTGGATCGCTTGCGAACGCGATCTGCAGCCAGGCCGACCCAGCGTCTGTCGCAGGCTGCGATCCCGCGGAACGCTTCATCGAGTTCGCTCGAGCACATTCTCTTGATACCCGCATTTCTTTCGTCGCCGCGGGAGTTGGGAGCCTTCCGCGCCGCCCCGGGGGCTACGGCAGCGTCACCTCGTTGCTCGCTTTGAATTTCTTTCCCGACTCCGAGGCCGCCGTTGACGAAATGCGGTCCGTCGCTGCACCACAGGCCACGGTGTCCGCGTGCGTCACCATTTTGGGGGGTCACATTTTGGGGGGTCAGCCCCTGAAAGTGGAAGTAAGCGGCGCGAGCGCGCGGCCTGTGCGTTCAGACGGACCAGTCCTCGACAATCAGGTCTTCGTATCGTTCGAAGTCCCGCGTGTTGCGGGTCACGAGGATCAAGTTGTTCACCAACGCGATCGCCGCGATCTGGCCGTCGACAAACGGTCCTGGCATACCCGTCCTTTCCAGCTTCACACGCTCGAGCGCGTGGCGGGTCGCGGCAACGTGATCGTAGGGCAAGGTTGGCAGCGAGATGCGGACGACCTCCGTGAGGTAGCTCTCGACCGCGCTCCGGCGCTTTCCTTTCGGAAGGCGATCACAGCCGAACTTGAGCTCGTGCCAGATCGGGGCGCCGATGGCGCACCGGCCACCGAGAAGCCGGATCTTCTTGACGATCTTCGGGTTCGGCTTCTTGGAAACGGGCTCGGACACGATGTTCGTGTCCAGAAGGTAGCGCAGCGTCACAGGTCGACCTTGCGTCCGGGGGCCCGATCTCGCGCTCGCTTGGCGAAGCTCTTGTCGACACCGATCTCGGCCAAGCGGTGGTTCTTCAGGAACCGGTCGTACGCGTCCTTGAAGTCGACGCGCTCGGCGCGAAGCCGCTCGTACTCCTCCACCGAGACCACGACGGCGACCGCTCGACCGCGTCGGGTCAGCTCGACGCTGGACCCGGACTCGACCTCGTCGAGGATCGACGGGAGCTGCGCGCGCGCTTCGGCGACGGAGCACCGACGAGACATGCACGTCATGTACATCAGATTGTACATGCCCGCAAATCGGCGACCGGGGCCGCCCAACCCGGGAAGGCAGAGCCCCACTTCGTGGCCGCGGGCGGCAAAGGTGCCTTGGGCGCACCGCCGTGCTAGGCTCGGATCGCCCGCCGGGAGGTGATCATGCACGCACGGACGAATTTCAGGATTGTCGACGCACAGCAGAAACACGCCGAGTTCATCGCCTGGGTGATCCTCACCGCGTTCCGATCCCACCTCGAAAAGGGTTTCTGGGACTTCCTCCGCCCGGGGACGGACGCGGAACTGTTGCGCTACCTCGAAGCGCTGACCACGTCGAAGGCGACCCACTGGACGCACCTCTCCCTGTTCCTCGTCGCGGAGGTCGACGGCGAGCCGGCTGCGGCGCTGTCGGGCTACTTCGACGAGGAGCACGGAGGAGCGAGGCTGCGCGACGGGATGACCGAGGCCGATGCGGCGACGGGCTACGAACACGACCCGGCAGCGCTCGAGCGCGCGTTGACGATCCTGAAGGTGGCACCGGAGCACGTGCCGGGAGCGTGGATCATCGAGGACGTGGCGACACTGCCCCAGTACCGGCGCCGCGGGCTCGTCGACGCGCTGATGGTGGAAATCATGCAGCGAGGCCGCGACAAAGGCGCGACCGTGTCGGACATCGGCGTGTTCATCGGCAACGACTCGGCGCAGAAGGCCTACGAGAAGGCCGGCTACGCGGTGGTCGACGAGAAGCGCGATCCGGAGTTCGAAGCCGTGTACAAGACACCGGGCGTGCGCACGCTGCGGCGCACGCTGTAACAGACTCTCTCGCCCATCGGCACACGGAAGGCCTTGACCTCGTGCTGGCGCCGGTCACCCTCGTCGGTAGAGGCATATGAATTCTTGATCTGATATGCCTGTAGGAGTAGGCTCGCACCATGTCCTCCAACCTCAAGCGCAAGGCTTTCTTCATCGATGAGACGGCTGTCCGCCGGGCCAAGAAGGCGCTCGGCGCGAGGACCGAAGCCGAGGCGGTTCGTGTCGCCGTGCAACGCGTCGCCGAGATGGAAGAATTCTGGCAGTTCATGAGACGAACGCACGGCAAGCTCCAGCCCGGTAGCTTCGAGACGAGCTGATTAACCGTGGCCTGGGCCATCTTGGACACGGGTGTCTACGTAGCGCACTGGGAAGGAAGCCTGTCGAGCGAAGCCCTAGCCGATATCCGCCGGGCCTTCATCATTCGTCATTCCGCCGTCGTCCTGTCCGAGCTGCGACGTGGGACGCACACGCCTCGAGCCGTCAAGCTCGTGGACGAGTTACATCGCTTGGCGAAACACTGCTGGGAACCCACGCTGAAAGACTGGTGGGACGCCGGGCTGCTCATACGCTCGATCGGTGACGCCGAGCATTGGGAAATCAGCAAGCGCCGCGAATTTCAAAATGACGCGCTCATTGCGCTGACCGCACGCCGGCACGGCGCCGCCGTCGTCACCCTCAACCACCGCGACTTTGGGCTTCTTGCCAAGTCGCTGACGATTCAGATTTTGGCAATTCCAACGGTAACGGCCGGGCGCGCCCGCCAGCGCTGACGGCTGGCCTCGGCCCTTCCCCGAGATCGTTGGGATCGGCGCTCAATGCCTCCACACGGGGACCCGTCCTGTCTCGAACCCCGATTGACGTTACGAGCGATTACTCTTAGAGTAATCGCTCATGGAATACCGGGTCGAGGAGCTGGCGAAGGCGGCGGGGGTTCGGGTCGACACGGTTCGCTTCTACCAGGCCAAGGGGCTGTTGCCGCGGCCGAAGCGGGTGAAGCGCGAGGCGGTGTACTCCGAGGCCCACCTGTCGCGGCTGAAACAGATTCGCCGCCACCAGTCGCAAGGGCTGCCGCTGGCGGTGATCAAGCGTCTGCTCGGCTCGCGCTCGCGATCGACCACCGACGCGCTGCTTTCGGCCGTGGCCGAGCAAGGCGGTGAGCGGACGCTGACGCGCGCCGAAGTGGCCAGCCGCGCGGGCGTGCCCGAGCCCCTGCTGGTTGCCATCGAGAGCGCCGGGCTGCTGCGGCCGGCAACCGGCGGAGAGCCCCGCTACGGCGAGGCCGAGGTGCAGCTCATGCGCGCGGGGATGGAGGTTCTGCAGCGCGGCTTCCCACTCGATGAGATCCTGCGCCTGGCCATTCGCCACGCCAAGGGCGTCGAGCAGGTGGCCGACGGGGCCATCGACCTCTTCGACCGCTACGTGCACCAGGCCGAGCCGCAGCCCGACGCCGTCGCCGACGTCTTCCGCCAGCTTCTGCCCGCGGTCACCACCCTCGTCGCCCTCCACTTCCAGCGCACCCTGATCAACCGCGCCCTCGATCGCCTGCGCGCGCGCGGCGACCACAAGGCACTGGAAGCCGCCGAGGCCGTCGTCGACGGCGGGCGCCTGGAGGTCACGTGGCGCTAGCCCTGCCGCCGGGTCTGCCGCCGGCGGACGAGAAGGCAGCCGTGGTGCAGGCGATGTTCGATCGCATTGCGCCGCGCTACGACCTGCTCAACCGCCTGTTCACCTTCCGCCTCGACCAGCGCTGGCGCCGCGCCGCCGTGGCCGTCGCCGGCATCGGACCAGGGGATCGCGTCGTCGACCTCGGCTGCGGTACCGGCGACATGTGCCGGCTCGCCGCCGACGCCGGCGCGGCCGCCATCGGCATCGACTTCGCCGCCGGCATGCTGGCAGCGGCCCGCCACCGGCCACTGCCCCGCGTGAGCCTCGCACGGGCCGACGCCGCAGCACTACCGTTCCGTTCGGGATGCGCCACGGTGGTGACCAGCGCCTTCGCCCTGCGCAACTTCGTTTCGATCACCACCGTCCTGCGCGAAGCGGCGCGCGTGCTCGCCCCCCGCGGTCGCCTCGTCCTGCTCGAGGTCGACGAGCCGACGCATCGCCTCAGCCGGTGGGGACACGCGTTCTACTTCCGCCGCGTCGTACCCTTCGTCGGCGGCCTGCTCTCCGATGCCGCGGCCTACGCCTACCTGCCCCGCTCGACCGTCTACCTCCCGCCCGAGGACGAGGTGGCGGGCCATCCGTGTCGACGGCGCCTGGAACGATCTGCCCGCCGACGACGCCATGCCTCCGGCTCGAATCGACCTCGGCACGACTCACAGCATCATCTACACATCCGGGAGCACAGGGCATCCGAAGGGAGCCTTGCTGACCTATGGCAACCATCTGTGGAGCGCCGTGGGATCGGCCTTCAATCTCGGCGTGCACGCCGACGATCGCTGGTTGGCGTGTCTGCCCTTCTGCCACGTCGGCGGGCTGTCGATCCTCCTGCGCGGCGTGATCTACGGCACCGCGATCGTCGTCCACGACGGGTTCGATCCCGAACGGGTCAACGACTGCATCGATCGCGATCGCGTCACCATCCTATCGGTGGTGGCGAACATGCTGCAGCGAATGCTCGACGCGCGCGGCGAACGTCCCTATCCGAGCTGGCTCCGCTGCGTTCTCCTCGGCGGCGGTCCGGCGCCGCCGTCGCTGCTGCAGACCTGCGCGGCGCGCGGGGTTCCGGTGGTGCAGACCTATGGCCTCACCGAGGCCGCGTCGCAGGTGGCGACGCTGGCGCCGCGCGATGCGGTGCGCAAGCTCGGTTCCGCAGGCAAGGCGTTGCTCGGCACCGAGGTCTGCATCGAAGGACCGAAAGGTCCGCTGGCGCCGGGCGAGGTCGGTGAGATCGTCGTCCGCGGGCCGACCGTCAGTCCGGGATACGTCGGCGGTCCCGAGCCGGAGCGAAACCGCCTCGGCCTGCGCACGGGAGACATCGGCCGTCTCGACGGCGACGGCTTCCTCTACGTCCTCGGCCGGCGCGACGACCGAATCATCTCCGGCGGCGAGAACATCTACCCGAGCGAGATCGAAGCGGCGCTGCAGCGGCATCCGGCCGTGGCGGAGGCGTGCGTGTTCGGCGTGCCGGACGCGCGCTGGGGACACGCCGTGGCAGCGTGCGTCCGCGTGCGCGCGGGCATGAACGTGAGCGCCGCGGAGCTCGCCGCGCACGCGCGCCGGGAGCTGGCGGGCTTCAAGGTTCCTCGCTCGATTCATTTCGTCGGCGACTTCCCGCGCACCGCGGCGGGCAAGATCATACGCCGCCGCGTGCAGGAGCAGACGGCAGGGTGACAGGATGAAGTGCGGACGGGGTAACTTGACTTTGTGCGTGGGCGCTGTGCTTACTATCTTCCTTGCGGGTGGGAGCTGAGATCATGTTGAGCCTGCCGAAAGAACAGTTTCGTGCCCGGTTGATGGAGACAGGCCGCCGCATGGGCCTGACGGATCTGGCGGTGGCCGAGCTCGTCAAGCGCGCCCAGCTCGGCCGCTGGCACAAGAACCAGGACATTTTCACCACCTCGGACGCCGCCGATCTGGCGAACTTCCTGGTCTCCGGAGCGGTCAAGGTCACCTGCCCCAGCGGCAACGACACGGTCTGCGTGCAGCTGGTTCGACCCGGCCAGTTCTTCGGCCTCAACTGGTACGCCGAGCGCGGGCGGCCGCGTCTGTTCGGCGCCACCGCCTTCACCGACTGCACGGTGGCGATGGTGACCAGCGAGATGATGGCAACGCTGATCGCCAGCTCGCCGCCGCAGTCGGTGATGCAGATCATGGCGTACAGCTGGCGCGCCCTCAGCCGCCTGCTGCACGAGAAGTGCAGCCTGCTCGGCCTGCGTCTGGAGGATCGGCTGAAGCGCGAGCTCGGCATCCTGGCGCGCGACTTCGGTCGCGAGCAGGACGGCGGCGTCGTCATCGACCTGCCCCTCACCCACGCCGATCTAGGCGAGTTCGCCATCGCCTCGCGCGCCAACGTGGCCCGTCTGATGAAACGCTTCGAGCGAGACGGCCTGGTGGCCCGGTCGGGACGCCGGCTTTTGCTGACCGCCTCCTTCTTCGATCCGCGCCACAACCCCGAGTTCGAGCGCCTGCTGGAGACCGATCTGTTGCGTCCGCCGAGCCAGCGTCTCGCCTGACACA
This sequence comes from uncultured Binatia bacterium (SeqCode), assembly GCA_964648215.1. Lineage (GTDB taxonomy): Bacteria > Desulfobacterota > Binatia > HRBIN30 > JACQVA1 > CAZYMF01. Next base: position 6,030 of record CAZYMF010000076.1, on the reverse strand, counting down.
AAGAAAGCGCACGCCGTGTGCCGCACAGCACACGGCGGCATGGACCGCCACCGCCATCCTTCTCTATGGTGAGTCCATGCTGACGAGTGGAGGAACGCCGCACGCGATCGGTGCACCCACCGATCGCTTCACTGGCGGAAGCGCCAATTGCCTGCAGCTCTTGACCGAGCTGATCGCGGACCATCTCGGTGTCGACGAGAGCGAGATCACGCCGGAGACCTCTCTCGCCGATGACCTCGGCGCCGATTCCCTGGACGTCGCCGAGATCGCCATCGCGGTCGAGGATCGTCTGGGAGTCACCGTCGACGACGCCGAGCTCGATCGCGTTCGAACGGTGGGCGAGGCCGCGCAATTGCTCGACGCCAAGCTCGACAAGACCGTCCAGCAGCGGAGCTGAGGGGGAGGGATCATGGGCAGTTTCGACGATGGCGGTAGCGCCGCGACGGAGTTCGACGAGTTTCTCTGGCCGCTGACCGACGTCACCTGGCCGGTGAGTTGGAAGCGCGTTGCCGAGCAGCATCGCCTGCGCCAGCGTCTCGACGAGATCCTGGCTCACGTGCAGGAGACCCACGTCGCTCCGCGCCTGCGCCGTCTCGGGACGCAGACGTCGCCGGCGGCGCTGGCGCTGGTTGCCCAGCGGGTGATCAGCGGTCCGGCCGACGGCCCGTACTGGGAGCGGACGCTGCACGAGCCCGTCCCCCGTACCCTGCGCGAGGAGTGGCTCACCTTGACCGCCGAGCTGCGGGCGCTGTGCCAGGGCACGCCGGCACGCGACGAACGACGCTGATCCGGAGCCTTTCGAGGCGGGTCGCGGCGACCACCGAGCCAGCGACGGGAGCGAGCAAGAGAGACGAGCGAGGCGCGGCTTCGCCGTTCAATCTCATCCCCCTCGTCCCAACCTTCTCCCATCCGGGAGAAGGGACCCTGGTCCGATACGTCGGCCGAGGTGCGTTGGGCTAGAGTAACGCCTATGGGGCACCCCCGACCTGGTTCGGGTCACCACCCTCCATCAAGCGGCGGCGCGCTGGGCAACCGACGCCACCTCGATGACCGAGATCTCGCGCGGCGCGAACAGCCGAATTCGTTGCCCGGTCACGCCCAGTCCGCGGTTGACGTAGAGGTAGCAGCCGTCGCGCTCGAAGAGCCCCTGGTCGTAGGGCGTGATGAAGCGTGCCAGCCCGCGCCTGCGGCCGTCGAACCAGGGGATCGCCAGCTGGCCGCCGTGCGTGTGCCCCGACAGCGTCAGCCCGATACCCAGCCCCGCCGCATGCGTGAAGGTCTCCGGCCGATGGCAGAGCAACAAGATCGGATCCCCTGCCGGCAGCGACGGCTCGAGACGCGTCAGACCCGGATGGCGATGCACTCCCCGCGCCCAGTCGCGACCCAGATCATCGAGACCGACGACGTGTAGCCGTGCTCCGTCGATCTCGACCGTCGCCATCTGGTCGCGCAGCACCGTGAAGGGCGTGTAACGGCGCAGCGCCGCCTCCACCCGGTCCGCCCCGGCATAGTGATCGTGATTGCCCAGGATCGCAAAGACGCCGCAGCGCGCGCGCAGCTCGGCGAGCACCGGCAGCTCGGCGGCCAGGTCCGCCGTCGGGCCGTCGGCAATGTCGCCGGTGATGCTGATGATGTCCGGACGCAGCTCGTTCACCCGCTGGACGAACCGCCGCAGCTGCTCCGTGGTGAGGTTGTGGCCGATGTGGACATCGCTGATCTGAGCGATGCGGAGGCCGTCCAAAGCAGGCGGGTAGGAAAGGGGGACCCGCTGCTGCGTGACCGTGAGCCGCCGCTGACCGAACGTGTAGCCGTAGGCAAACGCCGCCACGACCGCGCCGAAGCCGGCCATCGTGAACCATTGGAAGAAAGAATTGATCGCCGGCCCGCCCTCGATCGGCTGCAGGGTCCGCGCCTGAACCGTCAGGGCTCCCAGAGCGAGCCGCAAGACGGCCCACATTCCGGCGCTGAGCACCAGGAAGGCGGCGCAGAACAAAGAGGTGAAGGTCATCGCCGAGTACACCCGCAGCAACGCCGGCCCCCAGCCGTCCCCGTCGCGCAGCCGTCTCATGGTGCCGATCAACCGGCGATTGACGGCGTAGGCGACGGCTGCCCCCGCCAGATGTGCGGGCACGGAGAGGGGGTAGCCGGCGACGGCGAGAATCCAACCGACGCACGCCCACTGGGCAACGCTGACGACGGCCAGGAGAAGCGGGAAGAAGTGGGTGAAGAAGAACTGCACCCCGGCACGGCGCCACTCGGCGACGGTCCGATGGTAGGACTCCAACCTCGGCATGGTCGGTAAGTTAGCCAAAAGCCGGGACCTACGCCACCGCTGGACGGCCGGACGACGCTTTTGCTAAGCGAAGGCCATGAGGATAACGGCAGTTGCCGCGGGTCGCGCGCTGGTTGTCTCCGCCGCCTTGCTTCTGCTCACGGGTCCGGCCCGGCAGGCCGAGGCCCTTTCCCTGCAGAGCCCGGCTTTCGAGTCCGATGGCGACATCCCGGTACAGTTCACCTGCGACGGCTCGAAGAGTGCCCAGAGCAGCGGCTGGGCCGACACCAACGCCGGCGTCTCACCCGCCCTCACCTGGGAGGGAGCACCCTCGGGCACCAAGGCCTTCGCCCTCATCGTCGAAGACCCCGATGCTCACGGCGGAGCTCCGGGGGCAGCGTGGGTGCACTGGATGATCTACGACATCCCCGGCACGGCGCAGGGGCTGGCGGAGGGCGTGGCCAAGACGGAGAAGCTGTCGGACGGCAGCAAGCAGGGCCGGAACGACTTCCGCAATCCCTACTACCAGGGCCCCTGCCCGCCCCGCGGCGATGCGGCGCATCGCTACGT
>CAZYMF010000076.1:0-3088 GCA_964648215.1 uncultured Binatia bacterium (SeqCode) | reverse complement strand
CGCAGACGGCAGTGTCGCATCGGGCCGGCTTCTGTCGTCCCCCCATGGAACGTGCCTTGCTCGTTCTCCAAGTGGAAGCAGGGAGGGGGCCGGCCATGGGAGAGAAACGACACACGATCGTGCTGCTGCGCTGGGTGCTGATCATCGCCTCGGCGTATCTGCTTCTGTTCGGACCGAAGGGTCTGATCGTCGATCCGGCCCGGGCGCTGTTCATCGCCTTCGCACTCGCCTCCAACGTGCTCCTCAACCACTTTCCCGACCGCTGGCTGAAGTCGCGTACCTTCGACTTCGCCCTGGTCCTGTTCGACACGGCCTGGTTGACCGCGTGCCTGGCCTGGTCGCCGCAGGCCTCCAACGATTTCTTCATGCTGTACTTCCTGGTTCTGTTCGTGGCCGCCCTCGGCGAGTCCCTGCCCACCATCATCGCCAGCGCCAGCGTCATCACCCTCGTCTACGGCTGGGGCCTGAACCACACCTTCGGCGCCGGCGCGCTCAACTCGGCGACGCTCCTGCGGATGCTGTTCCTGTTCGTGGTCGCGCTCTTCTACGGCTACTTCGTCACCGCCCTGCGCGCGCGGCGGCGCGAGACCAACGAGGCGCGCGCACTCGAGCACGCCAAGACCGATCTGCTCGCCTCCATCAGTCACGACCTGCGCGCGCCCCTGGGCAATGCCGAGAACTACGCCATGATGCTCCTCGACGGCTACTACGGCCCCATCGCCGACAAGCCGCGCGAATTCATCGCGCGGCTGCAGGCCAACTTGCGCCGCGTCACCACCCTGTTGACCAACTGTCTCGATGCCACCCGCATCGAAGCCGGGCAACTGCGCCTGCAGCTCGCCGCCATGAGCCTCAACGACGTCGTCGCCGACGTCGTGCAAATGGAGTCGAGCCAGACGCTGGCGACCGCCACCACGATCCGCACCGATCTGGCACCGGACCTGCCCCCCGTGATGGGCGACATGATGCACGTCGGTCGAGTCGTGGCCAACCTGTTGAGCAACGCCATCAAGTATTCTCCCAAGGCCGGCCAGATCGTGGTGCGAACCCGTCGCGAGGACGGCGACGTCCTCCTCGAGGTCAGCGACAACGGGCCGGGGATCGATCTCGGCGATCAGCGCGGCATCTTCGAGAAATACGAGCGCCTCCAGCTCAATCGCCATCTCCCGGGAACCGGTCTGGGGCTGTTCATCGTCAAGACCATCGTCGGCGCTCACGGCGGGAAGATAAGCGTAAGCAGCCGCCCGGGCCACGGGGCGACGTTCACCGTTCGCCTACCGATCGCCGAGCAAGCCCAAACGCAGGCCAAAGTCGTGCTCACCACCCTACGGACGCCAGCGATAGCGGCCGCCGCCTGAGGCTCCCGTCCTTCGACAACCGGGGCGAGGACGATCTATACAGGCGACGTGGCGGAGGACGCGACCCCGGAACACCGAGCTCTCGGAGATCTCGTCGACGAGCTGGCGCGATCCCACGGACGGCGCCTCGCGCTCGTTGCGCGTGATCGCCGCCTCAGCTTCACCGAGCTGGCGCACGAGAGCGAGCGCGCGGCCGACGCCCTCGGCCGTCTCGGCGTGGCCGCCGGTACCCGGGTCGGCATCCTGTTGCCCAACCGCCCGGAGTGGCTCTTCTGCGCCTTCGGCGCCTGGAAGCTGGGAGCGATCGTCGTGCCGTTGAACACGCTCTTCCGCCTGCCGGAGCTCGAGTACGCGCTGCGCCATGCCGACGTCGCCGTGCTCATCGCCGCCGCCGGCTTCCTGCGCCACGACTACGCCGCCATGTTGCGCGAGCTCTGCCCGGCGCTCGCTGACCGCGGCGCCCTGCCGCTGCAAGCGCCGCGGCTGCCCTGTCTGCGCCGGGTGATCGTCGCCGGCGAGCCGCGACCGGCGGGCGCCCTCCCCTTCGAAGAGTGGCTGGCGCCGGGCGCAACCGTGAACCGCGAATGGCTGGCCGCGGCGCAGAGGCAGGTGGCGTCCAGCGACGAGGCGGCCATCTTCTTCACCTCGGGCAGCACCGCCGCGCCGAAGGGGGTGGTTCACACCCACGCCAGCATGCGGCAGGCGGCCGCCAACGTCGCCGACCGCTTGGGCATCACCGCGGACGACCGGACGTGGGCGTACCTGCCCTTCTTCTTCAACGGCGGGCTGGTCGGTGTGGCGCTGGCGACGCTCTCCCGCGGCGCCGCCCTGCTGTTGCAGGAGGTCTTCGAGCCCGGCGAGACCCTGCGGCTGATGGAGGAGCAGGGTTGCACGCTGCTGTTCGCCTGGCCGCACCAGGCACAGGCCCTCGTCGCCCACCCCGGCTTCGACCGCCGCAAGCTGCGCCTGCACAAGGGGCCGGGCGCCAATACCTCCTGGGCCGCGCAACTGTTTCCCCCCGACCATCAGGCCGTCGGCACCTGGGGGATGACCGAGACCGGGCCGATGGCGTGCGCGACACGCTACGACGATCCGCCGGCGCTGCGCGCCGGCTCTCACGGACGGGCCATGCCCGGGCTGGAGGTGCGCATCGTCGACCCGGAGAGCGGCGTGCCGCTGGCCGCCGGGGCCGAGGGCGAGATCGCCGTGCGCGGCAGCAGCCTGATGGCGCGCTACTACAAGACCGAGGCCGCGCGTTGCTTCGACGGCGACGGTTTCTTTCACACCGGCGACCTCGGCCGGCTCGATGCGAGCGGCCATCTGCACTTCCTCGGTCGCCTCAAGGACGTGATCAAGACGGCGGGCGTCAACGTCGCCGCGGCCGAGGTCGAGGCCGTGCTCGCCGCCCATCCGCAGGTCCGCCTCGCCTGCGTCACCGCCGTCTCCCACCCCAGCCGCGGCGAGAACGTCGCCGCTTTCGTCGTGCTGCGCGAGGAGGGCACGGGCGAAGAGGAGCTGCTCGACTTCTGTCGCCGGCGGCTGGCGAGCTACAAGGTGCCGCGACATCTCTTCTTTTGCAGCGAGGCCGAGCTGCCGGTGCTCGGCAGCGGCAAGATCGCCAAGCAGCAGCTACGCTCCTTGGCGGAACAACGCCTGCGGGGCGAAGCCCGCTAGCGTGGGACCGCGACGCCCTTCCCGTAGCGCGGGCTTCGCCCGCAACCCATGTCGGG
>CAZYMF010000075.1:0-20478 GCA_964648215.1 uncultured Binatia bacterium (SeqCode) | reverse complement strand
GTCGTGGGCCGTGCGCGGATCGAGGCGGTCGCGCAGGTAGTCGCCGAGGAAGTTGAAGGCCATGATGGTGACGAAGATGAACACCCCGGGGGCGAGGATCCACGGGTAGTGGGTCAGGTTCTGCACGTTCTGCGCCTCGACCAGCAGATTGCCCCAGCTCGCGGCCGGGTCCTGGATGCCGAGGCCGAGCAGTGACAGCGCGCTCTCGCCGAGGATGAAACCGGGGATGGCCAGCGTCGCCGCCACGATGGTGTAGCTGAACGTTCCCGGAATGACGTGACGGGTGAGGATGCGCCAGCGGCTGGCGCCAAGAGCGCGTGCCGCGACGACGTACTCGCGCTCGCGCAGCGAGCACACCATGCCGCGAACGACGCGCGCGAAGCCCGCCCAGCCGATCAGGCTCATCAGCGCGACGATGAGAAAGAAGGTCGTGGTCGACGACACGCTCGCCGGGATCACCGCCGCCAGCGCCAGCAGGAAGTAGAACGAGGGCAGGGACATCTCGATCTCGACCAGGCGCATCAGCAGGTTGTCGACCCAGCCGCCGACGTAGCCGGCGAAGCTGCCGACCAGCAGTCCGATCGAGAAGCTGAGCAGCACCCCGACCACGCCGATGGCCAGGCTGACGCGGCCGCCGTAGACGATGCGCGAGAACAGATCGCGCCCCAGCCCGTCGGTGCCGAGCAGAAAGAACTTGGGCGCGTCCGGCGGCGTCGTGAACAGGTGGCCGTCCGCCAGCAGCCGCACGGGCACGCGCACCGCCGTGTCGGCGCGATAGCGGCGGGTGATCGGGTCGACGAGCCGATAGCCGTAGGTGTAGAGAATCGACTCCGACCAGCGCGCCGGCGGGTTCACCCGCAGCGGCGACGGCGGGCAGTGGGGAAAGGCGCGGTTCTGCTCGGTGTAATCGTACGGAGCCAGCAACGGCGCGGCGAGCGCGCCGAGGTAGAGCAGGGCCAGCAGGGTGGCGCTGGCCCAGACGACGAGGCCGGGCTTGCGCTTCACGTCTCGCGCTCCCATTCGATCCGCGGATCCACCCAGGTCAGCGCCAGGTCGGCGAGCAGGTTGCCGAGCAGCAACAGCAGCGACCCGATGAGCACCGAGGCCATGACCAGATAGACGTCCAGCGCCCGCACCGCCTCGAGCATCAGCGTTCCCAGGCCTTGCAGGTTCATCACCGCCTCGACCAGCGCGGCGCCGCCGAGCAGGTTGCCGAGCTCGTAGCCGGCCAGGGTGACGAAGGGGTTGAGGGCGTTGCGCAGGATGTGCTTGGCGACCACCAGCCGCTCGGGTAGGCCCTTGGCGCGCGCCGTGAGCACGAAGTCGGCGCGCTGGATCTCGAGGATGTTGGCGCGCATCAGACGCATCAGGCTGGCCATGCCGCTGCTGCCGAGCACGATCACCGGCAGCACCAGGTGGTCGGCGCGATCGGCGATCTTCCCCCACAGGCCGAGGCTGTCGTAGGCGATCGAGGTACTGCCGCCGATGGGGAACCAGCCCGTGGCCAGCGCCGCGTACATCAGCAGGAAGGCGAGGAAGAAGTTCGGCACCGACATACCGAAGAAGGCCAGGAAGGAGAGCAGGCGATCGGTGAGGGAGTCGGGGCGCAGGGCCACGAGGATGCCGATCGGGATCGCCAGGCTCCAGGTGAAGACCAGGCTCGCCAGGGCCAGGATGATCGTGTTCAGCGCCCGCGCGCCGATCAGCTCGCTGACGTTGACGCGGTAGGCCACCGACACGCCGAGATCGAGGTGCAGCACGCGCCACAGCCACTTGCCGTAGCGGACCAGCAGCGGCTGCCCGTAGCCGAACTCGCGTTCGAGCTGGTGGATCGTCTCGGGGCTGATCGAAGGGTTCATCTTCAGCGTGCTGAAGAAGTCGCCCGGGGCGAGATTGAGGGCGACGAAGGAGAGAAAGGTGATCCCGAGCAACAGCGGGATCATGTGCAGCAGGCGGCGGAGCAGATACGACCGCATCACTCCGCGATCTCGATGCGCTCGGGGCGGTAGAGGCCCCAGGCCGTCGGCGCGTAGTTGAGCACCTTGCGCCGCACCGCCACGAACAGGCGGGCGCGCACGGTCTGGATCATCGGCAGCTCGTCGTAGAGGATCTGCTGGATGCGCCAGTAGGAGGGGCGACGCTTCATCGGGTCGAGCTCGCGCGAGCCCTGCTCGAGCAGCTGATCGATCTCCTTCTCCCACTCGGTCGCCGGAGCTTTCTGGCCCGGATTCCACATGTGCAGGTTGCCGCTCGAGCGCAGCACGTTGGCCCCGTTCTGCGGCTCGATGCCGCCGGTGAAGCCGATCAGGATCGCGTCCCAGTCGAAGTTGGTGTCGAGCTTCTCGACCAGGGCGGTGAAGTCGAGAGGGCGGTAGTTCACCTCGATGCCGAGCTTGGTCCAGTCCTCCTTGAGGATCGAGCACATCTTCTCGCGAATCTGGTTGCCGGCGTTGGTGCTCAGGTTGAACGCGACGCGATGGCCCTCCTTGTCGTAGAGCGCGCCGTCGCGGTTGACGTAGCCGCCGGCGGCGAGCAGCCGGCGGGACTCGTCGAGATCGTAGTCGTAGTCGGCGAGGTTGGGGTCGTGGTAGGTCCGGTTCTCGGGAGAGATGTAGGCGACCGCGGGTACGCCGTAGCCGTTGAGGCAGTTGAGGATCATCGACTTCTTGTCGACGGCGTGGGCCAGTGCCTGGAGGAAGGTCTTGTCGGTGAACCAGTCGAGACGCGGGTCGCGCTTGCCGTCGTGCTCGTAGTGTCGCGGGTTGCGATTGAAGGTGACGAACTGGGTGCCGGTGTCGGTGCCGATCTCGTCGACGTGGATCCCGAGCGCGTCGCTGCGTCGTTGCAGCTCGGCGATCTCCTCGGGTCGCGGCGAGTGGACGTCGGTCTGGCCACCGACGAACTTGAGGTAGAGCGCGTCCTGGTTCTTCACGATCAGCAGGGTCTTCTCCTCCAGGTAGGGGAACGGCTTGTCCTTCTCGTCCCGCATCCAGTAGTCCGGGTTGCGCCGGTAGCGCAGGTACTGCCCCTGGACGTACTGTGCCATGCGGAAGGGGCCGGTGCCGACGAGCTTGTCCGGCGGGCTGTCGATCCCCCACTGCTGGGCGAAGGTGCCGCTCTCCAGCGACGGGCCGAGGATGTGTTGCGGTAGAATGTCGACCGAGCGAATGGCGTCGAGCAGGGGCGCAAACGGCCGGGGCGCCGTGAAGCGCACCGTGTAGTCGTCGAGCACGTCGATCTGGATCGGCTGGCCGTCGACGGTGAGGATGTGCTTGGCGCTGTTGGGGACGCGATCGTCGAACACGGCCTTGAACGTGAAGGCGACGTCCCGCGCCGTGAAGGGCTTGCCGTCGTTCCAGCGGACGTCGTGACGCAGATGGAAGGTGCAGGCGGTGCCGTCGGCGTTGTACTCCCAGCTCTGCGCCAACAGGGGCTCGATCTCGGTGGTCTTCGGGTTCAAGCGCACGAGCGCCTCGAAGACGTCCTCGAGGGCCAGGGCCGAGGCGCTGTCGACGACCAGCAGCGGGTTGAAGGTCTTCGGATCACTGAGCGTGGCCTGGGTCAGCTGCTGCTTCTCGCTCGCCACCGGCGACGCCTCCGGTGTCGCCGTCGACGTGGCCTCGTTCTGCCGGCAGGCCGCCATCGCCGCCAGTAGCAGGACGAGCACCACCGGGCGTCTCACGAGCCCGCTCCACCGCTGCGGCCCAGCGGAATCTCCTTGACGCCCGCGGGGGTCGCCAGCGTGAACAGGCTCGGTTCGAGAACGGGATTCACCTCCACCTCCTGCAGATCCAGGGTCACCCGGCGGGCCTGCGCCGGCAGCTCGATCTCGATGTGCTGCGGCATCTCCGCCGCCCGGGCGTCGAAGTTACCGAAGTCGGCGCGCCAGAGCACGCGCCCCTCGCCGTCGCGCTGCTCGGTGGCAATCGGCCGGTGCGCCGCGTCGAACCAGATCACCTGCGCGCCCGTGTCGAGCTCGCGCCACAGCTCGATGGCGCCGCGGCTGCGATCGAGCGAGACCACGTCGTTTCGCCCCGGCCGCCGGGGCGGGGTACCGAGCAGCAGTGCCACGGCGTCGCGGACGGTCAGGTCGACGTGGGCGAACTGCTCCAGGTTGGCGCGGGTGGCGGGGCCGCGGTAGAGCGCCGCCTCGTTGCGCAGGTAGACCGCCAGGGCCCCGTCGTTGGCGGTCAAGGCGAACACGGTGCCCAGCGGCGAGAGAATCTCCAGGCGCAATCGCGCCGGTCGCTCGGCCAGCACCACCTGACGTCCGCGGGCGTGCGAGTCCGGCCCCTGGTAGGAAACGCGGGCGAGAGCGCGCAGCGCCGTGCGCGTCTGGCGCAGGTGTTCGAGGGCCGCGCTCAGTTGTCCCGCCGCCGGCAGCGGCCCCACGGGAGCGGCCACGGGCGCGGGCCGCCGCGGGGCGCACCCGCTGACCAGCAGGAACAGCAGGGCGGTCCCCGTACGCGCGAGCTGTGCCGATCTGCCGCTCATGGGGGCGGGGGTCGTCGAGGCCGGCGGCCAGCGGCCATCAGCAGACGATAGATCCAACCCTGCCCGCGCCCGCGGCAGCGAGCGCCGGCGGCGAGGCGTGGGGGGCGCCGCTCACGAGCCCTTCTCTCCCTCGGCGTTGCCCTGTAGGACGTTGATCTTGTCGCGCAGCCGCTGCGCTTGGTCGGTTTCCTTGGTGCGGCCGAGCGCGTCGCGATACAGACGCAGGGCTTCCGCGCTGCGGCCCGTCTTCTGGTAGACGTCGGCCAGGTGCTCCAGGATGGTCGGGTCTTCGCCGGTCCGCTCCACTGCGCGCTCGAGTTGCTCGACGGCTTTGTCGTAGCTGCCGCGCTGGTAGTAGACCCAGCCCAGGCTGTCGAGGAAGAACCCATCTTCGGGATCGATGGCCAGGGCCCGGCGGATGAGGCTCTCGGCCTCGTCCAGGTTCACGCCCATGTCGGCGTAGGTATAACCCAGGTAGTTGAGCGCGGCGGCGTTGTGCGGGTTGATCGCGATGGCCTTGCGCATGGCGGCGATGCTCTGGTCCTTGTTGCCGTTCTCGTCGTAGAGCGCGCCCAGGGTGAACTGGAACTTGTCGTTCTTTGGATCCGCGGCCACCATCTTCTGCAGCAGCTCGATGGCGTCCTCCAAATGGCCCCGCTCGCGATAGAGGGAGGCGAGATAGCCGAGCATGTCGGTGTTGTCGGGCTTGGCTTGCACGGCTTGCTTGGCGTTCTCGATGGCGTCGTCCAGCCGGCCTTGCTGCTGGCGGATGTAGGCGACGTGAATGCGCGCGTCGGCGTAGAACTCGTTGTCGGCGGGGATGCGCTGAAACTCCTCGACCGCGCGGTCGTACGCCTTCATCTGGCTGTAGACCGAGGCGAGGTAGTAGCGGACGCGGTAGTTGTCGGGCTCCGCCGCCAGCACCAGGTTGAACTCGGTGGCGGCGCGGTCGTAGTCGTCCTTCTCGAAGAAGATCAGGCCGATCTTGACGCGCGTCTCCTGCGGGTTGTCCTCGATCTTCTCCAGCTCCTGGAACTGCGACAGCGCCTCCTCGAGCCGCTTCTGGCCGACGTAGACGCCACCGAGCCGCTTGCGCGCCGTCTTGCTCATCGGGTTGGCGCGCAACGCTCGCTGGTAGAACTCGATCGCTTTCTCCGGTTCCTTCCTGGCCTCGAAGAGCAGCCCGAGGTCGACCAGCACGAGCTCCGACTGCGGGTTGAGCCGTAGGGCCGCGTGCAGCGACTTCTCGGCCTTGTCGTAGTCGTGGGCGGCCGCGTACACCCGCCCGAGGTAGTAGTGGCCGAGGAAGGAGCGCGGATTGATCTTGGTCAGCCGCTGCAGCGTGACGATGGCGCGGTCGTACTTCTGCAGCTGGCCGTAGAGAGCGCCGAGAAAGAGATAGGCATCCTGATGGTCGGGGTCGATGGTCAGCACCGTCTCGTACTCGGTGATCGCGTCTTGATTGTGACCGAGCGAGGACTGGATGCCGGCCAGCAGCATCCGGGCGTCGACGTTCTGGGGATCCATGTCGACGACCGCGCGGCACTGCTCGAGCGCCTCGTTCAGCATCCCGTTGCGCACGTAGAGGGTCGCCAGGCGAACCCGCAGCATCGCCGTGCCCGGATCGGCGGCGACCGCCTGCTCGTACTCCTTCAAGGCGAGGTCCCAGTCGCCATGGTTCACCGCGATCTCCGCCTTGAGAAAGTGCCCGAGAGCCTTGGCCTCGGGGGGGAGCGGTTGGGCCGGTTGGATCTCGGCTTGAAACTCCGGCGACCATCCCGGACGCGCGGGAGAACGGAGCCCCGAAGGGCGCAGCGTCGCGCAGCCGGCCAGCCCCAGGCAGGCGGCCACGGCTGCGCCTAGGCGCCTGCGGGAGGCACCTGAAAGAGACAACATCATCGCGAACGCGTAGCATAATCCCCAGGGGGGGTCTATCAACCATCCGGCCCGGAGCACGGCGGTTTTTCGCGAGCGGGCGTTGACCAAAACGGGCGAACAGGGAATCAGAAACCGGGAACGGGGAACCGTCAATGCCTGCGCACGAGGCGGCCTCGACGGCGCGGCTTGGGTCGAGTCGGCCGCGCTTGAGTCGGTGTTTGGATTCTGGTTCAGTGCCGCCACCGTGATGCCATGAGGTCTGTTTCAACCCCGTCGAATCGCTTCCAGCGCCGCCGCGCGCGGACCCGCAAGGCCCTGCTCGAGGCCGCCCGCAGCGTGCTCGCCAGCAAGGGCTACCACGGCGCCAAGATCGCCGACATCGCGCGCGAGGCGGACGTCGGCGTCGGCACCTTCTACCTGTACTACAAGACCAAGGAGGCGCTGTTCACCGAGTTGGTCGACGAAACCGCTCGCCTGCTCAAGCGCCGCCTCGACGCCGTGCGCGCGCAGACGAGCGATCCGCGCCAGTACGCGCGCGCCTCCACCGCCACGTTCTTCCGCTTCGCCGACGAGAACCGCGAGCTGTTCCGCATCGTCTTCGGTCACGGCGCCCAGTTCCACGACGCGGTGCGGCGGGCGCAAGCCCGCTTCCTCACCGACGTCCGCGACAACCTGCGCCAGGGCATGGCCCAGGGCGCCTTTCGCCACAACCGGCCCGAGGTTCTCGCTCCCGCCTTCATCGGGCTGTCGTACCAGGTCGTCTCGTGGTGGATCGAACAGGACGCCGTCTCTCTGGACGAGGTGGTCGACTCGGTGCTCGACTTCGTCTTCCACGGCGTGACCGGCGGCGCTCGCGACAAGCGCGCGCCGCGGCGGGCCCCGGGACGCGCCGTCGCCAAGCGCGCGAAGCGCTCGCCCTGATCAGTACACCGCGTGCTGTCCGCGGACGAGCTGCGACTGCAACTCGGGCAGACGCGCCAGCTCCTCTTCGATCACCGCGCCGACGAGGCCCTCGACGTCGCGCAGCTCCAGCCCCGCCGGGAGCACGAGCTGCACGCCGGTCCACGGCCGATCCACCGGCTCGCCGATGCGAGCGGCGAGGTGCACGTAGACCTCGAGCAGATCGGGGCAACGGTCGTGGATCAGCCGCGCCAGCCGGTGGCTGAGAACGCTGTAGATCTTGCCGACGTGGGCGATGGGGTTCTTGCCCGCCGCCGCCTCGCCGCCCGTGGGCCGGCCGAAGGCGATCAATCCGTTGGCGCGGTTGCCGCGGCCGACCTGGCCCGAATCGGCATCCTCCGCCGACGTTCCGGTCAGCGACAGGTAGACGCCCTCGGTGCCGCGCCCGGGTTGATCCAGACAGTTCAGCCGCCACTCGATGGCGAACGGCGCCGTGTCGAAATGCGCGCCGAGAGCGGCGACGATCTCCGCCTTGCGCGCGAAGTACGCGCGCTCCGATCGCACCTGGGGGCAGAGCAGCGGCATGGCCACGGTGACGGCGAGGCGTGTGTCCTGACGAACGGCGAAGACCTTCACGTCCTGCCCGGTATCGGGGAATCGGCTCTTGAACCCGGCCGAGTTCAGCCAACCTTCGATCGCCAGCACCAACTCCTCGGTCGCGGACAGGGGCGCGTAGCCCGAGGCGCCGCTGGTGTCGTTCGACCTCGGTGGGGCTTCGCCGGCGGCGAAGATGCTGCGCAGCTCCTCCGAGCCCGGGGCCAGCGCAACCCGCGTGCGCAGATCCTCGCCGGCCCTCACGTGGGGCAGATGACCGCCGACCCAGGCCTCGACGCTGGCGCGCAGCGTGTCCTCGACCGGCAGGCGCCGTCCCGCCACCTCGAAGGTGGCCCGGTCGCCGACGATCAGCTCCATCGGCCGCAGCACCTCGCCCGCGCCGAATCCCTTGCGGCACTGGCCGGCGATCAGCAGGGCCTTGTCGACGTTGTAATGGGCGATGGCGCCGAGGTGATCCAGGTACATCCGATTCAGGGCTACCGAGATCGCCTCGACCAGGGCATCGCAGATGGTGTCGGGATGGCCGATGCCCTTGCGTTCCACCAGCTCGACGCGGCGGCGCTCCACCGGAGTCTGTTCCAATGCCTCGAGGACGAAGGACACGGCCACCTCCGCCTCCGTGCGGCGCAACTTCCCTGCCATCCCGCGCCGCTCGCCGCCAGCGACCACGATCCGGTAACTCTTCCCAGACTTGCAAGAATTGGCGCGCGGCATGGCGCCGGTTCGCGAGCATTGTACCTTGAGGACAGGTGTCGGCGGTGTTGGCCGAGGGCTTGCAGTTCGGCTGCCGGCAAGAGCCGGCATCGAGACCGGCGGAGGGAGGTGGCCACATGCTGCCGATCGACCAGCTGCGCGAGAAGCTGTTGGCGCAACGCACGGCCCTGTTCCGCAAGGTGGCCAGCACCGAGGACGATCTGCTTTGGCTCGACACCAACGTCGAGCCGGAGCTGGAGGAAGAGGGCCAGGAGGAGAACCTCGCCCGTTTGCTGGCGCGCCTCGACGAGAGAGGCCAGCGGGAGATCGAAGCCATCGATCGCGCGCTCGCGCACATGGCGAGCGGCGACTACGGCCGCTGCGAGACGTGCGGCAAGGCGATCCCGCTGTCACGCCTGCAAGCGGTACCGATGGCCGCAACCTGTGTCTCCTGCGCCGAGCAACGCGAACGCCGCGGGCCGTGAAGCAGACGGGAGCGACGAGGCGATCCCATGGCGAGTTCTACGACGACGTCCGGTAGACGACCGACGACGAGGTGATACAGCTTCTCACCGCGGCGCGCCGTTGGCAAAACTTCGCGGATATCGCACGCCATCCTCGAATAGCAGCCGCCGCGCCCGCGTCTGGGCAGTAGGACTTCCGCGTTCGTCAGCGGCCACGGTTGGAAAGGAGACGTATCATGGTTTCGGCACCTCGTCATCGCTTTTCACAGCGTCCGTTGGCCTATCCTCTGGGCATTGCGCTGTCTCTGGCGGCGCTCGCGCTCAACCCCGGCTCGGCCGCGGCCGAGCCGCCGGACATGAACACCTTGTTGACGCGGATGAAGGCGGTGCTCGAGCCCGTGCGGGCGAGCACGCGCAAGATCGTCGTTGCCGTCACCTCGCAGGGGTACACGGTCGAGTGGACCGCGGCCCAGGCGCGCAAGCAGCTACCCGACGGCAAGCGAGTGCTGACGGTGGTACTGTCCCCCGACAGCATCCGCGGCGTTGCCCTGCTCGCCTGGGAGCGGACCAAGCCGCCGCAGAAGCAGTGGGTGTACCTGCCGTCCCTGCGGCGCGTGCGGGAGATCTTTTCCGTGACCTCCTTCGAGCCTTTCCTCGACACCGATTTCACCTACCGTGACCTCGGCTTCGTCGCTACCGACAGCCGCGGCTTCACCTTTCTCGGGGAAGAAACGCACGACGGGGTGCGCGCCTACAAGGTGGAGGAGATCCCCGAGAGCCCGTGGTACTACTCGCGCATCGTCACTTGGGTAGCGGCCGACACCTTCCATCCCTTGGAGCGCGACTACTACGACCCGGCGAAGCAGCTGTGGAAGGTCGAGCACTTCGAAGACATCACCCGAATCGACGGCGTCCCGACCGCGTTGAAGATCGTGATGGAGGACAAGCTGCGGGGTGGCAGCACGGAGCTGCGCGTCAGCAACGTGCGCTTCGACGCCAAGGTGCCCGACGAGATCTTCCAGCCCGAGTATCTACCGAAAGCGGCAAGCCATCCGCTGTGGGAACCCCTACGTCACTGACCGGCGGATATCGCCGCGCTGCCAACGGCGGCAGCCTGGCGTTCGAGCGTCTCGATCCCAAGGGTACCATCATCTCTCATGTCAATCTCCCTTGGGATCTGGCCGCTGAACGGGTCAGCTTCGCGCTCGCCGTCGCCGCGGCGACAGCATCGCGCTGGCGAAGAAGATGGCGGTGGCGGTGAGCACCATCGTCGCTCCCGAGGCGGTGTCGAGCCGGTAGGACAGCAGCAGGCCGGCGATGGCCGACACGTTGCCGATGACGACGGCCAGAGCCATCATGACGCGGAAGTCCTCGGTGAGCTGGTAGGCCGATGCCGCCGGGATCACGATCATCGCCGACACCAGGATGATGCCGACGACCTTGATCGAGAGCACCACGGTCAGTGCCATCACGCTCAGCAGCAGCGTGTACAGCCCGCGCGCCGGCAGGCCGCTGACCTCGGCCATCTCGGGATCGAAGGTGATGAAGAGCAGCTCCTTGAAGAACAGGCCGATGATCGAGAGCACCACCACCGCCAGCGCCGCCGTCAGCCACAGGTCGCGCGGCGTCACCGACAGGACGGAGCCGAAGAGGTAGCCGAAGAGATCGACGTTGTACTGGCCCATCAGGCCGATGAACAGGATCCCGAGCGCCATGGTGGCGGCGAAGAAGATGCCGATGGCGGTGTCCTCGCGGATCTCCGCGTGCTGACTGGTCCAGGCGATCCCCCACGCGGTGGCGAGACAGAAGCCCACCGCCGACAACACCGGGTTGACGCCGAGGAGGAAGCCCAGGGCGACGCCGCCGAAGCTGGCGTGGGCGATGCCGGCGCCGATGAAGGCGAGCCCGCGCAAGACGACGTAGACGCCGATGATCGCGGTCACGGTGCCGATGAGCACCGAGGCCATCAGCGCGCGTTGCATGAAGCCATAGCTCAGGATCTCGAGCACCGCTCACTCCTCCGCCGATCGCTCGCGCCGCACCACGATGTGGGGCATGTCGCCGTGCCCCACCAGCGCCGCCTCGCCGCCGTACATGCACTCGAGCACGTCGGGGCGCATGACCTCGGTGGGCAACCCGTGCGCCACCAGCCGGCGGTTCATGCACGCCACGCGGTTGACGTGCTGCGCCACCACGCCGACGTCGTGGGAGACGACGACCACCGTCATGCCCTGCTCGTGAAAGGTCTCGAGCAGCTCGAACAGACCCTCGGTGGTGCCGACGTCGACGCCGGTGGTGGGCTCGTCGAGGATGAGCAGCTCCGGCTCGGTGGCCAGGGCGCGCGCCACCAACACCCGCTGCCGCTGCCCGCCCGAGAGACGGCCGATCTGTCGCTCGCCGAGCTCGCTCAAGCCGACGCGCTCCAGCGCCAGGCGCGCCGCCTCGCGGTCGCGCTTGCCGGGCCGACGCACCAGCCCCACCTGGGCGTAACGGCCCATCAGCACGACGTCGAAGACGCGAATGGGGAAGTGGGGGTCGATGTGCACCACCTGCGGCACGTAGCCGACGCGCGCCCACTGGCGCCCGAGATCTCGCGGCGGCCGGCCGAACAGACGCACGCTGCCGGCGGTCGGCTCGACCAGCCCGAGCATGGCCTTCACCAGCGTGGTCTTGCCCGAGCCGTTGGGGCCGATGACGGCGAGGAACTCTCCCGACTCCACCCGCAGCGTGACGTCCTCGACGGCCACCAGCTCCTGGTAGCGGACCGTCAGGTGTTCGAGCTCGATGATCGCGGCGCCCACGTTCACTCCAGGGCCTTGGCCATCTGCGCGACGTTGTAGCGCATGAGCTCGACGTAGCCGCCGTGCTTCAGCGTCGCACCCAGCGGATCGAGCAGCACGACGCGGGCACCGCTCTCGCGGGCAATGACGTCGGCCGCCTTCGAGGAGAACTGCGGCTCGGCGAAGATGGCGCGGGCGCCGATCCGCCTGGCCACGTCGACGACCCGCGCGACGTCGGCCGGAGACGGCTCGCGGCCGGGGAAGCGCTCGATGACCGCGGCCTGCTCGAGGCCGTAGCGGCGCGCGAAGTACGCCCAGGCGGGATGGAAGGCGATGAACTGCCGTTGCTTCCACCGCGACACTTGGGCCGCGATCTCCGTGTCGAGCTTTTCCAGTTGCGCCAGGTAGGCCGCCGCGTTGGTCTTGTACGCGGCCGCGTGGGCCGCGTCGACCTCCACCAGGGCGTCGCGGATGCGGCGGACCTGGGCCATCGCCTGGCGCACGTCGAGCCAGACGTGTGGATTGGCGCCGTGCGCGCCCTCGTCGAGCAGCGGAATGCCGGCCGAGGTGTCGACCACGACGAGCTTGCTGCCGCCGACGGCCTGTACCAGCCGCTTGGCCCAGTACTCGAGCCCGCCGCCGTTGAGCACCAGCAGGCGCGCCCGGGAGACCTCCGCCACCTGCGAGGGCTTGAGCTCGTAGGTGTGCGGGCTTGCCCCGGGTGGCACCAGGGTGATGACGTTCACGAAATCATCGCCGACGGCGCGAACGAAGTCGGCGACCGGATTGATGCTGGCGGCCACCAGCAGGCGAGAGCCATCCGTCGCGGCGGCTCCCGTAGCCGTGGCCAACACCAGCAAAGCCACCAGACCCATCCCGAACGGCCGCTTCCCTGTGGCAGGTACACGCGGCCCCGGCGTCGAACGCGGGCACCCGGACCCGATGCTCCGCTTCGCGTTGGCCGGGAGGGTCATCGCAGGAGATCGGCCACCGCGTCCAGAAAGCGTGCGTTCTGCTCCGGAAGAGCCGTGGTCACGCGCATGTAGCCGGGTCCGAGGCGGGGATCGTTGAGAGGTTTGATCAGGACGTCTCTCTTCCGCAACGCCTCGGCCAGGGCACCGGCGTTGTGGGGGGCGAAATCGGCAAGGAAGAAATACGTCTCGCTGGAAAACGAGCGAACCCCGAGCGCCTCCAGGCCACGGGCGAGCTCGTCCTTCCACGACTTCAGCAAGCTCACCCTCTCGCGGACCTCGTCCTCGTTCTCCAGCGTCGCCACCGCCGCCGCCTGGCTCGGCCGGGCCAGCGGGTAGGCGTCGTTGTGGCTGTTCAGGTCGTCGGCCAGGGCGGGCGGCAGGACGGCATAGCCGACGCGAAAGCCGGCGAGGCTGTGAGCCTTGGACAGAGTGCGCGTCACGAGCAGGTTCTCATGGTGCGGCACCAACTGTGCCACGGATCGGCCACCCAAGTCGATGAACGCCTCGTCAACGAGAAAAAAGGTGTCGCGATACCGCCGCAGCAGCGCCGGCAGAGGCTCCGGGTCGAAGGTCCCGCCGGTGGGATTGTTGGGGTTGACGATCGCCACGAGGGTGGTGCCACCGGGGATGTCGAGCCGCGCCAGATCGAAGCTGAAGCCATCTTCCGGGAGCAAATGGGTCTCGGTGAAGGTCCGGGCGATCTCCGGGAACAGCGCGTAGGTGGGGGTGAGCAGGTGGACGCGCTGGCCGAGCCGATCGAAGAGCTGGCGCAGGATGAGTTCGGAGCCGGCATTGATGTGGATCAGCCGCCGCGGCACGCCGAGGCGGTCGGCGAGCAGCCGCAGCAACGGCTCCGAGTGCGGCTCGGTGTAGTAGTTGCTGCGGGGGACCTCGGCTTGCGCGGCGGTGATCGCCGCCGCGAGGGGAGGCAGAGGGTTCTCACACAGCAGCAGCTTGATGCCGGCAAAGCCGCCGCCGCCTTTCTCGAGGCGCGATGGCCTGGCTCCGGCACTCTCCCCTGTCGACGACCCGCTCATCCGCACCGGCTCGGGCGGCCGGCGCTCATTTCTCTTCCTTCTCTCCCTCGTCATCCGCCGAGCTCGATTCTTCCAGGCCGAAGCGCTCGAGAATCTGCCTCGTCATGCGCGCGAACTCGCCCGGCTCGTGCTGGGCCTCTTCCTCGGCGACCCCGGCGTAGAACATGAGAAACCCCAGCGATCCGACGAGGAACACCACGAGGCCGAAGAGCATAACCCCGACGTCGTAGAGCCCGGCATACACGACGAACATGGCCAGGACACTGACGAGGGCGATCGTGATGCTCAAGATGAAGACGCTTCCTTGCATCGCTCACCTCCCGCTCCGGGTCAGGGCCAGCACGGCGCCCAGGGAGAGAATCGAAGGCACCCACAGGCCGATGAAAAGGCCGACGTCGTGGTCGACGAGAAACCAACAGAAGACGGAGCCCAGGAAAGAAAGCCCCGCTGCCGCCAAGAGAAATTTCACCCATCTGTTGTTCTTCGGCATCGCATCCTCCTCGGGATCGTCGGCGCCGCGGAGCAAGCGCGGCACTTGCCTCAAAGCTTACCAGGCTTTGACGAAACGCCAATGCCCCGTTCGCGTTCGACCTCGGCGTCGATGGTGGCCGCGGCGTCGGCCATCTCCCGGCCCAGCAGTTTGAGCACGTCGTCCAGCGAGACGATGCCGAGCAGGCGTCCCTCGGTGTCGACGATCGGCAAGCGGCGAACTCCGTGGGCCCGCATCTTCGCCGTCACGTCGCCCAGGCTCTCCGTGACGCACACGGTGTGCAGGTGCTGGCGCACGAACTGGTCGACGCACGCCTCGCGGGGATCGAGCCCCTCGGCAACCATCCACACCAGATCACGGTCGGTGATGACCCCGAGCGGAGTCAGCTCCGAGTCGTCCGTGATGACCAGGGCACCGACCGAGTGCCGGCACATGAGGCGCGCGGCCTCAGCCACGCTGGTGGAGATCCTGATCGTCTGAACGGGCGTCTGGGTCAGCTTGCTGAGTGACATGATGCATTCCCTCCTGCTGCCGCCACGTCTTCCAGCGACATGCTGCTATAGTTGCAGCAAGTACCGGCCCAACGCGGGTGGTGGCAAAGGGTGTGGCGCCGAGCTGGACCTCCCGCTCTCCCTTCCGATCTGCGCGAAACGGCACGGGCTGAGCGATAGCGCCGAGTCGCGAAGCCCGGTTTGAGAGTCAGGCCAACGTGGCCGCCATTCCGATGACATCCCCGAAGGGAAGCGGTGCACGCCAGCTCCACGGCAGCCCGGGGAAGAGCGCGCCGGTCCACCGTAGATCGAGCAGCCGGGCTCCGGCGGCCGCGACGAACATCTTGCGCAACGGTGTCACCGAGCAGTCGCGAGCCTGGCCCAGAAGGGGACGGCCAGCTTGTCGGCCGTATCGGCGCGAAAGGCCGCCCAGGCTCCGGCGGTTGAGGACCACAGCGACGACACGGCGGTGCGCCACGCGCACCGCCTCGCGCAGCGCGGCGGACGCATCGGGCAGAAACTCGAGCGTGGTGACGAACAGCGCCACGTCCACCGTGCGCGGCCGAAACGGCAACTGCTGCGCGTCCCCTCTGACAAGGAGCATGCCCGGGGCGCGTCGCCGCAGATCCGAGAGCATCGCCGCAGAGCGATCGAGCCCCACCGCCTCTCTCCGTTGCGCGAGCCAGCGCGCGAAATGTCCCGTGCCGCAGCCGATGTCGAGAACGATGCCGCTCGGATCGCTACCTTGGAGAAGCCAGGCGAGCAAGGCGCGCTCGGCCCTGTCGACGCGGCGGCCCGCTGGGGTCGAGTACCAGGCCTCGTAGGTGGGAGCTGCCTGCTCGAAGATCTCCCAGGCCCTACTGTTTTCCGACGGGGCAGGCATTCGAGAGGGTGATGGTCATCACCACCTCGCCGGTGGCGGCTTGGACGAACGCCTCTTGCAGCGCGCCGAGAACCGTTTCCAGATCGCCGCTAACGACCGTGCTCATCGGACCCACGTCAGGCTGCAACCCACGTGATACGAGCGTCGTCCGCACGGCCTCAACGGCAGGACCGATGCGTCGTTGGCGCAGAGGGTAGATGCTGACTTGTGCGCTGACCACCATCGCACCGCTCCCGGTAGGGCTCGCGGCAAGCCTTGCGCACCGTCGGGGGTGACATCACCCCCGTACCGGCCTACCCTGCGTCCTTGCTCACGGCTTTCATCTGCTGTCCGCAGCATATCTCCGAATGCGCGTGACCACCCGGACACGGACACGCCTTCTCGTAGACGAGCACGGCTCCGCATTTCTCGCAGGCGTAGCGATCTCCAGCGTTTCGAGCCATTTCAACCTCCGATCATCCAAACGTACATCATGAGGTCAGCAGACGGCAGGCCTCGCGGACCTCGCACTTGTGCTCCGGCCACACACCCCCATCGTCATGAAGTATACGCTGCACGGCAGCCTTGTCGATCATGGTAGATCGTATACTGCCGCCGGACGAAAGCGACCGGTCCTTCGTAGACTGTGTCGCCCACCGCTTACATCTCGCGTCAACCGAATCGTCGCTCGGACCAGGCCTTCCCCAGCCCTTCCTCGTGGCGCTCAGGAAGCGCAGACCTTTGCGGCCAGGTAGGCAACGCAGCCGTCGAGGCTCGACAGTTTGGGATAGTCCGCCTCCGGAACGTCGACGCCGAGCTCCTGGTGCAGGGCGACGACGAAGTTCATGAAATCGACCGAGTCGATGTCCAGCTGGTCGCGCAGCTCGCCCTTGGGGTCGAGCGTGCCGAGATCCGCCTCGGGGGCAATCGCCGAGAGAGTGCGCCGAACCACGTCACGAATCTCGTCTCTGGTCATAATTTCTCCGGCTCTTGCAGCAGTCTGTCGATGGCGGCCAGAAAGCGGGCGCCGCGGTGGCCGTCGCTGGCGCGATGATCGCCCGAGAGGCTGGCGGCGATCACCGGCCGCGTTCCGATCATCCCGTCTGCGGCCCACGGCTGCTCGACCAGCGTTCCAAAACCCACCAGGGCGACCTGGGGCGGATAGATGATGCCGAAGACGGTTTCGACACCGCGCTCGCCGAGGTTGGTGACGGTGATGGTGGCGTCGGAGACTTCCGAGCTTCGCAGCACGCCGCTGCGCGCCCGCTGCACCAGCGCGAGCATGCTACGCATCAGGTCGTTGAGCGGCATCTCGTCGACGTCGTGGATCGCCGGCGCGACCAGACCGCCCTGGCGCAGCGAGATCGCCACGCCGACGTGCACGCCGGCGCCGGGTTGAAACGCACCGTCGACCCAGAAGCCGTTCGTCTCGGGCACTTCGTGCACCGCGAGCGCAACGGCCTTGATGGCGAGCGCGGAGTAGAGCAGCCGTTCGGTAACCGGCCGCCGCAAGTTCTCCGCGGTCAACCATGCCATCGCCTTGCTCATGTCGACGTGCGTTCCGAGATAGTAGTGGGGGATCTCCCGCTTCGAGCGCGCCATCGCCGCGGCGATCGCTTTGCGCATGGCGGCCTGGCGATCCGTCGCGGTGCCCGGCGGCGGTCCAACCGCAGGCGCCGGAGCAGTGGGTGGTGCCTGGCCCGCCGCCCGCTCGACGTCGGCTGCCGCGATTGCACCACCTTCGCCGCTACCCACGACCCTCGCCAGGTCGACGCCCAGCTCCTGCGCCCGCTTGCGCGCCAGCGGTGAAACGCGCGCGCGCCCGGTGCTCTCGGTCCGATGCGGGACCGGCGGAGCCTTCGGTGCCACCTTCGGCGCTGGTTCGACCTTCGCCGCGGGCGGCGGCGCGGCCTCGCCGCTTATCATGGCCAGCACGGTCCCGACCGCCACCTTCTCGCCCTCCGGCATGACGAGGCTTTCGATCTCGCCGTCCTGGAAGATCTCGATCTCGATCAGCCCCTTCTCGGTTTCGACCAAGGCGACGATGTCGCCGCGCTTGACGCGATCGCCCGGGTGAACGCGCCACTCGACGACGGTGCCCGCTTCCATGTCGGCACCGAGCGAGGGCATGCGGAACTCACTCATGGCCGCTCACCAGGCGGCGCGCGCCGGCGACGATGGCCGGCACCTGCGGCAGGGCGGCGTCCTCGAGATGCTTGGCGTAGGGCATCGGCACCTCGGCGCTGCAGACGCGCGCCACCGGAGCATCGAGGTCGTAGAAGGCGTTCTCGACGATGCGCGCCGTGATCTCGGCCGAGACGCTGCCGCTGCGCCAGCCCTCGTCGACGATGACGGCGCGATGGGTCTTCGATACCGAGCCGATGATGGTCTCGGTATCGAGAGGGCGAAGCGTGCGCAGATCGATCACCTCGGCGTTGATGCCGTCCGCGCCGAGCTCCTCGGCCGCCGCCAGGGTCTTGCCCAGGGTCCCGCCGTAGGTGATGAGGCTGACGTCCGTTCCCGGCCGGCGCACGGCGGCGCGACTGATGTCGACGGCGCCGGCGTCGGCGGCTAGCTCGCCGGCCATGTTGTACAGGGAGCCGTGCTCGAAGATGAGCACCGGGTCGGGATCCTCCAGCGCCGGCCACAGCATGCCGCGCGCGTCCTCCAGCGTGGCCGGCGCGAGCACCTTGATCCCGGGGATGTGCGCGTACCAGCCTTCGAGGCTGTGCGAGTGCTGCGCCGCCAGCTGGCGTCCGGCCCCGGTCGTCATGCGGATGACCAGCGGGATGCTGAATTGCCCGCCGGACATGTACAGGATCGCGGCCGCGTTGTTGACGATCTGATCGAGCGCCAACAGGCTGAAGTTCACGGTCATGATCTCCACGATCGGCCGCGCGCCGCCGAGCGCGGCGCCGATTCCGGCACCGACGAAGGCGGACTCGGACAGCGGCGTGTCGCGGATGCGCGCGGCGCCGAACTCGGCGAGCAAGCCTTTGCTGACCGCGAAGCAGCCGCCGTAGCGCCCGACGTCCTCGCCCATCAGGAAGACACGCTCGTCGCGCTGGAGCGCCTCGCGGATCGCGGCGCGCACCGCCTCGCGATAGGTCGTCTTGACCGGTGCCGGGGTGGTCATCGGCCGGCGGGCCTCTCGGAGTAGGCGAAGCGGGTGAGATCCTCGACCGGCTCCCACGTGCCGGCCTCGGCGAACTCGACGGACTTCGCGATCTCGACACCCACTTCGTCTTCAATCGCCGCAGCATCCTCGTCCTGGAGCAGGCCGTCCTGTTTTGCTCGAGCGGCGAAGGCAGGGATGGGGTCGCGCTCCTTCCATTCCTCCACCTCGGCCTTGTCACGGTAGAGCTCGGGATCGAACATCGAGTGAGCGCGGTAACGGTAGGTCCGGAATTCCACGAAGTGGGGGCCGCCGCCGGTGCGCACCGACTCCGCCGCCCGGCGTGTCGCCGTCTCGCAGGCGATCACGTCCATACCGTCCACCGGCCAGGCGGGCATCTCGAAGCTGGAGGCCTTGAGGCACAGATCGGTCTCCGACTCCGAGCGCGCCAGCGCCGTGCCCATGGCGTAGAGATTGTTCTCGCAGCAAAACAGCACGGGCAGCTGCCACAGCGCAGCCAGGTTCATCGACTCGTGGAACTCGCCCTCGGCCACCGCGCCTTCGCCGAAGAAGCAGGCGGTCAGCCGCGGGTGCCCCTGGATCTTGTCGGCCAGAGCCAGGCCGACGGCGAGCGGGAGCCCGCCGCCGACGATGGCGTTGCCGCCGTAAAAGCGCGTGGCGGCGTCGAACAGATGCATCGATCCGCCGCGGCCGCGACTACAGCCTTCGACCTTGCCGTACAGCTCGGCCATGATCGCGCCGGCCGAGACGCCGCGCACCAGCGCGTGGCCGTGCTCGCGATAGGTGGCGACCACGGCGTCCTCGGGCCGCAACGCCTGCATCGCCCCGGCGGCGACCGCCTCCTGGCCGATGTAGAGATGGAGGAAACCGCGGATCTTGCCGTCGCTATAGAGCTCGGCGGACTTCTCCTCGAAGCGGCGGATACGGATCATCTGGCGCAGCAGGAGCAAGGCGTGGTCGCGATCGATGGCGCGCGGCGCCGCTCCTTCGTCGCTCATCCGTCGTCCTCCAGCGTCGACAGATCGCCTTCCGGCAGGCCGAGCTCGCGGGCCTTCAGCAGCCGGCGCATGATCTTGCCGCTACGCGTCTTCGGCACGCTGACGCAAAAGTCGATCTCACGCGGGGCCACCGCGGGTCCGAGCCGCGTGCGGGCAAAGCCGAGCATCTCGCGGCGCAGCTCCTCGCCGGGCGAGTACCCCGGCTTGAGCGAGACGAAAGCCTTGACCACCTCGCCGATGGTCGGATCGGGCTTGCCGATGACGCCTGCCTCGGCGACCGCCGGGTGTTCCAGCAGCGCGCTCTCCACCTCGAACGGGCCGATCAGGTGGCCGGCCGACTTGATCACGTCGTCGGCGCGACCGACGAACCAGAAGTAGCCGTCGCGATCGCGCCTGGCCAGGTCGCCCGTCAGGTACCAGCCGCCGGCGAAGCATTTCCGATACCGCTCCTCCTCGTGGAGGTAGCCGCGGAACATCGACGGCCACCCGGGGCGTAGTGCCAGCTCGCCTTCGGTGTCGGACGCCGCGATCACGTCGACTCTGCCGTCCTTGTGTGGCTGCACGATCGCGGCGTCGATCCCGGGCAGGGGCCGGCCCATCGAGCCCGGACGACTCTCCATGGCCGGATAGTTGGCGATCATTATGCCCCCGGTCTCGGTCTGCCAC
>CAZYMF010000074.1:0-20579 GCA_964648215.1 uncultured Binatia bacterium (SeqCode) | reverse complement strand
TAGTAGCCGAGATGGGCCAGCGGCGTGAGCAGGTGCGGCTCCGGACGGCTGTAGATCGCCGAGTGCGCGCTCAGCATGCGCATCAACAACGTCGAGCCCGACCGGGGCGGGCCGATGACGAAGAGGATCTTGCTCTCCATCGACTCGATGGTCTGCGAGGAAGCGGTCGACTGCATCCGGCTCGGGTACTACAGCAGCAGCTTGCCCCGCAAGCGCCCCCCCTGGCGCCGATGTCGGGTGCCGTCAGGGACACCCATCGAGGGCGCTGTGCACCGCGCGCTCGAGCTTGTCCACGGTCACGGAGCCATTGCCGCCGGCGTCGTAGGCGGGGCAGGCGTCGGCAGGCACGAGACCCAGGGTCACGTCGATGCCCAGCACCACCTCGTTGGCGGTGACGACGCCGTCGCCGTTGCAGTCGCCGAGGCAACGGTCCGTGGCCGCCGTCGGGCTGACCGTCGCTGTCGCCGTCGGCGTGGTGGTTGGCGTCGCGGACGGCAACGGGCTGATCGAGGGGGTAGCGGTCGGCGTTTCCGTGGTGCTCGGCGTTGCCGTCGCCGTGACGGTTGCCGTCACCGTCGCGGTCTGGGTCTCGGTGGCGGTTGCCGTGGGGGTGTCCGTCGCGGTCGCCGTTGCGCTCGCCGTCGGTGTCTTCGTGGCAGTGCTGGTGAAGCTGGGCGTCGAGCTGGGAGAGCTGGTCGCGGTCGCCGTCGTCGTCAGGGTGAAGGTCGCCGTGGCTGTTGCCGTTGCGGTCGCCGTCTGTGTTGCCGTGGCGGTGGCCGTCGGTGTTGCGGTCGCGGTCTGTGTCGTCGTGAAAGTGTTCGTCGCGCTGGCGGTGGCGGTGGGCGTGCCGGTGGCGGTGGAGGTTGTCGTGGCCGTGGCGGTCGGCGACGCCGTCCGCGTGGGCGTGGCCGTCGCTGTCGTCGTCCTGGTCGCACTGGCGGTGGCCGTGATCGTGGGGGTGGCTGTTGCCGTGGGCGTGCGCGTCGGCGACGTCGTCGGCGTGGCCGTCGCGGTGCGCGTCGGTGTGCTGGTGCGTGTGCTCGTAGGTGTTGGCGTGGGTGTGCGGGTGCTGGTGGCGGTTGGTGTCGCGGTGGCCGTGGGTGTGTTCGTGTTGCTCGGCGAGGGCGTTGCCGTGGCCGTCGCCGTGCGGGTCGCCGTGGCTGTCGCGGTGGCCGACGGGCTTGCCGAAGGCGTTGCCGACGCGGTCGGGGTGACCGTACGGGTGTCGGTGGCCGTTCGCGTGGCCGTCACGGTGCGCGTGGCGGTGAGGCTGGGAGAAGGCGTCGCCGTCCTGGTGAAGGTCCGGGTCGGGGTGGCGGACGGGGTGGCCGTCGGAGTGCGCGAGAAGGTCGGTGAAGCCGTCGATGTCGGCGTTCGCGTACCTGTGGCGGTAGGGGTGCTCGTCGCCGTGGGGGTCGGTGTCGGGGTTCGGGTAGCGGTCGGCGAGGGCGTGCTGGTGGGGCTGGCGGCCGCGGCGCCGCCCCAGCCGATGTCGTCGAACAAGGGCAGCGTGAGGCCGACGTCGTGGAGCGGGGTGGTATAGATCGGCTCCATCAGCTCGTTGGGGAACACGGCCGTGTCGAAGTGAGAGACCGACGAGCCCGGCCGCAACGTGCTCGGCGCGTACATCTGGACGTGCCCGTTGACGTCGACGCCGAACGTCTTGCCGCCGCTGGCCGCGATCACGTTGGCGCCGACCCAGCGCAGGTTGCCGGTGTCGACGCTGGCGGCCAGGCGCTCGGCGTCGGTCATGTCGGGGAACAGCTTGCCGGTGGCGTGATCCTCGAGCAGGCGCATGAAGACGTCGTCCATCCCCGCCATCTTCTGCCCGGTGTTCTCATTGATCAGGGTGAGGAAGCCGAGGCCGTGACCGAGCTCGTGGAGAACGATGGTGACCAGGTCGATCTGGCCCTGGGCGTTGCCGTCGAGGCCGTAGTACCAGTGCGTGCTGCCGAGGCAGTTGTTGTTCTCGAGACTGCTGTTGAACGTGGCGGTGATGTCGTCGCTGGGGGAGAGATCGATGCCGGCGAGCTTGTTGGCCAGGGCCTGCGGATACCAGGTGTGGGCCAGCGGCGCGCCGGCGAAGTCGGCATGGACGGTCAGCGGGCCCGCGCCGCCGAGCTGGGCGCTGGTGTTGTCGCAGGTGAGGGGATCGAACGTGGCGTCGACCCGGATCTCGACGGGGCTGTCGAGCCGGGCGCCCCAGATCTCGGCGGCGTATTGGAAGGCGATCGAGCGCTGCTGGCCGCGCGTGGTGCCGGTGTTGCCGCCGACCGGGGCCACCGGCGTCGGATCGTTGAAACCCTCCCCCGCACCGTCGTCGTTGATGACGGTGATGGTGGCGGCATGTGCGTGCGCCGGCCGCAGCGGCAGCGCCAGTGCGGCGAGAAGCAGCAGCGCCGGGAGGCGCTGCCTCGGGAGAGGGAGCACGACGGCCTTTATCGTTTCTGCGCCGGCTTCCCGGGAGCGCAATCGACGGCGATGGACCCGTCGGGCCGCTTCTCGGCGGTCATTACCTGTTGAAAACGTCCGCCCAGGTTGATGGTGATGCCGCCGGCCGGTGTATCGCCGGCGACCACCGGCAGGTCGGCGGCGGGCGCCGGTAAGGCCGATCGCGGTGCCGGCGCACCCGGCTGTGGCGGGGGAGGCTCGGCGAGGAAGGCGCCGGTGGCCGGATCGATGTGCACCATCATGCCGGCGGCGCGCCCGGTCGTGCCTTGGCCCTCGCCAGCGCCGGCGATGCGGGCGTTGCTCGCCAGCAGCAGGAACGCGGCTGCCAGGCTGGCCCACCGAAGGGCGGCGCGCAGAGCGCCGGCGTGGTCACGGCTGGTCATGAAATGTCCTCCTTGGGAGTGTGCACGATGCGAGAAACCGGCCAGCGAAGGGGTGCGCCGGAGATGGGTATGCGGGAGAGCTCGGGTCTGGTTTGCCCGACATTGGCGTGACGCGGCGCCATGGTGCTTGGCCCAGCGCTTGGCCTGGGCGTCTTTCAGCCGCGGCGTCGGGCCGCGGCGCTCACGGCGATTGGCCGGCCTTCTTGCTGCCGTCGTCCTTCAAGGGGACCGCGTCGTAGTTGCCCGATTCGCCCGCCGCGGGCGCGCGGCGCACGGCGTCGGTGATCTCCCGCGGCGTGATCTTGTCCGGGTCGTAGGTGACCCGCAACTGCTGCACGGGCACCAAGACCCGCACGTGCTCGATTCCGGCCAGCCCCACCAGGGCCAGTTGCACCGCGCGGGCGCCCTGGTGTCAACTGACGCCGGAGAGGCGGAAGCTCTGCTCCACGGTCCCGGCCAGCGCCGCCGCGGCGAGCGACAGAACCAGGACCAGGCCGGCCAGGGTTCGCTTCATCGCTGCGATCCTCCTTTTGTTTGCCAGCCTGACAGCACGGGAGACTCAGGGCAAGCCCGTGGCGTGTACTCGCCGCGGCTACCAGCCGGCGAGGTCCGCCGCGCGCGCGCGGTGATAGTTGGCGTCGCCGAGAAAACCGCGGTCGAACACGGCGCGGCGGAACCAGAGATGCAGGTCGAACTCCCAGGTGAAGCCGATGCCGCCGTGCAGCTCCGTGGCGTCACGTGTGACCAGATCGTAGAGGTCGCTCATGTGCGCCTTGACGATGGCCGCGTGGCGCTCGCTTTCGTCCTTGATGTGATCGAAGGCGTGGGCCGCGTACCAGTAGAGCGACAGCGAAGGCTCGATCGCGGCGGCCAGGTTGGCGAGCTGATGCTTGACGGCCTGGAAAGCGCCGATCTTCTGGCCGAACTGCTCGCGCTGCATGGCGTACTCGACGGTCATGTCGAGGCAGCGGCGGCAGCCGCCGTAGGCGTCGGCGGCGATCAGAATGCAGCCGGCGTCGATGGTGCGCTGCAGCGCGCTCGCCGAGCCGCCGAGCTTCACGGCGGGCGTGTCGCGGAAGGTGACCGAGTCGACCCGGCGAGTCATGTCGACGACCTTGAGCGAGTTGACCTCGATGCCGGGCGCGCCGCGCTCGACCAGCCACAGCCCGGGGCCGTGGTCGTCGCGCGCGGCGACGATGAGGATCTCGGCGCTCGAGGCGTAGGGCACCAGCGGCTTGCTGCCCGACAGTTTGCCCGCGCTCACCTGCGCGGTGAGCTCGCCGGGATTCCAACGGCTCTCCTCTTCGCCGATGGCCACGGTAGCCAGCGCTTCGCCGGCGGCAATCCGCGGCAACCAGCGCTCGCGCTGCGCCCCGTCGCCGCCTTCGATCAACGCCAGCGTCGCCAGAGAAGAGCCGAGGAACGGGCCGGGGCAAGCCGCGTAGCCGAGCTCCTCGGCGGCCAAGGCCAAATCCAGCAGCTCGAGCCCCGAGCCTCCCTGGGCCGCCGGTACGATCAGGCCGGTCACGCCCAGCTCGGTCAGCCCTTGCCACAGCTTGGGGTCGTGCCCGCTGTCGCTCTCCATGATCGCCCGCACGCGCGTGGTCGGGCACTGCTCGGCGAGGAAACGCTTGATGGTGTCCTTCAACAGGACCTGGTCTGGCGATAACCCGAAATCCATCTGTCGACTTCTCCTATCGCTTGGTCGCCGCATCGCGCGGCAAGCCGAGACCGCGCTCGCCGATGACGTTGCGCTGGATGTTGGCGGTTCCGCCCGCGATCAAGACGCCGAGCGACCACATGTAGGCGACCAGGAACATGCCCATCGCCGGCGCGCTCCCCTCGCCGGGGGCGAGCAGGCCGCGATCGGCGAGGACGTCCATCGCCAGCCGCCCGATCTCGTAGTTGAGGGTGGTGCCGTAGAGCTTGGTCACCATGCCGGCCAGGCCCGGGTCCTCGCCGCGCAAGCCGCTGGTCAGGAGCCGGTACTGGTTGTACTCCAGGGTCAGCAGCTTGGTCTCGATCTCCACCATCCGGTTGCGGATGATCGGATTCTTGATGGCCGGCTGGCCGCGCAGGGGCAAGGCCTGTGCCAGCATCATGAGGCCGTCGAAGACGCGGCGGTGAATCACCGAGCCGCCGATCATCGCGCGCTCGTGCTTCAACGTGGAGCGGCTGACGATCCAGCCCTGGCCGCGCTTGCCGACGATGTTCTGCGCCGGCACCCGCACGTTGTCGAAGAACACCTCGTTGAAGTCGGCGTCGCCGGTCATCTGCCGCAGCGGGCGCACGTCGATGCCCGGCGTCTTCATGTCGATCAGAATGTAGCTGATGCCTTCGTGCTTCGAGGCCTCCGGCTCGGTGCGCACCAGGCAGAACATCCAGTGGGAGGTGTCGGCGTTGGAGGTCCAGATCTTCTGGCCGTTGATGACCCACTGGTCGCCCTCGAGCACGCCGCGGGTGCGCAGCGAAGCGAGGTCGCTGCCCGAGCCGGGCTCGCTGTATCCCTGGCACCACAGGATCTTGCCGAGCAAGGTGTCGCGAACGAAGAACTGCTTCTGCTCCTCGGTGCCGTGCTCGACCAGCGTGGGCACGAGCATGCTCGGCCCCTGGCCGATGATCTCGTGCGGCGCCTTCACCCGGCGAAACTCTTCGGCGATGATCTGCGCCTTGAGCGCGTCGGACGGCTGCTCCGCGCCACCGTAGCGTTTGGGAACGTGCCGGTAGAGATAGCCCCGCTCGATCGCCTGCAACCGGAACTGCGTGGCGCGCTCGTCGGTGCGTTGCACCGCGCCCATCAGCGAGGCCTGACCTTCCGGCGGCGGTCCACTCTCGGCATCCTCCTTGGTCCAGTTCTCCTGCAGAAACTGCTGCACCTCGGCGCGAAACTTCTCGTACTCGGCGCTGTAGCTGAGATCCATCGGCGACCGTCTCCCTCGGGCAAGCTTGCCGAACGTTTGTTAACCGAGGCGCCGCCGAACGGCAAGCGGATCAGGAGGTGGGAGTGGCGCCGGCCACCAATCGCGGGCCACGAGAAGCCGATCACCGATCGCTGGTGACTCGCCGCGGCACTTGCGATACCTACGGGCCGCAGCATCGGAGACGAAACCGTGTTCCTGCCCCTGGGGGATCAACCCAATCCGCGTGGCGTGCCGTGGGTGACCTACGCCCTGATCGGCGCCAACGTCGCCGTCTACCTGTTCGTCACCTTGCCCCTCAGCGCCACGGCGCCCGACCCGGCGAGTCCGCTGCTGGGCGAGTATCTCCGCGTCATCGGCGAGCGGCTGCCGCGAAACGTGCCGCCGTGGGCGATCCTGCGCCAGACGTCGGCGTACGACCTGTTCGTTTTCGCGTGGGGCTTCCGCCCGGCCGCCCCGGCGCTGTCGACGCTGTTCACGTCACTGTTTCTCCACGCCGGCTTCCTGCACCTGTTCGGCAACATGCTCTTCCTGTGGATCTACGGCGACAACGTCGAGGACCGGCTGGGACGCCTCGGCTATCTCTTCTGGTACCTGGCGGCGGGAGTCGTGGCGACGCTGTTCCACACCCTCTTCGCCCTCGGCTCCTCGATGCCCCTGATCGGCGCCTCCGGAGCGATCTCGGGCGTGCTCGGCTTCTACTTCGTGTGGTTTCCGCGCAACCGGGTGCGCGTGTTTCTCTTCCTCTTTCCGTTCTTCATGGACGTGGTTCTGCTGCCGGCCCGGCTCGTGCTCGGCCTCTTCATCGTCGTCGACAATCTGCTGCCGTTCCTGGCGGCGCACGGCGTGGACATCGGCGTCGCGCACGGGGCCCACATCGGCGGCTTCGTCGCCGGTCTGCTGGTGGCGTGGGTGATGGACCGGCGCGCCGTCACCGAACGGCCGCTCGAGTTTCGCGTCGGGGACGAGAAGCCGGCGGCTGAGGCGACGATCGCGCAGGCGCTGGCCGACGGACGCTTCGAGGAGGTGGCGCGCCGCTACTTCGCCCTCGACGCGGAGGCGACGCGAGGATTGTTGGCCCCGGAGCAGTCCCTGGCACTCGCCGACTGGCTGCGTGCCCACGGACACCCGCGAGCGGCGCTGGTGCTCTACCGCCGCCATCTGCGGGACCATCCGGCGGGGCCGGATGCCGCCGAGGCGCACCTCGGCGCCGGCTTGGTGCAGTTGCGGGATCTCGACCAGATGGCTCCCGCGTACCACCACTTTCTCGATGCCCTCGACCTCGATCCGTCGCCGGAGGTGGCGCTCGCCGCGCGGGCAGCGCTCGACGACATCGCCGCACGACAGAAGCTGCGACGAGGCCGCGCGTGATCGCGGGGCAACCCGGCGGCCGCCGACAGGGTCTCGGGCAGCGTTGCTGGAACGGATTGCAGCCCAAAATCGTGGCCCGGTCCGGCCTGGCGGAGGAGGGTGGCGATTTGGTCGCGATACCCCCGACCATCGCCTGGCCTCGGCGCGCGCCTCTGAAGATTACAGATCAGGCATGCTTGCAACTTTACCCTTGTCTGGTCGGTAAAACCTGTTATACGACCAAGATGACCAGCGTGGTCCAGACTGACGCTCAAGGCACGCCCGGACTGCCGCGATCATAGCGCAGAGCATCGGGACGGCGTTACCAGCAACAGGGCGGTCGGGGAAGGATGTCGGTGGTGCGTGGAGGGGTAGGGGTGGAAGCAGAGAGGCCGTTTGTCGCAGGTATCCCGGGATCGGCCGCAGCATCGGGGGGCGAGCACGTCGCGGTCAGCCGGCGGCATCCCCAACAACGTCTCGGCGGGCAGCCGCGGTCTCCCCGCGCTCTGAGTGCTGCGACCTCGATTGTCACGCCGGCAGACGGACGGGAGAGGGGGGAAGCTCTTTCGTCCCAAGACATACTACGGGGCAAAACTCTTGCTGTCTGGTCCCTCATGATGCGCTGCTGTGCTCTATTGTCGCGACTTCGTCGATCGGCCACATGGCAGTGGGTCCCGCGAACCCGGGCGGCTCTGATTCCTCTCCTGGTCTCTGGCTTTGCTTTGTGGTCGTCCGCCGCCGCGCAGGCGGCGACGCTGACGGTCACCCCGATCACCTGGAATATCGTCGGCCTCGACAGCAACAGCCCGGCCAGCGGCCCCTATCGCTTTCCGGTGGCGGCACGGGTTTGTAACACGAGCGGAGGCGCCACCACCGCGACGGTCACCTATGTGTGGGATGATGGCATGGGCGTGTTTTGGGGCGATGCCGGGGCTGACCCCTACATCAACTTGCGTACTGGCTCGAACAGCCAAATCACGCTCTCGTTCGCGGGTAACGGTTGTCAGGACGCCTATTTTGAAGCCGAGGTGAAGCAGGTTGCGGCCGCTTACAATCCGAGCGCCGCGACGCGCCGCTACCACATCACCGCCACTGACGGCTCTGGCACGGCTTCGTCCCCCGTGCCGCGCGAGCTGTACGTGGAGCACCTGATCTCCCAGAACCGCAACGGCATCACGAATATAAAGCTCGACGGCGTCTCGATTCCCGCCGGCGGGACAATGACCTTGCTGGTTGGCAATACCTACACGATCGAACTCGATGCGTTCACTGCGACCCAGGGGTACAATCAGTTAGAGTCATTCATCAATTTCCCGAACACCATCTTCCAGATTCTGTCTGTCAGTACGACTTACACGGCGGACAGCAATACCACCAACGTTCCCAACCCCAACAGCACCCTTTACGCCAATGCCTGTGTATGGGACAGCAACCCCACCAGCCCGACCTACCGCTCCTGCATTGGCGGAGATGACAAGGCGGGTGGCACCGTCGTCACCATGTATACGGTCAAAATCATCGGCGGAGCTGGGACTACACAGACCCTCAATACGCTGCTCTACGACTTCTCCGGCAGCAGCTTTCATTACAATGCCGACTTTTCGGCCGCCGCGCGCATTGCGTCTGTTGTTGGTCCCTCCAGCATCACGATCCGCAAGAGTTTTACTCCGACGGCAATCGCACCTGGCGCCACATCCGTCATGACGTTCACGCTGGTCAACCCGCTGACGGAAACCTTCACCGGCGTCAATTTCGCCGATACGCTACTGGGCGGCTTGCAGGTGGCCGGCACGCCGGGCGTGACGTACAGCGGTTGTGGTACGGGCAGCTTTTCCCCCGCGCTTGTCGCCGGCGACACGTCCCTTTCCTTCTCGGGCGCCACATTGTCCCCGAACAGCTCTTGTACCATCACGGTCAACGTGACCGCGGCGGCGGCGAATACCTACCCCAATACGACAGGGCATCTGTTCATCGACACGTCCATTGATACCGGCAATACCGGCAGCGCCACGTTGACGGCCACGACGCTCCCGGCGCCGCCCTCCTCTTGCGGAACCAAGCTGACAATGGCCACGTGGACCATGCCGACATCGGGACAAGGGAGCGGCGGCCCGGCGCCGCCCTACACTACCAAGGCGCCCGATGTGGCCACTGCCACCGCGAGCGCGACTTTGTCAGGCACGGGCACTCAGGCCATAAGCACCACGGTGGGTAATCCGGTGAACTCCTGGAGTATTACGGATTCGTGGACCACGGGGACCGCCACGGTCACCACGGTGCCCTATTTTGAATTCACACTTGATACGACTAACTACGGCGGCGTGGCCATTACGTTCGATTATGATCTTTTGGCAAACGGTGATTGGGGAAGCGCCAGCAATCATGTGTACATTTATACCAGCACCGATGGCGGGGTAACGTTCTCTTCGCCCACCACGATTATTGCGACAAAAGGTTCATGGCAAACTGGCGCCACTGCCACGGCGGCGACGACGGGCGCAAGCACGACGCGATTCAGAATCAATGCCGATCAGAGCGGACCTGGCAAGACGCCGACGATGTATCTTGACAACATCTCTTTCGCCGGTTGCGTCAGAACGTATCCGCCCAACATCACCAAGAACTTTTCTCCGACATCGATTACGTTGAATGGCACATCAACGCTGACGTTCAACATTAGCAATCCAAATCCAAGCGCGTCGTTGAGCAACGTGGCGTTCTCGGACGTCTTGCCCTCGGGGCTGACCATCGCTGACTCAACATCCTCGAAGTGCGGCGGCACGAACAATCTGGTAACGACTGCCTCGACAAGGACCATAGCGTTGACGGGTGGGTCGCTCGCCGGCGGCGGCAGTTGCAGTTTCAGCATAACGGTGAACGGTGCAGCTGCCGGCCAATACGAGAACGTCAGTGGGAACATTGGCGCAACGGAGAGCGGCACGAATACAACCTCAACCGGTTACGCCATCGCGTCCCTGACGGTCATTGCACCTCCGGTCCTTGCCAAATCCTTCTCTCCGACATCAATTTTCACCGGGAATAGTTCGACTCTGTCTTTCACCATTACCAATCCGAACCAGAGCAATGCCCTATCCGGCATTGGATTTACTGACTCCGCCCCTAACTTGCCTGCCGGCCTGACGGTTGCGACAAGTGGGCCAACAGCAACCTGTGGCGGTTCGCTGTCGACAACGTCGCCGAGTACAATATCTTTCTCAGGCGGGTCGCTTGCCGCCAACAGCAATTGTACGTTCAGCGTGACCGTCACCGGCGCAACCGCCGGGACGAAGAACAACGTGACGACTGCAGTCACATCCTCCGAAGGTGGTAATGGCAACACCGCCTCTGGGTCTTTGGTGGTGAATGACCAGACGGCATCCATTGACCTGACGAAGCAGGTGTCAGCCACCGGCAGCGCCCCGTTCACCGCCTTTGTCGATGTCGCGCCGGGGGGTGACGTGTATTACATGTTCAAGGTATATAACAGCGGTGATCTTGACTTTACCGGGATAAGCGTGAGTGATCCCACATTGGCAAGCACATCGGTGGATCCCGCGAGTTGTAACTGGGCCGCCTTTTTGCCTCTGATGCCAGGTGCGACGGCCACTTGTGTGGAGGGACCAATCTCAGCAGCGGCTGGTCCACATCCGAATACCGCGACTGCCCACGGTACCTATGCAACCGGTACGGATGATTCGTCCCCTTCGACGGCGACGTACGACACCATCGACACGCCGACGCAGACACCAACGGATACGCCCACGGCGACGCCGACGGCAACGCCGACAGACACGGCGCCGGCAACGCTGACGGATACGCCGACGGCGACACCGACGGACACGGCGACGGCAACGCCGACGGACACAGCGACGCAAACCCCGACGGCGACACTGACGTCCACGCCGACGGACACGGCGACGGTGACACCGACGGACACAGCGACGCAAACTCCGACGACGACACTGACATCCACGCCGACGGACACGGCGACGGTGACGCCAACGGACACGGCGACGGCAACGCCGACGGACACGGCGACCACGACAGCGACGGCTACCCCAACAGCGTCCCCGACGGTGACGCCGACCTATACGTCGGTGGTGACGCCGACACCGTACGTTCCCGTGATCACCGGGGGCGTCGACAAGGGCTCCACTACGGTGAGCGGCCATGCCGATCCCGGCTGCACGCCGGGTATCGTCACCATCTACGATTGCGGCCCGGAAGTGCCGCCGGTCTGTTACGACGGCAACGACACGCCGATCGGCTCCGGCAGCAAGGATTTCCAGGGGAACTTCGTCATCAACGTCTCGCCGCCCCTGAAGTCGGGTCAGAAGATCTACGCTACCGACGACTGCACCGACCCGATCCTCGAGGGTCCTGCCGTCGGCCTCATCCCCGCCGCGGTGCCGGCGGCGTCGTCGGACATGCTCGCCTTGCTGGCCGCGGTTCTGGCTCTCGTCGGGCTGGCGGCCCTGCTGCGCCAGCGCTCCAGATCCTAGCGAGCTCCGCCGGCTCTGCCCCCGGGTTGGGGCGACAGCCGGCGGCGTTGGTTCACTGGGGCACGTCGAGGATGGCTCCCCTGGATCGCAGCCGACCCTGGAGCTGCGCGACGTCGAGCTGCTTCGGTGCGATCCCCTGCGCCACCGCCAGCGCCGCGGCGGTGCCGGCGGCTTCGCCGGTGGCCATGCAGGCGGGGATCTCCTTGGTCGCGTTGTGCGTCGGGTGATCGACCGAGATGCAGCGGCCGGCGGCCATCAAGTTGACGTACTGCTGCGCCAGCAGTGAGCGAAACGGAATCCAGTAGAGCGCACCGTACTTGGTCCAGTGCCCGGTGAGGGCGACGACGTCGTCGATCGGCCTGTTCATGTCGTCGCGGGTCAGCACGTACTCGCCCACCAGGCGGCGGCTCTCGGTGATGCCGAGCTGGGTCGCGATCTCGCACACGTGCGCGTCCTTGAACTGCGGCACCTCGGCCTTGAGCTGGTCGATCGCCTCCATCACCTTCTTGCGGCATTCGATCTCGGCCAGGGTGAGATCGCGCGGATCGGTGGCGTCGATCTTGCGGATCACGCGGTCGGTGGCGCCCCACGGCAGCAGCACCTGCCCGGGTGCCGGTGTCTTGAAGAACCAGGTGCCGCCGGCGGCGAGCGCCGCGTCGACGTCGTGCACGCCGCCCATGCGGAACCACAGCCACGGCAGCACCTTCTCCTGCTCGAACGGCGCGCCGGCGGAGGCGAAGACGTCGCCGTCTCCGGTGGTGTCGATGACGACGTCGGCGAGCACGGCGAAGCGACCCGACTTGCTCTGGAAGGTCACCCCGCGCACCCGCTCGCCGTCACACAGAGCCTCGCACGCCCAGCTGTGCAAGAGCAGCCGCACGCCGCTGTTCTCGCAGACGTCGTTGAGCGCGAAGCGAAGCTCTTCCGGGTCGTAGGCGACCGAGTAGCGCACGCGATGCGGCCCCATGCCCCAGACGAGGCCCCAGCTGCGGCATTGCTCCAGCAGCGTCTCATCCTGCGAGCCCCAGCTCTCCGGGGGCGGGAAGAACGCCGCCCGCCGGGCCGTGAGACGATCGACCACCTCCTGACAGAGGCCGCCGATCACCTGGTGCCCCTCGCCGTCGTCGAGGGTCAGCAGCAGGATGATCAGACCGCCGGTGGCCAACCCGCCGAGGGCGCCGCTGCGCTCGACCAGCATGACGTCGGCGCCGTTGCGGGCGGCGGCGATGGCGGCGGCGGCACCGGCGGTGCCGCCGCCGACCACGAGAACCTGCGTCTCGGCGAGAACCGGCGTGCGCCGGGCGGGCTCGTCGACGAAGTCGAGCACGGCTCAGTGCGAGCGCCGCGCGAGCGCCAGCCGCGCCGGTTCCGACGGTGCGGGGGGCAGGGCGTCCGCCGCCGTCAGCGGCGGCGGCCCCTTCATCATCTGAAGGTGGATGGACTCGCAGGAGCCGACGACGGGGCACGTCGAACTCTGCCGGGACGCGGCGTGAGTGACCAGGCCGACGAAAGAAATCGCGAGCACGGTCCAGAACACGGATCTCAGAGTCACCTCTTGCCTCCTTTCACGGTGGGGGAATCGCGAAACGCGGGGATCACCTCGCGGGCGAACAGCTCCTGGCTCTTGCTCGCCTTGTCGTGCGGCATGTCGCCGATGCGGCCGCCGCCGATGAACAGGCCGAAGCCGAGGTCCTTTTCATACTCCTTGAGGCGGTCGCGCACGGTGGCGGCGCTGCCGAGCAGGACGTAGCCCGCGCGCACCAGCTCCTCGAAGCTCAGCTCCGAGGGCGGCCGCAAGCCGACGGCGATGAACTTGCGTAGCGACTCCTCGGTGACGTAGCCGGGCGGCAGCAGGAAATGCGGCGGAATCTTCAGCCCGCGGCGGAACAGCCACAGCACGTGCGCCTTGGCCTCCTCGTGCGCCCGCGCGTCGGTCTCGGCGACGTATACCGGCAGGGCGAAGCCGATCTGCTCGGGCGGAGCGGTGTAGCCGGCGCGCTCCGCCTCGGCCTTGTACTCTTCGAGCAGACGCCGGGTGTGGGCGTACGCGGTGAACACGGTGACGAACGGGTAGCGGTGCTGGACGCCGAAGCGGATGGTCTCGGTGCTGCCCTGCGACGGCAACCAGATCGGCGGATGCGGCTGCTGCAGCGGTCGCGGCCAGATGTTGGCGTAGCGCACGCGGTAGTGCTTGCCCTCGAAGGTGAACGGCCCCTCCTCGGTCCAGGCGCGCACGATCAGGTCGTGCGCCTCGTAGAAGCGCTCGCGCGAGTGAGTCGGGTTGATGCCGAGCGACAAGTACTCGCAGCCGATGCCGCGGACGAAGCCGGAGATGATGCGCCCGCCCGACATCACGTCGAGCATGGCGACCTCCTCGGCCACGCGCAGCGGGTGGTCGCGCAACGAGATGCCGTTGCCGAGGATGGCGATCTTGGCCTTGCTGGTGCGACGCACCAGCGCGGCCGCCATCAGGTTGGGCGACGGCATGGTGCCGTAGGCGTTCTGATGGTGCTCGTTGACGCCGAGGCCGTCGAAGCCGAGCGCCTCGGCGCGCTCGAGCTCGTCGAGGTACTCGTTGTACAGGACCTGTCCGCGTTTCGGGTCGTAGGTGCGGTTGGGCAGGGTCACCCACGACGAGGCGTAGCGCCGGTCGAAGTCCGCCGGTAGGTCCGGCCACGGCATCAGATGAAAGTAGAAGAACTGCATCGCTCACTCGGGCCGCGCTGCGGGCCGATGCCGGACGACGTGCTCGGCGACCAGATCGACGAACGCCGCCGTCTGCTCGTAGGGCACGAAATGGCCGCAATCCGGGACCAAGCGCAATGCGGCGCCGGGGATCGTGCGGGCGTACGCTTCGCCGTACGCGGGCGGCAAGAACGAGTCCTGCTGCCCCCACACCACCAACGTTGGCGCCGTGACGCGCTGCAACCGGCGCTCGAGCTTGGGATTGTAGAGGTACGGGTTCCAGCTCAGACGCGCGAGCGTGGTCGCCTCGCGGTAACCGCGCACGATCACGTCCGGGCCGTACTCGGTCGGCAGCAGCTGCGCGCCGCGGCTCTCGTCGTGGAAGAGGTGGCGCAGGGTTTCCTCGACCGGATTGAGGAAGAGGTCGTAACGGGGCACGCCGTCGATCTTGAGCCCGGCGGCGCCGACCAGGACCAGGCACGTCACGCGCTCGGGATAGGCGGCCGCCAGCTCCGCGGCGATCCAGCCGCCCAGCGAGGTGCCGAGCACGGCGGTTCCTCGCACCCCGAGCAGGTCGAGCAGGTCGACGTAG
This sequence comes from uncultured Binatia bacterium (SeqCode), assembly GCA_964648215.1. Taxonomy (GTDB): domain Bacteria; phylum Desulfobacterota; class Binatia; order HRBIN30; family JACQVA1; genus CAZYMF01. Next base: position 5,698 of record CAZYMF010000074.1, on the reverse strand, counting down.
TGCAGCACCAGATCGTCGATGCCCTCGAGCCAGTCCGGTCGCTCGCTCTGACCGAAGCCCAGGTGGTCCGGGGCAATCACGCGGAAGCGCGAGGCCAACCCGTCGAGGTACGGGTGCCAGTTGTCGGCGCCGTACTCGGGGTGCAGCACGAGGAGCGGCTCGCCTCGACCACCGTGCATCAGGTGCGTGCGCACGCCGCGCACGGTGACGAACTCGGAGCGATGCGCCATCGATTCGCTGATTACACCCGCGGGCACGAGGCGGCAAGGAGGGGGTGAGGCGCCGCGCCGCGCGCCTCACGTCCACGCCAGAAACTCGGCGACAGCGGCGGCGAACTCGGCGGGGCGGTCGAGCATGACGTGGTGGTGAGCCCCGGCGATCTCCACCGCTTGCAGCTGCGGCGCGGCGGCGCGCAGGGCGGCGACGGCGGCGGCGGGCATGAGCGGGCTGAGGGCGCCGCGCAGAGCCAGGATCGGGCAGCGCAGCTGCGCCAGCTCCGCGGCGACGTCGTGCGCCTTGATGCCGGCGAGGGCGGCGCGATCGAACTTGAAGCTGTAGCTGCCGTCGGCCTGCCGGCGCAGCGCGTGGGCGGCGATCGCGGCCAGGATCTCCGGCGGCGCCGTGCTGTCGACGGGCAGCAGGCGATACTGCGACACGCCCTGCTCGAGCGAGCGGTAGCGGGGAGCGGGCATCCGCGCCAGCCGGTGCATGAAACGCAGCCCGTCGTCGCGCGCCTGGGTGCGCGAGTCGACGATCACCACGGCGGCCAGCTCCCCGGCGAAGCGCGCCGCGGCGCTCGCGGCCACGGTGCCGCCCAGCGAGTGACCGATCAGGCGTAGCGGGGAGAGGCCGAGCGCGGCGACGAAGGCGACGACGTCGGCGGCATAGTCCTCGATCTCGTACGCCGGCGGTCGCGCCCACTCGCTGTCGCCGTGCCCGCGCAGATCGAGAGCGACCACGTGAAAGCGATCGGCCACCGCCGGCGCAAACCAGTCCCACCAGTGCGCGTGCGCCGAGCCGCCGTGCAGCAGCAGCAGCACCGGTGCCGCCGGGTTGCCCCAGTCGAGATAGCTCAAGCGCAGGCCGTTGACGCCGATGGTCCGGACCGCGGCGCTCATCGAGCCTCGGCCGTACCCAGCAGCCCGCGGGACTCCGTCACCACGGCGGCGACGTCGGCCAACTGCGACTCGACCAGCGGCAGGTCGCGTTCCAGCAGCTGGAACTCCGCCTCGTTGGCGGCGAAGTTGGTGGCCTCCTTGATGCGCTTGCCGTCGGCTTCGGCGCGGTCGGCGATCTCCTGCAGTCGGCCGGCGAGCGTCTCGCCGGCGGCGGCGCGAATCGCCGCCGTCGTCGACTCCAGCCACGAGGCCTGGGCGGCGACGTCGTTGCCGACCCCGTCGCGCTCCAGGCGGATCAGGCCCGGCAGATACCACCGCTGCCACAGCATCCGCCGCAGCCACTGGGCACGGCCGGTGGCTGCGCGCTGGCGGCGCTCGGCGGGGGTGATCTCGCCCAGGGCCGGCTCGGTTCGCGGCCGCGGCGCGGCGACCGCGGCGCTGCCGAAGGCCGTCGCCTCGCGGTTGAGGGCCTCGGTGGTGGCTTGCAGCGCGGCGGCGACGTCGTCGGCATAGCCGCGCAGGGACTCTGCCACTGCCTGCTGCAGCGACTCGTTGGCGCCCCGGCGCACCCAGCGGCGGCGGGCGGTGCGCAGCTGGCGGCGCAGCGTCCCGGCGCTCTTGGTCGAGGCTGCCGACGCCTCCTGGGCCAGGCGCGTCACGGTGGCCTCGAACTCGCTCAGGCGCTGGCGCTCCGCCGCCGAGTCGGCGTCGGCCTGCGCCTGCACCGCGTGCAGCTGCTGGCGCGCGTCGCTCAGCGCCCGATCGAGGACGACGTGGCGATTGGTCAGCGCCCGGTTGCCCTCGGCCAGCTGCTGTTGCCCGCGCTTGGCGGCCTCGCGCAACGCGGCCAGGTCGCGCCCGCCGGAGAAGACGAAGCGCCTGAGCGCGTCGGCGAAGGCTGCCATGCCGCTGGCGGCGACGGCGTCGGTATCGCCGGCCTGCGCGGCGCGGAAGGCGGCGCGGGCGTCGACGAGAAACAGCTCGTGGGCGCCGGCGACGTTGGCGCGTAGCATCTGCGTCTGCCGCACGCGATCCGCCGGCGTCAGCTCCGCGCAGGCGGTATCGAGGTTCCAGACCACGAACAGCTTGCCGACGTCGTTGCGCAGGCCGTCCATCAAGCGGCGGGTGAACTGGGTGAACAGGGCCGGGTAACGCACCACCAGGACCACGGCGTCGAGGGAGCGCAGGGCGGTGGCGGTGACGGCGTCGAACTGGGCCTCGCTGCCGACGCCGGGCGTGTCGAGCAGGTCGACCTGACCGCCCATCTGCAGGAGGTCGAGATTGGTCTCGACGACGACCTCGTCGACCTCCGTGTTGCCGTCGCGCATCAGACGCTCGAGCTCGGCGACCGTCTCCAGCCACTGCGGGCCCACCCGCCAGGCGGTAGCGCCGCCGTAGGTGACGCGCACCGGAATCGACGTGAGCGGATCGAAGGCCGCCGGCGACAGCACCGTGCCGGCAACGGCGTTGAGCAGGGTCGACTTGCCCGCTTTCACCTCGCCGTAGAAGGCGATGCGGACGCGGCGGCGGGCGAACTCCGCCAACAGCGTGTCGATATCGGCGATCATGCCCTCGGGCAGCCGCTCGCCGTGCGGCGCCAGCGCCTCGCGGGCGCGCTCGATCGCCTGGCTCAGGCGGGTGGCCAGCTCACCGTACGCGCGCGTCGGCGCGGCAGACTCGGTCGGTGTTGCGCTCTCGGACATTTCTCCTCCACGATTCCGGCTCACCCCGCACTCATAGGGGCTAAGTCGCGCCGGTTCAACTCACGTCCCCCCGGCTGGAACTCCACCGCCTCTTTCGGCTACACCACGGGGCGGGAGGTGTTCGCTATGTTGACCGATGCGGAGGCGAAGGAACAGATCATCCAGATCACCAACGAGCTCTTCGCCATGGGGCTGCTGACGGCGACCGGCGGGAACATCAGCGCCCGCGGCGACGGGGAGACTCTCTGGATCACGCCGACCCGCATGTACAAGGGCGGTCTCACCGCGGCGGACCTGGTTCACATCCATCCCGACGGCAGCGTGATCGAAGGCACGCGCGCGCCGTCGGTGGAGTACCAGATGCACGCCGAGTCGTACCGCGTACGGCCGGACGCCACCGGCGCGGTGCACACCCACGCGCCGATCGCCACCGCGTTCGGGATCTGCAACCAGACCTTTCCGCCGATCAACACCGACGCCGTCTTCCTGCGCGACACCGTCACCGTGCCCTGGTACATGCCGGGATCCAAGGATCTCGCCGACGCGGTCGGGGCCGCGTTGGGCAAGAGCCGCGGCTGCATCCTCCAGAATCACGGTCTGATGACGGTCGGCAAGACGCTGCGCGACGCCTCGACCCGGGCGATGCTGTTGGAGGAGACCGCGAAGATCGTGCTCTACACCAAGCAGTTCGGTGGCACGGTGACGCTGCTGCCGGACGAGTGGATCGACCAGCTCGCCGCCCTGGCGGAGTTCATCTAGGGGGCGGCTCGATCGACCTGGAACCGTGTGACGGCTCGATCACGGTGCGCCGGCCGGCCTCGCAGATCGACGTGCAGGGAAGGGAGCTGGGAGCGGTGGGTGACGCGCCAGACGTGGTGCGGAAGGTAGCGACGGTTGCCGCGAGGCATCCATCTTCCTTGGATGAGCCTTTCGCCCTGGAAATCAGCGCGCGAACCGCTAGGCACGAAAGTGACGACCACACGGTAGGGCTATCAACCGTCTTTGGGCCGTTGGAGAGGACCACAAGGAGGATCGACTACACTGCGACATTCCCGTGACCAGCTGAGTCTTCAGCGGTGCTGGTCTTCTTGGCTGGCGCATCACACGATCCTGCCTCCTGTTCTAGACTCGCATTTTGCAATGCCGCAGGCGAGAGACTATATGCCGTCCACCATAATTTCAGATGGAATGTTGCCGTGTTCCCGAGGGTGGAGATAGCAAACGAGCGGTTGGGGAGCGCGAGCGGACACCGGCGGAGGATTGGCAGGAATGAGTCGGGGTAAGGCGGAGACGATACGCTGTCGTGTGTTGCTGGTGAGCCTGATGGTTGTCGTTCGCGCGACGACAGCCGCGCAGGGAGTGACCATGAATGACGTGGTGACGTCGTGCATCCCGTGCCATGGCCTCATCGTAAACGGAGTTGTGCTCTCCGATAGCCCCGGTTCCTTTGGTTTTGTGGAGAATGTGGGAATCAGAAGTCAGGCGAGATGGGGGACTACTGTAAAGCGAATGGTTGGGCTCGGTGCCAAAGTTGCCGATGTCGATGGCACGGCGGCCTTTCTTGCCAACCTCGGGGTGGAAGTCGCCACGTCGACTCCGACTCCAACGCCGACTCCAACTCCAACGCCGACTCCAACGCCGACGGCAACGTCCTCGCCGACCGCCACGCGCACTCTGTCCGCTTGCACGGGCAACTGCGATGGCTCGGGTGCCGTGACCGTCGACGACATCGTGACCATGGTGAACATCGCTCTCGGCAACACCTCCCTCTCGGAATGCACCGCCGGCGATGCCGACGACAACGGGGTCATCACCGTTGACGAGATCGTAGCCGCCGTGGACGACGCATTGTACGGATGCATACCGTAAGGCGTGATCGCTTTGAGCGTGGCCACGTAAGAGCTGTCCGCGGGGCTCCTGCCTGCCGAGACCCTCGATACGGCAAGCTGCACCTTGCCCCTGACACAGAGGGATAGGGCCACCGGCCATGCGGGGCACATGGCTGCTTCGAGCTGGCACCGTCGGACCACTCGGCACGAGCGGTTCCCTGGTTGTCGCGCGGCGCCCGGCCTCCGCTCGCCCTTCGCGCGTGCCGAAGGGCGAGCGGAAGGCTCTCTTCAAAGGGCGGCTAAGAGCACGCGGGGAGTGGATTGGGAATTGTCCTGGGGAGGAGGGGCGGAGTATTGTTGATCACGTTATCGCTGAAGCAGTTGTTCGTTCCCGTTCCGGGTATGATGATTTGCAGTAGGTCTGCTGCGTCGCCCTGGAACGGGCCGGCTGGCGGGGCACCGTGGTTGTCGGCCAGGTTGTTCCCGATGACCTGGTTGAAGTCCGGCGCCGTTTCCTCGACCAAGGGCGGGTTCGTCGCGCAGTCGTAATCCGTTCCCAGCACGGCGAGACAGTAGTCGACCATGCCAATCCCGAAGAAGTCATTGTTCTCGACCCGGTTGTTCTGAACATCCACGTGGTTGACACCCAGCAGCAGGATGCCCCCACCATGCGGCAGTCCCGAAGCCATTGATCCCTCGGGCGCGGCATTCGGCTGATTGTTGTCGTGCACGTCGTTGTCCAGAATGTGCCATTGGCCATTGTCCGAGATCGGTTGCAGGGGAGGTAGCCCCGCCGCCGAAGGATGGTAGAGGCCGATACCCACGGTGTTGTCGTGGACGTTGTTATTCTGGGCGGTGATCTCGTTCGAGACCGTGATCTCGAGCCCCGTCGGACTGTGATGGAGATCGTTGTCGACGACACGGACATTCTCGGAAGCCTCGACCCACAGAGCGCTGTCTTGCGAGCCGTAGGCGACGTTCTTCTGCACCGTCCCGTTCGCGGAGAGGGTCGGCCAGATTCCGTTCTCCAGGTTGTCGATCGACTCGT
>CAZYMF010000073.1:0-20608 GCA_964648215.1 uncultured Binatia bacterium (SeqCode) | reverse complement strand
CGGGCAGCTCGGCATCTTCGCCAACGGCTACTGGGGCCATCCGGCGATGAAGCTGATCCCCGAAGTGAACCTGCTCGCCCTGGCGCACTACCTCCAGGCGCTGGAGTTCCAGCGCAAGTCGAACCAGGTCGTCGCCATCCTCGGCAGCAAGACCCCGCACATCCAGAACGTCGCCGTCGGCGGCGTCATGAACGCCATCAATCTCAACAGCCAGGCGGCCCTGAACATGGACCGTATCTATATGATGAAGGATCTGCTGGACGAGGTCGTCCAGTTCGTGCAGCAGGTCTACTTCCCCGACGCCTGCGCCATCGCCGGCTTCTATCCCGAGTGGTTCGAGATCGGCTCGGGGGTGAAGAACTACCTCGCCGTTCCCGACCTGCCCACCGACACGACCTCGACCACCTTCGATCTGCCCGGCGGCACGATCTTCGACGGCAAGCTGGCCGGCGTGCGCCGCATCACCAGCGCCCGCGACGAGTACTGGCGCAAGGGGGTGACCGAGGACGTCACCCACGCCTGGTACCAGGGCCGCGGCGCGCAGCAGCCCTGGCAGGGCGAGACCGTCCCCAACTACACGGACTTCCAGGACGACGGCAAGTACAGCTGGGTGAAGGCGCCGCGCTTCGAGGGCAAGCCGATGCAGGTCGGTCCGCTGGCCACCATCCTCGTGGGATACGCCGAGGGACACGAGCTGACGCGGAAGTGGACCGACCTGGCCCTGGCCAAGGTCTCCGCCGTCGCCAAGCAGAACATCACCGTCGACCACCTGCACTCGACGATGGGGCGCTACCTGGCCCGCGCCATCCGGGCGGCCGTGCTCTCGGAGCTGGCGCTGCGCCACTGGCAGTTGCTCGTCGCCAACGTGGACAAGGGCGACGCCAGCGTGTTCAACGCCCCGAGCTTCCCCAAGGAGGCGGTGGAGGGCGTCGGTTTCCACGAGGCGCCCCGCGGCACGCTCTCCCACTGGGTGGTGGCGAAGGAGGGCAAGATCGCGAACTACCAGGCGGTGGTGCCGACCACCTGGAACGCCAGCCCGCGCGACGAAGGGGGCGCGCCGGGACCCTACGAGGCCGCACTGCTCAAGAACCCGGTGGCCAACCCGGAGCACCCGCTCGAGCTGCTGCGCACGGTGCATTCGTTCGACCCGTGCATGGCCTGCGCCTGTCACACCCTCGACGTCGAGGGCAGGACGATCGCCACCGTCAAGGTGCTATGAGCGACGAGAAGGCCATCGCGGTCATCGGTCTCGGCAACGTGCTTCTCGGCGACGATGGCTTCGGCCCCTCGGTCGTCGAGCTGCTGCGGACCGCGTGGTGCTTCCCCGCCGCGGTAGCCCTGATCGACGCCGGCACGCCGGGGCTGGACCTGGTCAACTACCTCGACGGCCGCGAAGTGGCGATCCTGGTCGATACGGTCGCGGCCGCCGGGGCGCCCGGGGAGCTGCGCCTCTACCGCGACGGGCAGCTGCGCGACATGCCGCTGCAGCCGCGCGTCAGCCCGCACGATCCCGCCGTGCCGGAGGCGCTGTGGATCGCCGAGTTCGGCGGCAGGGCTCCGCGCCAGGTGCTGCTCGTCGGCGCGATCCCGGCGTCGACCGAGCTCGGGCTCGGTTTGAGTGTCGCCGTACGCGAAGCGGCCGGGGGCGCGGCTCAGCTCGTGGTTCGCGAGCTCGAGAGAGTCGGTGCCGCACCCGCTCCTCGCCGCCGGCCCCTCGCCCCGGGATCCTGGTGGTTGGACGACTCGCCTCCGGCCGACTGACCCGGGATTCTCGTCACCGACCCGGGGCGGAGGGCAGAACGAGCGCGCGTGTGTGCGTGCGCAGCGGCTGTGCCAGGCTGTCGACGAAGTCCTGCACGTTCTGGCCCGGGGGCAGGGCGTAGCTCTTCGAGGCGAACCAGTGGGCGCCGCTGGCGACCTCGTCCCAGTGGGTGAGCGTGTAGCCGACGCCCGGCATCTCACCGGGGTAGGACTCCGGCGGGTCGTCCGCCGTGTTGCTCTCGCGGTAGTAGAGCTGGCGATGGACGGTGGCGAGAGACGGGCTCACCTGCATCGTCTCCAACAGCGTGACGTCGGGACCGTGCAGCGCAAACCAGTCGCCGCGCTGCCGCGACAGGGTCAGCTTGTCGGCGACCATCTTGCCGTCGACGATGATCCGCCCGTTCGAACCCGGTGTCGTCACCGTCCAGCCCTTCAGATTCCGGAAATCCAGGACCGCATGGATGGCCACGTCGGTGAACAGCAGATGCGGCGCGAAGTTCAGCCTCAGAGTGACCGGGAGATCCGCCCAGTCGCGATAGAAGTAGGTGTCCGAGCCGAAGATGGGGGTGCGAAAGCCCCATCCCAGCCGCACCCAGAGCTGCTGGCGTCGGATGACGCGGATGGGTCCCTGACGCCAGGCGACGAAGCGGCTCTGCATGTCGTCCTCCGAACGGCGGAAGGAGATCAGGCCCCAGAGAAAGCGCGCCCGGGCGCGGATCTTCATGCGATCGAGAAGATTGTCGCCGGGATGGCCGGCGGCATCGACCAGGGCGAGATAGCGCGGCGTTCCGCGGGCGAAGCCGAGCGCCACCCGTTTGCCCTGGATGTGGTCGGACACGGGATCGTAGTGGACGTACGAGAGCGGTGAGCGCGGCGCGGGACGGGTGAAGCGGAGGAGATAGACCCAGCCGTGACCCGCGGTGCGCGGGTCGGTCAACTCGACCTCGACGGCGGCAATGGCGTCGCGCGGCAGCGCGGCGGGGGCGGCGAGGCGCTCGCCGGCGTCGCTGGCCATGAAGAGGATCAGATCGTTGGCGTCGAGAACGCCCGGCGGCGCGTCGCTGTTGGGCTCCGGGCCACGGTCGAGAACCAGGCGCCCGGCGGCGTCGCGCTCGTCGAGCTGCCACGGAATCGGCGCGCAGCTCGCGTGACAGGCGAACGCCGCGAGCTGGGTCTCGGGGGCGCCGAGCAACGCGGCGACCTTTCCGCCATCGAGCTGGACGATGTCGGCGAAGCGAACGGGGGGCAGCGGCGCTGCAACCGCCCGGCCGACCAGCCAGACAGCGAATACGGCAGATGAGACCGTGCGTGCGTGAATTCGACGGATCACTAGGCAGAAATTGCTTGACAACGAGAGAGAGGCTCGAATAGAGGAACCGCGGGTGCAGGTCTGCCCATTGGGTACCACAGAAGTTGTCGCGGCGTGAGAGAAGAGGAGGGTCCCTATGAAGCAGCGCAAGCTTGCGGTGTGTGGAGTCGTGTGCCTGGCAAGCGTACTCATTATCGCCCTACCGACGCGTACACAAGCCAAGTACCTCGACAAAGAAGGAGACATCACACTCGGAATCCGTGCCTACGTGAACGCCCGCGTCGGCACGGAGGCTACGGACAGGACGGTCACCAACTTCCAGGACACGCAAACTTTCCCGTACTCCGCCGCCGGACACCTGCGCCAGAACCGCTACTACACGGAGATCGAGTTCGAGCACAACCTCGCCCGTCTGGTGAAGGAAGGGTGGGGCCCGCTGCAGCTCCTCAACGACCTCCCCTTCAGGATCCGCGGCCTCAAGTATCACCTGACGTTTCGCGGCGAGGCCGATCTGATCTACGACTGGGGACCGCGCGAGTACAGCACCTCGGCCCAATATGTCACGACCAGTCAGGCGGCCCTGACCGGCCAGACAGTAACCTTACCCCAGAACCCGATTTCGGGACCGACCGTGCCTGGCTCACCCACAACCTGTGCCTTCTCGCCCGCCGCACCGGGCTGCCATCGGGAAGTCGACGTGCTGGCCGCTCGGCGGCGCTTGCGCCACCTGGGCACCGATCGCGAGCGCTTGTTCCAGGCCTACCTCGAAGGCGAGGTCGGGGACCTCTTCTTCCGTCTCGGTCGCCAGGTCTGGTCGTGGGGAGAGACGGACGGCTTTCGCCTGCTCGACCAGATCAACCCCGTCGACAGCAGCTTCGGCGGCTTCCTCGTCTCTCTCGACGAGCGGCGCGTTCCGCTCGACATGCTGCGCCTGGAGTACCGGCTCGGTGACTTCGGGCCGATCACCGAGATGTCGCTGCAGGGGTACGGCGCCATTGACACGCGAGTCGGCTTCGCGCCCGGCACCCCGGCGGGGTCGCCGTGGACCCTGCCCAACCTCGGCAAGCCGAGCGCGACGACGTTGACCACCATCATCACCCCGGCCCGGACCCTTGGCGACATGCGCGGCGGCGCCCGTCTGTACTGGAACATGTTCGACGCCACTTTCAGCCTGGCGCACTACTACACCTATGTGGATACCCCGGCCGTGGAGGTGCAAGTCGTTGCCGACGAGAATGTGGACAATCCGCTGCTTTCCCAAGGAAGCTTCCCGCTCAAGACCTTCCCGGACGGCTACTCAGCCCATCTGTACCAGACCGCGCCGCTGGTGCAGATCACCGGAGCGACGACCACCTTTGCCATCGACAGCCTGTACTCCGTCGTCCGCTCCGAGTTCGCCTATTTCAAGGATGAGCCCCGCTTCACGCAGGCGGGGATCGACCCCTTCATCTATCGTTACAACCCGCAGTTCAGGCACCGCGTCGACGCCAACACGATCACGGGTGGGCGCGACACGGGCGACTCGATCAATTTCGTTCTCGGGTGGGACATCAACCGCTACTTCCGCTTCCTCAACCCGTACCAGACCTTCTTCATCTCGACGCAGTTCTTCTACAAGCACCTGCAGGATGCGACGAAACGAAGCAGCACACCCCCGATGGGTCCGGGCGGGGTCGATCTCCCGGTCAACAACGGCACCGTTCTTCCCGTTCCGGCCCGCTTCCTGAACTTCTTCAGCCTGGGCAACGTAGAGCCCGAGTACGTTCACAATCCCGCCGACCAGTTCCTGCAGACGCTGTTCATCAGCACCAGCTACTACAGCGGCCAGATCAACCCGAGCTTCACCCTTTTCTACGATTGGACGGGGTCGCTCGTGTACGCGCCGTCCATCACCTTCCAGCGTGATCCATGGCGGTTCACGGTCGAGTACGACATCCTCGATGCCCCTTCTCTGACGGGGGCCAGCGGCACCAGCCTGCTGCGCGACCGCGACAACATCTTGTTCCAGCTGGGGTATGCGATCTAGTGAGGTGCCGGGAGCGTGCACGAAAGGGCCGGATTGGCGATGGGAGCGGGTTGAGAGTCGACCGGGACGAGGCGCCTGCCGCGGCGGCGGCGCAGGGTTCGCCGGCGAAGTGACGAAGTGAGGAGAGAAGCATTGTGAGACGTCTCATCGTTGCCGTTGCCTGCGCCGGCCTGACTGCGTGGGTGGTGCCGGCTCTCGGCGCTGCGTCGGCGGGGAAGGTCGCCCCCGCCGATGTCCGGCCGAACCTGTTCGGAGCTTGTTTCATCAGCGATACCGAGGGCTGGGTCATTGGCGACCTGGGCCTGATCCTCTACACCACCGACGGCGGCAAGAGCTTCGAGAAGCGGGACGCCGGCACCAAGCGGGCGTTTCTCGACATCGCCTGCTTTCCGGACAAGAGCCTCGTTCTGGTCGGCAAGGCGGGGATCGTCTACCGCTCGCCGGACGGCGGCATCACCTGGAAGCGAGAGACCAGTGGCACCGACCGCAACCTGGTCTCGGTGTCCTTCTCGTCGAAGCAGAACGGGATCGCCGTGGGAGACGCCGGTACCATCCTGCGCACGCAGGACGGCGGGGTGACCTGGCAGAAGGTGGCCATGCCGGCCCACGTTCCGCTGCCCGAGGAGGCGGCCGAGACCATCGAGCCGGGCGATGTCCTCCTCTACGACGTAAGCTTTCCGGCGGCCGATCGCGCCTGGATCGTCGGCGAGTTCGGCGTCATTCTGGCCAGCACCGACGGCGGGGCGTCGTGGACGGCGGAAGACAGCCCGGTGCAGAGCACGCTCTTCGGTGTGACCTTCGTCGATGCCGAGAACGGGTGGGCGGTGGGGATGTCGTCGGTGATGCTGCGCACGCGCGACGGCGGGCAGACGTGGGAGCGGGTGAAGGTACCGACCCAGCCCGGCTTCGTCCTTTCTCTCTATGCCCTGACCGTGCGCGGCCAGTACGGCTGGGCGATTGGCGACAGCGGTTATCTGCTCACCAGCAACGATGGCGGAAACACGTGGAACAAGGCGGACATCCCGATCGAGCTGGCCGGCAGTTGGTTTCGCGATGTGGCTCTCAGGCCCGACGGCCGTGGCTTGATCGTCGGCGCCGAGGGCCTGATGCTGATCACCGACCGCGATACCTTCACGCCGACCCGGAAGCTCTGAGGCCTGCTCGAACGGAGGACCCCGAATGATCCCTCAACGCTGGATCGAAGGCTATCTACGCTTTCTCCTCAAGTACCGCGGCCTGGTCGTGGTGCTGGTGACGCTGGTCACGCTCTTCTTCGCCTCTCAGCTGCGCTTCATGCGCCTGCACACCGACTTCTTCGATTTCTATCCGAAGTATCAGACCGCTGCCGACGCCTGGCACGACTGCCGCGAGGGCGGCGGGGGCTTCGCCCCATGCCTCGGCAAGGCCGTCATCAACCCCGGACCCAACCCGTACATCCAGATCTACCGCGACTTCCGCCGCATGTTCGGTAGCGCCAACATTCTCACCGTGATTCTCGAGGTCAAGCACGGCAACGTCTACAACCCCGAGACCCTGCAGAAGCTCGACCGCATCACCAAGTACATCATCAACAGCAAGGGCGTGGTGCCCTACCAGATTCTGTCCATCGCCCACCCGCGCGTCACCAGCGTCATGGCGCGTGAAGGCGGCGTCGAGATCCGCCCGGTCTTCTACCCCCGGGTGCCGCAGACCCAGGCCGAGGCCGACCGCGTCAAGTTCGCCGTCTACCAGAACAAGGGCATCCGCGGCATCTTCGCCTCCCTGGACGACACGGCCGTGCTGGTTCACGCCGGCTTCTGGGAGGAGGCGCTCGATTTCCGCCAGCTCTACAAGCGGATGATGCATCTCAAGGCGCAAGAGGAGGACGCCAACCACAACATCTACATCACCGGCTTTCCCTGGTTGTACACCTCGGTTCTGCAGTACACCAACCAGCTCATCATCGTCTTCATCGCCACCACTCTCGCGCTCTCGTTCCTGCTGTACACCTACTTCCGTACATGGACCGGCATCTGGGTGCCGATCTTCTCGGGGCTGTTATCCAGCGTCTGGGGGCTGGGCCTGGCCGCGTTCCTGGGATTCAACCTCGATCCCCTGGTCCTGGTGGTGCCGATCTTTCTCACCGCGCGAGCGCTCAGCCATTCGGTGCAGTCGATGGACCGCTACCACGAGGAGTACTATCGGCTGCACGACAAGCACCAGGCGATCGTCGTGTCGTACTCGCACCTGTTCGCGCCCGCGATTGCGTCCATCGTCACCGACGGCATCGGGCTGCTGATCGTCGCGGTGGCGCCGATTCCGCTGATCCAGAAGGTGGCGATCTTCGCCAGCTTCTGGGTGGTGTCGATCTTCATCAGCGTGGTGACCCTGCACCCCATCATTCTCTCGTACATCAACCCGCCGCCGCAGGCGACGCACGCGGCGCAGCGGACCCGCGGGCCGGGGCTGGGTCTGGCTACGGTGATCGCGGCGCTCTCTCTGGTCGCGGCCTACGGCATCCACAAGGCCGGCCTGCTCGGCGGTTGGTTCTCGTTCCTCGTCTCGGTGCCGTTCCTGGCCTGGTACTGGTTGGCGTACGCGGAGGAGATCTACCCGACGGTTACGCGCTGGGTCATCCTCGCCAGCGAGGGCTACCGCCGCTGGGTCGTCGTCGTGCTCACCGTCGCCCTGTTCGTGCTGGCGCCGATGTGGGGCTGGCAGCTCAAGGTGGGTGATCTCACCCCGGGCGCGGCGCTGCTGTTCCCCGATCACCCGTACAATGTCGCCTTTCGCAAGCTCAACGAGAAGTTCCTCGGTGCCAGCCAGCTCATCGTCATCGCCGATACCAAGAAGCCCGACGGCATGAAGAACATCAAGCCGCTGACGACGATCGAAGAGTTCGCCAACGACATGAAGGGTACCGAGGGGGCAAGCGGCACGATCACCATCCTCGACGTCGTCAAGCAGCTCACGCGCCTGTACCGCGACGGCGATCCGAAGTGGGGGTTGATCCCCGAGAAACCGAAGGAGCTGGGGCAGCTCTTCTACGTCTTCACCAGCGGCGCCTCGGGCGGAAACCTCGACCGCTTCATGGACCCGACCGGCCGCTACGGCACGATTCTGACCCTCTACCGCGGCTATTCCCACGACATCATCATGAACTCGATCGACCAGGGCAAGAAGTTCGCCGCCCAGTTGCACAACGATGACGTCGACTTCAAGTTCGCCGGCGGGCTCTTCGGTATCCTGGCCGCCGTCAACGAGGCGGTCGAGAACTCCTACTGGACCAACCTCACCTTGATCTTCGCCATCGTTTACTTCTGCCTCTACCTCACCTACGGCTCCTGGTACGCCTCGGCGATTCTGATGGTGCCGGTGGTGCTTTCCCAGCTGGTCGCCGAGGCCCTCATGGTGCTCTGGCATATCGACCTCAACGTGAACTCGTTGCCGATCGCGGCGGCCGGAGCGGGGGTGGGTGTGGACTACGGCATCTATCACTTCAGCCGTATGATCGACACCTTCGACGAGATCGGCAACCTCGACGAGGCGGTTGACTACGCCACCGCCACCACCGGCAAGGCGATCATCTTCACCGCCTCGACCATGCTCGCGGGGACCGGCTTCTTCTGGTTCGCCGAGCTCAAGTTCCAGGCCGAGATGGGCATGCTGCTCGCCCTGCTGATGGCCTTCAACACCTTTGGCGGGCTGGTGGTGGTTCCGGCCCTGGTAAAGGTCTTGCGGCCGCGGTTTCTGCTCGATCGCAAGTCGGCAAACACGAATTCGGCCCCGCCGCGGACGGCGTTGGCCAGTTGATGCGAGTGCATCCCGCCCGTCTGGGGCGGTAAAACGCAATGAACTCTCGGGATAAGGAGGATTCGCGATGACAGGGGATAAGGCATGGCGCGACACGCGCGCTCTGGTCCTGGGGGCCGTGGCTCTCGGCCTGAGCGGCCTGGCCGCGCGCCCGGCGGCGGCCGCTGACGAGAAGAAGCCGGCTGCTGACCAACCGAAGGCGGCGGCTGACCAGAAGGCAGCGGCTGATCAGAAGAAGGACGAGGCGCCGGGAAAGCCGTGGATTCTCGACAGCAACAACTGGCAGGAGGGTAAGGATCTGCTGCCTCCCGTGGTGCTGGAGCGCGTCAAGAAGGGCGACTATTGGTACAAGGTGGTTCCGGTCGATCCCGACAAGTTCAAGCAGAACTACTCGAAGAACTTCTGGGCGGCGAGCGAGGCGAATGCCGGAAAGTACGACGTCGATGCCGCGACCTGCGGTTTGAAGGACGTGAAGACGGGCAAGATGCCCGACTTCTACTTTGGTTACCCGTTCCCGAAGATCGACAAGAACGATCCCATGGCCGCCTGCAAGATGGCCTGGAACTTCGAGGCGGCCAACTCGATGGGCAACGGCCAGGGCGCCACCTTTACGCTCAACGGTGTCGACGGTAGCGGCGAGTTCAAGCGCATCAAGCTGTGGCTGCACACCAACGCCTATCTGGGTC
Organism: uncultured Binatia bacterium (SeqCode); assembly: GCA_964648215.1. GTDB lineage: Bacteria > Desulfobacterota > Binatia > HRBIN30 > JACQVA1 > CAZYMF01. The sequence goes on along the minus strand of CAZYMF010000073.1, from coordinate 11,034 downwards.
GCTCGGCGGGCCCGCTGCCGAACTCGGAGCACCTGCGTAGCACCAGCATGTCCAACGTGCTCGAGCCGCAGGACGTCGACGGCGTCGGCGGCCTCACCAAGCGCCTGAACGACTGGACCTCGCAGGACCGGTCCTGGTTCTACGTCCCCGCCACCCGCCGCGTTCGCCGGGTCAACGCCGCCACCCGCTCCGACCCGGTGGCCGGTCTGGACATCTTCGGCGACGACGTGAACTGCTACTCCGGCAAGATCGAGTACTACAAGTGGAAGCTGGTGGGCGAGGGCAACGTCCTGGCCCCGGTGCTGAGCCCGTACCCCTTCCCGCAGAAGAAGATCGGCCCGACCCGCTGGCAGGTGGACATCCCCTACTTCAAGGCCGCTTACGAGACGCCCGGCGCGAAGGGCGTGCCCTGGCTCGTCGTCGAGAATCTCTCCATGGTGCCGCGGCCGGTCTGGATCCTCGAGGGTGAATCGGACGATCCCTACTACAACTTCGGCAAGGTGATCATGTACATGGACAAGGACATGTACCGCATCTACTGGAAGCTGGTGCACAACCGCGCGGGCGAGTACTTCTACAACGCCATGTGCGCCTATCACTGGTCGAAGAGCGCCGACGGATCGATGTCGGCGGTGACCCCCAACATGGTGGTCGGCGTCAACGACAAGACCAATCGCGCCGCGCTCGGCGGTCGCTACAGCTCGCAGTTCATCGAGACCAACTTTCCCGAGGACTACTTTACGCTGCATCATCTCACCCACTTGTCGGACTGAGCGGCGGCGCGGGCGTCCATCTTCCAGGAGGGCGGGGCCATCCCCGCCCTCCTGTCGTTTCCGGCGTCGATCCGCCGCCCGACTGGACGGGTGGGCGCGGACCCTGTAGGGTATCGGGCTCGCGTCACCGCCGGCGCCGCCCTGGGGAGATCGGCCGGCGTGACCGAGAGTCACGAAACGGAGGTCGGTGCTGTGGTGATGTCGTTGCGCTGCTGTGAGCCCGGTTGCCGGCACTCGCGCGTATGCTGAAGCTTCCTCTGCTGGTCTTCGCCGCCCTGGCTCTCGTCCTCGCCGCCCGCGTCACCCATGCGGTCGTTCCCGGCGATGCGAACTGCGACGGAGTGGTCGACGAGTACGACCTCGGCGCCTTGGCCGAGAACATCTTCGGCGACCGGCAGTGCCTCGGCGCCGACGCCAACGGCGATGGCCTCGTCAGCGCCGCCGACTTCGTTGCCATCGTGCCCGTGGCGGCGCAGCGGCCGGGACCGGTCCTCACCTTCTTCGGTGTGGTGACGGCCGCCGGCGATCCGACGCAGCCGGTGGGCGCGACCGACGACGGCGTACCCGTCTACCTGCGCTCGGTCGGCGTCGGCTTCAAGCTCGTCGTCGAAGCGGCGAGCGGCAGCAGCGGCAAGACCGTCGGGCACGACGTGCAGCCGTCGACCGGCCGACCGGACTTGCAGATCGAGACCTCGAGCCAGCTCGGCGATGGCAGCTTCGATGCGCGATGCGCCCGCTACGTGCCGGATATCGATCCACCCTATTTCGGCCCCGGCAGCTCGGTCGACGCCGCCCTGCGTGCCTTCGCCTGCGGCTTTCTCGTCTCCACCACCAACGCGACGGCATGCACCATCGGGCCCTTCGGCAACAACGCCTGGGTGGCCTCGGGCACGCAGGCCCAGTTCTGTCTCCAGATCGAGGCGCTACGCCAGTTTCCGCCGGGGCAGACGCGACTCACCGTGCAGCTGCGCGACGCCGACGGGAACCTCGGACCGAGACGGCAGATCGTGGTTCAGGTGGGGGGCAGCGTGCCGCCCACCTCGACACCGACGCGATCTCCCACAGTGACGCCCACGCGCCCGCCGACGGCCACGCCGACCGCAACCCTCCCATTCACCGCGACGGTGCGGAGATCTCCCACCCCCACGCCGACGACCACGCGCTCGGCCACGCCGACGCGGAGCGGCACGCGAACGCCGTCGCCGACGCGAACGGTGACGGTCGGGCCCGGTACACCGTCGGCGACGGCCATACGGACGCCGACGCGCACCGCGACGCCTTCGGTCACCGCGACCCGCACGCGCACGCGCTCGGCGACGCCGACGGCGACACGGACCCGCACGGCGACGCCACCCCCGCCCACGGCCACGCCTACCCGAACGCGCACGCCTACCGCCATGCCGAGCCCGACGGCGAGCCCGACCTCCACCCCGACGTTGCGCCCCTCCGCGACGCCGACGCGAAGCCCGACCCGGGTGCCAACCCCGACACCGACCGCGACGCGCACCCGCACGCGCACGCCCACGGCGACCCCCGCGCCGCAGCCGGGGACGGGGCCGGTGATCACCTTCCTCGGCGTGGCCAACGCCGATGACTCGGTCGCCACGCCGGGGGGGACCAACCCCGACGGCCTGCCCATCTACGAGCGCAGCTTCGGCTTCGGCTTCTCCATCATCGTCGAAGGACGACCGGGCACCAGCGGCCAGCGCGTCGCCGGCAGCGCCTTCAACTACAGCCCCGATGATCCCACCGCGCGCCCGGACCTGCAGGTCGAGGTCAGTCGGCCCCTGGGCGACGGCAGCACGGACGTGTGCGACAACAGCCTACCCATGATCGGCGGCATCCCGGCGACCGATCCGCCCAGCTTCGCCTTCACGCAGCCGATCTCCGACGCTCTGAACGATCTCGGATGCCGGTTCCTCGACGGCACGGGCATTCCCGGCTCCCGCGGCCCCGCCGACGCCTGCACGTCCTTTGCCGACGGGACGTTCCACTTCGTGTGCAACAACGCCGCCAACCCCGGCTGCTCGGATGGGGCGACGACGCTGCAGTTCTGCGGCCTGATCGCGCTTCCGTTCGAGTTCCCCGTGGGCGACACCACGGTCACGGCGCAGCTTCGCGATATCTCGAGGAACACCGGCCCGCCGGCGCAGATGGTCCTGCGAGTGGTTGCGCCGACGCCACGAAATTGACGGCAACGGAGGGGAGGGGCGGTGCTGCGCTGCGTTCCCGCTCAGACTCCCCCTTGGGTGATGAAGCGCAGCCAGTGGTCCACCCAGCCTTCGTTCTCGCGCTTGGCGATGGTCTCGAGCTCGCCGCGATCGAGCCAGATGCCGTGACAGGACGGGCACTCGTCCACGGCAACCTCATGGCGGGTCACCGAGCGCAGTCTGGTGCCGCACTTGGGGCAGCGCATGCGCGCCACTTCCTTGAGCGTCTGCTCGGTGTCGTCCTCCTGAGCGCGCTTCAGCTTTGCCAGCAGCTCGCGGTCACGCTGAGCGAAGTACTGGTCTTCGCGTCCCTTTTCGACTTCGCGAAGCTTGTCGCCAAAACGGTCCTTCTCATCCATTCAACTCGCCTCCGGGGTTGGCCCGCCACCGTCTCCGCATCGGCTGCGAGCCTAATGTTGCCCGCGCGGCTTGTCAATGTGACTCGCCGCGCGGAGAGACGACGGCTGCGGAGGAAAGTCGGAGGGGGTCGATAAGCCGGATTCTGTCCCCGCCCGTAACGGGGCGGGTCGCGGTCATTCCTCTGGGCCGACCGTTGCCGATCGGCTCGAGCAACATACCCGAGGGTAAGCGCGGGCCACGCAACCCTCTTGCTGGTCTTGCTCCGGGTGGGGTTTGCCGCGCGAGCGCGTCTCCGCGACCGCGGGTGGGTAGACCCACCGTTTCACCGACTCCCCGCGGCCGCAGCCGCGAGGCCGTCTCCTTTCTGTGGCACTTTCCCCCGATCACTCGGGGCCGTCGTTAACGGCCACCCTGCCCTGCGGAGTCCGGACTTTCCTCCCGTCCCGGGCATGCCGGGACGAGCGACCGCCTGACCCCCTCCGAACCGTTGCTGCGGGAAGGACCTCAACGTCCCGAGGCCGCCGACTCGGCGGCCTCGGGACGCCAGATCAAAATGCGGTGGCAGTTGGGGCACAACCGCACGTCCCTAAACTTGAGGAGCTCGTTGAAGAACTGAGGCGGCACGTGCATGTGGCAGCCAAGGCACGTGCCGTTGCGGATCTCCACCACCGCGGTGCCGCCCCGGCGGGAAAAGATCTGCTCGTATTTGGCCCGTAGCTCCTGGTTGAGCCCTTCGGCGACCTGATCACGCGCGGCGCGCTCGCCCTCGACCTCACCGGTCAGCTCGGCGATGCGTTGGCGGTGGTTCTCCAGCTCGATGGTGAACTTCTCGTCGAGCGCGGTCAGCGCCCCTTGCTGCTCGGCGAGCGCGGCATCCAAGGTTTCCACCGTCTGGATCAACCCCAGCACCTGCGCCTCGAGCTGTTGGTTGGCCTCCTTGCCGACCTCGATCTCGTGTCGCAGCGCGCTCAGCTCCTTCTCGTTGCGCACGCGATTGAGCCGCATGCGCCGGTCCTTCATCTTCGCCTCTTCGTCCTCCAGGCGATGCTCCAGCTCGCGTCGCTCGCCGTCACGCGCGTCGCGCTCGGCGCGTGCCGTTGTCACCGTCTGACGAAGAGTGGCGAGCTCCAGGTCCATGCTCGCCACCTCGCGCTCGCTTGCCGCCAACAGATCGGTCTTTTCCTGCAGCTGTCGGTCCAGTTCCTGGAGCCGAGCCAGCAGCTCGAGTTCCGATTCTCCTTCTTGCTCCAATGGCGTCGTCCCTTCTTTCTTTGTTGTCGCTTCGTGCTTCATGGTCATGGGCCCACCAGGATTCGAACCTGGGACCTACCGGTTATGAGCCGGCGGCTCTGACCAGTCTGAGCTATGGGCCCTTGCCATCGCCCTATCCGTCGCTGACATGATCCAGGCGCCGACGGTGGCTCGGATACCGCAGCTTTCGTAGCGCGTTTGTCTCGATCTGTCGAACCCATACCTCGGGCAACGCAAAGCGCAGGCCGATCTGTGCCAGCGTCAGACCGCGCGCTTGGCCGATGCCGAAGCGCAGCCGTAGCACCTCCGCTTCCGATGGCTCGAGGGTGGCTAGCGCATGTCGGGTCCGATTCTCGAGGCCGACCGATGGCCATCCGGCGCTCCACGCCGCGACGCCCGGCCTCGGCCTTTCGTCAATGGGCATTACGTCCGTCCCCCTTCTCGGCGCATGAGCTCCTTGCGGCGTTCCAGCTTCTCGCGCCACTGCGCGTCGTATCCCTTCTTCTCTGCCTGGCGCAGCTCGTCGTTCACGGCTCCCTTCAGCTCACGCTGCGCCCGTTGCTCGATCCTGGCGACACAGTCGGCGGCGATCTTCATGCGATCGGCGCTCGCCACCGGGCCTTCTCCCAGCAGACCCGCCGTGATCCGGGTCGCGATGGCCGGCGGCAGCGAGTCGACGAGCGTCGCCGGCTCGTCGCCGGCGCGCCAGGCAGCGAGGATCGCCTGCGCCGCGGCCGCCAGCTCAGCGCTGCGCAGCCTGGGGAGCACCCCGCTGTGCTCGGCCCAGGTGGCGACCTCGCGATCCAGGCTCATGGCCTCCACCAGCAGCGCCTCCTCCACGGGGAATGCCGTCGTCTTTGTCGGCGTCGCGCTGGCCGTCGTGGGGGCGCGGGCGGCGGCGGTTGGTTGCCGCAGCGTCTGCTCGCTGATGCCGATCCGCTCGGCAGCCTGCTTGACCAGGAGGTCGTACTCGAACGGGTCTTTGACGTGCGCCAGAACGCGCGCGATCTCGGCCGCCGCCCGGGCGCGCTCGGGCACGGGCGCCTGCGGACCCGGGTCGATCCGATCGAGATAGAAATCCGCCAGCGCCCTGGCCTGGGAGAGCAGGGTGCGTGTCGCCTCCGCGCCGCGCTCGCGAACGAACGAATCGGGATCGAGCCCATCGGGCAGGAACGCCCCCAGCGCCCACACCCCGGCCTCGGCGCAGACGGCGAAGGCGCGTTGGGCCGCCTTCTGCCCTGCCGCATCGCCGTCGAAGAACGCGATCACGTTGGCGCTGAAGCGGCGCACCAGCCGCAGCTGCGCCACCGTCAGCGCGGTCCCGAGCGTGGCCACCGTGTGTTCGATTCCGGCCTGGACCAGGGCGACGGCATCGAGGTAGCCCTCGACGAGAACCACGCGGTCGACGTCGCGAATCGCCTGGCGCGCCTCGAACAGACCATAGAGCCCTTCGCCTTTGCGAAAGAGAACGGACTCCGGCGAGTTGAGATATTTCGGCCCGTCGCCGTCGAGGGCGCGCCCGCCGAAACCCAGGACGCGACCGTCACTGTGCCGAATGGGAAACATCACCCGACCGCGGAAGCGATCGTACAACCTCCCGTCCGCGGAGCGGCCGACGAGACCCAGCTCGACCGCCAGGCCGACGTCCATCTTCCTGTTCGCCAGCACGCGGACGAACGCCGCTCCGGTGCCGGGCGCGAAGCCCAGCTCGAAGCGTTCGATCATCTCCGCGCTGACACCGCGTTGCTCCAGGTAGCGGCGTGCCCGTTCCCCCTCGGGCCGCTGCAGCACGTGGCGGAAGAAGGCCATGGCCAGCTTGTTCACCGCCAGCAGGCGCTCGCGATGCTGTGCCCCCGGGCCGCTCTCGCGGCGCTCGGGCAGGCTCACCCCGGCACGCCGCGCCAGGGTGGCCACCGCCTCGGGAAACTCCTGCCGCTCCAGGCGCATGACGAAGTTGAACACGGTGCCGCCGACGCCGCAGCCGAAGCAGTGGAACAGACCGCGCTCCTCGTTCACCGTGAACGAGGGCGTCTTCTCGTTGTGAAAGGGGCAGAGACCGAGGTGATTGCGGCCCGACTTCTTGAGCGTCACGTAGCTGGAGATCACCTCGACGATGCTGATCCGGTCGCGGATGGCCTGGATCGTCTCGTCGGGGATCTTGCCGGCCATCGTCTCTCAGGACCGGCTGGCCCGGCCCGGCTGCGGTGCCGTGTCGAGGCCGAAGCGTACCACGTTGCCGGCGGCCGTGATCAAGGGAGGAGCCAGTCGTGACTCGGAGATGCGCGCGTCGAGCGTCGCCATCAGAGGGAAGAGGTGCAGGAACAGCAAGACGAAGGCGGCCAGCCCGGCGCCCTTGGCGGCCCCCACCAGCGCACCCACGGCATGATTGGCCAGTCCGAGCGAAGCGGCGCTGGCCAGCCGATCGAGGAGCACGCCGAAGAGCGTCACGACGGCGTGGCAGAGAACGAAGATGGCCACGAACGAGATTCCCTCCCGAACGATGGGGAGCGACAGGTACGGTTCGAGCAGCTCGGCTCCCTCCGTGGCGAAGCGCATCGCGGCGGCGATGCCACCGAAGAGCGCCAGCAGCCCGAAGCTCTCGCGAAAGAATCCCCGCCAGTAGCCACGCAGCGCGAAGATCGCGAGCACGATGGCCAGGATCACGTCAACGATGTTCATCTCGAAGTTGCCTGACGAAGCCGGGAAACGTTCGCGAAGTCGGCAGGCGACGCGCTTTTCCCCAGGTCTTGCACTGTAGTTCCTTTTCCCTGCCTGTCAAGCGCGGCGGCGCGTCAGCTCCTCGCGGACGCGCCGCAGGCGGTCGGGGAAGTCGCTGATGATACCGTCCACGGAGCAGGCGGCGACGCGCCGCATCTCGTCCTCGTCGTTGACCGTCCACGCGTGCACGCGCAGGCCCCGATCGCGAGCGGCGCCGACCAGCTCGCCGTTGACCAGGCCGGCGAAGGGATGGAAGGAAACTGCCGCCAGCCGCTGCGCCCAGTCCCAGGCCGGGGCGAGGTCCAGGGACTGCCACAGCACCCCGATCCCCGCCTCCGGGAGCCGGCGGCGCACGGCCTCGAGAGCTCCCATCTCGAAGCTGGAGACGATCGCCGTGGCGAGGGCGTCGGCTCCCGTCAGCGCTTCGGCCAGCGACCGTGCCGTCGCCTCCCAATCGGGCTCGGGGCTCTTGATCTCGACGTTGAGCGCGGCGCGACCGGCGACGAGCTCGAAAACCTCGGGCAGAGTGAACGGTCGCTCGCCGCGGAACGCGTCGCCGAACCAACGGCCGGTGTCGAGCCGCTTCAGTTCCGCCAGCGTCCGCTCGCGCAGCGGGCCGGCGGCCGTGACGGTGCGGCCGAGCTCGCGGTCGTGGAACACCACGAGATGGCCATCGCGCGTGAGCTGCACGTCGAGCTCGATCATGTCGACGCCGATCTCCAGGGCTTGCTCGAACGAGGCGCGGGTATGCTCGGGCGCGAGCCCCGCGGCGCCGCGGTGGCCGATGACGAAAAAGGGAGAGGGCACGACGAGCCGTGCATACTGGCGGAGCGCAGGCGGGTCAAGTCCCACTTCTCCGGTGTCCCACTTCTCCCGTCTGGGTGGCACAGGCTTCCAGCCTGTGTGGTTGGGTCGAGCCCCGCCTTGGCGCTGTCCGGGCGGCTATGGCATACGGAGAAACGATGGCGAACGCTTGGACCGAGACGACCGTCACCGTTGCGCGCGCCCACGCGGAGGCGGTGGCCAGCTTTCTGCTCGATCTGGGCTCGCCGGGCCTGGCCACGGACGAGAGTGATTCGCTCGTCCAGGTGACCGGCTACCTCGCCGTCGAGGCGGAGAGCCAGCTCCGGGAGCTGCGCGCTCTGTGCGACGAGTTGGCCGCGAGCACGCCGGGGCTGCCGGCGACACGCATCGAGACCCGCCGGGTCGAGCAGGAGGACTGGGCGCACGCGTGGATGGACCATTTCCCGCCGCTGTGCGTCGGCGACAGCCTCTACGTCGTCCCCCCCTGGCTCACCGACGTCCCCGCGGGCCGTATCGCCGTGGTGATCGATCCCGGGCTGGCCTTCGGCACGGGTCATCACGCGACCACGCAGGGCTGCCTCGTTCTGCTCGAACGCGTGGTTCGTTCGGGCCGGGTGCGTCGTGCCGTCGACGTCGGGACCGGCTCGGGCATCCTGGCGATCGCGCTGAGCAAGCTCGGGGTCGAGGAGGTGTGGGCCGTCGACGTCGACGCCGAGGCCCGGCGTGCCGCCGGTGACAACTGCGAGCGCAACGGCGTCGCCGACCGGGTTCGCATCGGCACGGAGCTCGCCGACGCCGCCGGCCGCTTCGACGTCATCGCCGCCAACCTGCTCAGCTCTCTGCTCATCGAGATGGCGCCCGCGCTGGCCGCCGCTCTGGCTCCGGCCGGACACGTGATCGTCTCGGGGATCCTGGACGCCGAGGCGGCCGACATCCTCGCCGCCTTCGCGGCGCAGGGGTTGCACGAGTCCGGCCGCGTCACCGGCAGCGGCGCGGGCGAGTGGGTGACGCTCGATCTGGTGTGCGCGCCGTCGTGACCAGCAAACGACCGCCGCGGTTCTTCGTCGCCGGCGAAGCCATCGCCGAAGGCCGCGCGCTGCTGCGTGGCGAGGAGCGCCATCACCTGCGGGTCCGCCGGCTTCGCCCCGGCGCCCGCGTCGAGCTCTTCGACGATCGCGGCCGCGTCTTCGACGCGGTGGTGAACAGCGTTGCCGGCGATCAGGTCGAGCTGGCCGTGGTCGAGAAGGGCGTGGCGGCGCGCGAGTCGCCCTTGGACCTCACGCTGGCGGTGGCGTCGTTGAAGGCCGACAAGATCGATCTCGTGGTCGAGAAGGCCACCGAGCTCGGCGTCACGCGCGTCGTTCTCTTCTCCTGCCGGCGCGCTCTTGGTGGCAGCGGACCGGCGCGCGTCGAGCGCTGGCGGCGGATCGCGACCAGCGCGGCGAAGCAGTGCGGCCGCAGCCGGGTGCCCGCGATCGAGGGACCGGAGCCGCTGTCGCACTTGGCGGGGCGCCAGGCTGATCTGAAACTGGTGTGTTGGGAGGATGCGGGTGCGGCCGCCGCGCTGCCGCCGCCGGGAGCGGCGACGTCGGTGCTGATCGCGGTCGGACCCGAAGGCGGCTTCGACGGCGAGGAGGTGGGCGAGCTGCAGCGTGCCGGTTTCCGCGCGGTCTCGCTCGGCCCGCGGATCCTGCGCGGAGAGACGGCCGCCATCGTTGCGGCGGCGCTGGCGCAGCGGCACTGGGGAGACCTCGGGCCGCGACTTGCGTGAGCGGCGGTGGCCCCGTAGCATCCAGCGACATGCGCTTCGCCTTCGTGATGGATCCGTTGGAGCGGATCCTGCCGGACAAGGACACGACGTTCGTGTTCATGCTCGAGTCGCTGCATCGCGGGCACGAGGTCTACTACTGCGACCCGAACGACCTGTTCGTTCGCCACGCCCGGGCGTTCGCGCGCGCGCGTCGCTGCGAGGTGCGGCGGGTCGCCCCCGAGGAGCGGGAGCGCACGCGGCCCTACCAGCTCTTCGAGGAGAGAACCGAAGCGCTGGAGTGGTTCGACGCGATCTTCATGCGCCGCGATCCCCCCTTCGATCTGGCCTACTTCTTCGCCACGCATCTGCTCGATCTCGCCGATCGGCGTCAGACGCTGGTGATCAACGACCCGCGCGGGCTGCGCGAGGCCAACGAGAAGCTCTACGCTCTCCACTTTCCCGAGGTGATTCCCGAGACCTTCGTCAGCGGTGATCCGGCCCGGCTCAAGAGCTTTCTCGACGAGCTCGGGGGCGAGATGATCATCAAGCCGCTGGCCGGGTGCGGCGGGGCAGGGGTGTTTCACCTGCACCGCGACGACCGCAATCTGAACGCGCTGCTGGAGATGGCCACGGACAACGGCCGCCAGATGATCATGGCCCAGCGCTATCTGCCCGCGGTGCGCGAGGGCGACAAGCGGCTGATCCTGCTCGACGGCGAGCCGCTCGGGGCGACGTTGCGGGTTCCGCGCGAGGACGAGCACCGCGGCAACATCCACGTCGGCGGCACCTGCGTGCGCGCCGAGGTCACCGAGCGGGACCGCGAGATCTGCGCGGCCCTCGCTTCCCGGGTCCGCCGCGACGGACTGTACTTCGTCGGCCTGGACATCATCGGCGGCTTTCTCACCGAGGTGAACGTGACCAGCCCGACGGGAGTGCAGGAGATCAACGCCCTCGACGGCGTTCAGCTCGAGTCTCAGGTGATCGACTTCGTCGAGGCCCGCGTCGCGGCGCTCCCCGAGCGCAGCGACCCGTAGCGGCGGTCTCGGCGCGCGGCGCCATCTTGACTGCCCGAACGGCATCCAGTAGACGAGTGCCTCTTCGGCGGCCACCCGTGGGCAGGTAGCTCAGTCGGTAGAGCAAAGGACTGAAAATCCTTGTGTCGAGTGTT
>CAZYMF010000072.1:0-20627 GCA_964648215.1 uncultured Binatia bacterium (SeqCode) | reverse complement strand
AGCGCCTTGCGCTTCTCGCGCTCGCTGCCTCGGTTGAAATGCAGGGTCAGAATCAACCTCCCCCCGACCCCCTCCTTGGCAAAGACGGGGAGCAAACGCAGGACACGGCAGCGCCCGGAGGATGCGTCACCGCAATTGAGAATAGCAGTACTAGCCTTGATCAGACAGGACTACCGCGGATTTCGCCGATTACGCGGATTTCTGAAGCCGACCACGGCGCGCGGGCACTCTGACCGTTTCCCCATCGTCAATGAAGTTGTGCAACGCTGAGAAAGTGCGGCTTCGAAGCGATGTTTGTGGGGCCCCGTAAGCATCCGCGTAATCCGTGTAATCCGCGGTGATCGTTTCTTTTGTCAGATCAAGGCTAGCTCGAGGCGGTGGCCCGGGCGGTGGCGAGCGCCTGCTGCCAGAGGTGAAAGCGGCTGTCGCGTTCGTCGGCGCTCAGCCGCGGGTCGAAGCGCCCGCCCGAGCGCCAGCGATCCCTGAGCTCGTCGACGTCCTTCCACACGCCGACGGCGAGACCGGCGAGGTACGCCGCCCCCAACCCGGTGGCCTGCACCACCTGCGGCCGTTCGACGGGGATGCCGAGGGTGTCGGCAAGCGCCTGCAGCAGGAAATCGTTGCCCGCCGCCCCGCCGTCGGCGCGCAGCACCGGTGGTGGCGGGGTGGCCGCGTCCTCGAGGAGCGTGTCCAGGACCTCGCGGCTGCGAAAGGCGATGCCTTCGAGCACGGCGCGGACGACGTGAGCGCGGGAGCTGCCGCGCGACAGCCCGCCGATGACCGCGCGCGCGTTGGGGTCCATGTACGGAGTGCCGAGCCCCTGGAACGCCGGGACCGCCCAGACCCCGCCGCTGTCGGGCACGCTGGCGGCGAGCGCGGCACTGTCGGCGGGTTCGGCGAGGATGCCGAGACCGTCGCGCAGCCACTGGACCGCCGCGCCGGCGGTGATGGCGGTGCCTTCGAGGCAGTAGGGGCGCTGGCCGCTGCGGCCGCACAGGATCGACGGGTAGGCGCCCCGCTGCGACAGGACGGGGAAATCACCGACGTGGACGTCGATCATCGCCGAGGTGCCGTAGGTGATCTTGACGCTGCCCGGCTCGGTGTTGAGCTCGCCGAACATGGCCGCCTGCTGGTCGCCGGCGATCCCGGCGATGGGCACGGGGCGGGGGAGCAGGGGCGTCGCGGTGTGAGCGTAGACCTCGCTGGAGAAGTGAATCTGCGGCAGCAGGGGCTCGGGGATGCGCAACGCCGCCAGCACCGACTGGTCCCAGCCGCCGAGGGCGAAATCGTAGAGGCCGGTGCACGAGGCATTGGAGTGGTCGGTGACGTGCGCGGCGCCGTCGCTGAGCTTCCAGGCCAGCCAGGTGTCGATGGTGCCGAAGCACAGCTCGCCCGCTTCGGCCCAGGTGAATCCATCCGGGGTGTGCTGCAGCAGCCACTCGATCTTGGTCGCCGAGGCCATGGTGTTGGTGAAGATGCCGTTGTCGAGCAGCTCGGTGACGCGCGCGGCCGTGCGCACGTCCTGCCACACGATGGCGGGATGCACCGGCCGGCCGCTGCCGCGCTCCCACACCACGGCGGTGGCTCGCTGGTTGGCGATGCCGACCCCGGCCAGCGCGGCCACCCCATCGGGGCCGGCGCCGGCGAGGGCTTCGGTGACGACCGCCTGGACGCCCTGCCAGATCTGCTCCGGGTCGTGCTCGACCAGGCCGGGCTGGGGATAGCTCGGCAGAACCTCGCGATACGCGGCGGCGAGCAGCCGGCTCTGGTCGTCGAAGAGCAGGGCGCGCACCCCCGTGGTGCCGGCGTCGATGGCGAGTAGGGTGGCGTTCATGGCGGTCCTTTAGATAGCGCGTGGCGGCGCCCGGGAAAAGCGCCGGTTCTCGGTTCCCTGTTCCCCATTCTCTTCGCGCAGAAATCGCCCGTCGCCTCATTGAAACTCGCCGCGAATCAAGTAAAGGTCCAGCCTTCGGCACCCGTCATCGGAGAAAGGATCTCGGCAGGAGGGTCGTCACGATGGAGACTTTTCAGCGCTGCCGCGGGCGCTCGAGGCCGGCGCGGGCGCTGCTCGCATTCGCGGCGGCAGCGGCGTGAACGCCACCAACGGGACAGAGAGCCCCGTGCTTGCCGGCCGACACGCGATTGTCGTCGGCAGCGGCATCACCGGTCTCGCCGCCGCCTTGGAGCTGCGCGGCCGCGGCGCGCAGGTGACCCTGCTCGAGCGCGACGCCGACCCCGTCGCCGACAGCCCGCGTGCCGCCTTCGCGAGCTGGGAGCGCAAGGGGGCGACGCAGGTGCGGCACTCGCACGCCTTTCTCGGCCGCCTGCGCCGGCTGCTGCGCGATCGCTACCCGGCGCTGCTCGACGCGTTGCTGGCCGCGGGGGCGCGCGAGCTGCGCATGATGGAGAACCCACCGTTGACGCTGCGCGGCTTGCGGCCGGAGCCCGGCGACGAGGAGCTGGTGGCGCTGGGCTGCCGGCGCACGACGTTCGACTGGGTGGCGCGCCGCTTCGTGCTGGCGGGCGGCGACGTCACCGTGATCGCCAACGCCAGCGTGCGCGGCCTGCTGACCGCCGGTGGCGATCCGCCGGTGGTCTGCGGCGTGCGCTACGCGGCCGCGGGCTCGGAGATCGAGCTGCGTGCCGATCTGGTGATCGATGCCAGCGGGCGCCAGTCACAGGCGCCCAGGTGGCTGGAGGAGATCGGCGCCCGGCCGCCGTACGAAGAGCTGGAGCCTTCGGGCATCGTCTACTACACGCGCTTCTATCGGCTCTTGCCCGGCGCCGCCGAGCCGCCGCGCAGCGAGCACCCGACGGCGGCCGATTTCAACTGGATCAAGTACGCCGTCTTTCCCGCCGACGATCGGACCTTCTCGATCACGCTGGCGTCGCCGCTGGCCTTCCCGCGTTTGAAGGTGCTGGCCAAGGCGGCGGCGTTCGACGAGATGGCGCGCGCCATCCCGGCCTTGGTCCCGTGGGTCGATTCGAGGATCGCCGAGCCGATCGGCGACCCGGCGCATCCGGTGCAGGCCATGGGCGGGCTGATCAATCGGCTGCGCCGCTTCGCCGACGAGCGCGGCCCGAACGCCGTCGGCCTGTTCGTCCTCGGCGATGCCGCCTACTGCACGAACCCCCTCTACGGCCGCGGCTGCGCCCAGGGCTTCCTGCACGCCCAGCTGCTGGGCGAGGCGATCGACGGGAACCCCGACGATCTCGCCGCGGCGGCGGTGGCGCTCGACCGTGCCGCGCGCGCCGCCATCGAGCCGTTCTACCGGGCCTCGGTCGTCGCCGACCGCGAGGCGGTGCGCAAGGCCGAGGGGCGCCAGCCGTCGCGGTGGACCTCGCGCTGGCGGCAGAGATTCTTCGACGACGGCGTCGGCGTGGCCACCCGCTGCGATCCGGTGGTCTTCCGCGCGTTCATTCGCATGATGAACATGATCGAGACCCCGGAACAGGCGTTCGGCCGCCCCGACGTGCTGCTGCGTTCGCTGTGGGTGTGGCTGCGCGGGCGCCGCTACAACCGCCGCTACGCGCTGCCGCCACCCCCGGAGCAGGAAGCCACCGTCGCCCGCTGCGAGGCCGCGGCGGCGTGAGCGGGCGAAACGACCCGCTTTTCCGGCGCCCTCGGGGAGCGAGCTCGTACTTGCCGAAGGCGGGGTGCCGCACTAGAGTTGTGAGCGATGGGTAAGCGCGAGACCGACCTCGACTATGGGGTGGCGACCGAGACCGAAAAGAAGGTCGAGCACCCCAAGCTGTACAAGGTCCTGCTCCACAACGACGACTACACGACGATGGAGTTCGTGGTGCAGGTGCTGCAGGCGGTGTTTCACAAGGCCGCGGCCGAAGCCACGCAGATCATGCTGCACGTGCACAAGCTCGGCCTGGGCGTTTGCGGCGTGTACACCTACGAGGTGGCGGAGACCAAGGTGGCGGAGGTGCTGGCGCTGGCCCAGGCGCACGAGTTTCCGCTGCAGTGCACCATGGAAGAGGAGTAGATGATCAGTCGCGAGCTGCAGGCCACCTTGACGTTGGCCCTGGTGGAGGCCAAGCGCCGCCGCCACGAGTACCTCAGCCTGGAACACGTCCTGTTCGCGCTGCTGCACGACCACGACACGGCCGAGGTGATCCGCCACTGCGGCGGGGACCTGGAGCAGATCAAGCGCGACATCGAGGCGTTCTGGGCCAAGCACGTGCGACCGCTGCCCGAGGGGGCGGAGCGCGACCCGCAGCAGACCCTCAGCTTTCAGCGCGTGGTGCAGCGTGCCGCCATGCACGTGCAGGCGGCGGGCAAGCGCGAGATCGACGGGCGCAACGTCCTGGTGGCGATGCTGCGCGAGCCCGAGTCGCACGCGGTCTACTGCCTGGAGAAGCAGGGGATCTCGCGCCTCGACGTGCTCAACTACATCTCCCATGGCATCTCCAAGATCGCCGAGGAGTCGGAGCCGGAGGCGGACGACGAGCACGACGCGGACGAGCGGCCGCAGGGCCGGTCCCGGCGCAATCCGCTCGAGCTCTACACGCTCAACCTCGTGCAGCGGGCGCGCGAGGGCAAGATCGACCCGCTGATCGGCCGCACCGCCGAGCTGCAGCGGACCATTCACGTGCTCTGCCGCCGCCGCAAGAACAACCCGATCTACGTCGGCGACGCCGGGGTCGGCAAGACCGCCCTGGTCGAAGGTCTGGCGCTGCGCATCGCCAAGGGCGAGGTGCCCGAGGCATTGAAGGAGGCGACGATCTACTCCCTCGACATGGGGGCGCTGCTGGCCGGCACCAAGTTCCGCGGTCAGTTCGAGGAGCGTCTCAAGGGCGTGCTGGCGGCGCTCGAGCGCCAGCCGCACGCCATTCTGTTCGTCGACGAGATCCACACCATCGTCGGCGCCGGCGCCACCAGTGGCGGCTCGATGGACGCCTCCAACATGCTCAAGCCCGCGCTCAGCTCCGGCGAGCTGCGCTGCATCGGCGCGACGACGTACCACGAGTACAAGAGCTACTTCGAGCGCGATCGCGCGCTGGCGCGGCGCTTCCAGCGCATCGACGTGACCGAGCCGAGCGTCGACGAGACGCGCGCGATCCTCGAGGGGCTGCAGTCGCACTACGAGACCCACCACGGCGTGCGCTACACGCCCGAGGCCATCCGCGCCGCCGCCGAGCTGGCGGCGCGCTACATCAACGAGCGCTTCCTGCCCGACAAGGCCATCGACGTGATCGACGAGGTCGGCGCGGCGATGCGGATTCTCCCGCCCGAGCAGCGGCGGGAGACCGTCGAGCGCGAGGACATCGAGGACGCGGTGGCGCGCATGGCGAAGATCCCGCCGCGGACGATTTCCGTCGACGTGCGCGAGCAGCTACAGAACCTCGAGCGCGACCTGCGCCTGAGCGTCTTCGGGCAGGACTACGCCATCGGCGCTCTCGCCAGCGCCATCAAGCTGTCGCGTTCGGGCCTGGGACACCCGGAAAAGCCGGTCGGTAGCTTCCTGTTCTCCGGCCCCACGGGCGTGGGCAAGACCGAGGTGGCCCGCCAGCTCGCCCGCATCCTGGCGGTGGAGTTCATCCGCTTCGACATGAGCGAGTACATGGAGAAGCACACCGTCTCGCGTCTGATCGGGGCGCCCCCGGGCTACGTCGGCTTCGACCAGGGCGGCCTGCTCACCGACGCGGTCAACCGCAACCCCCACGCGGTGCTGCTGCTCGACGAGATCGAGAAGGCGCACCCCGACCTGTTCAACCTGCTGCTGCAGGTGATGGATCACGCCACCCTGACCGACAACAACGGGCGCAAGGCCGACTTCCGCAACGTGATCTTGATCATGACCACCAACGCCGGCGCGCAGGAGGTCAGCGCCACGCCGGTCGGTTTCGGCTCGCGCACCAACGCCGGCAAGGAGAAGCAGGCGCTCGAACGGCTGTTCAGTCCCGAGTTCCGCAACCGGCTCGACGCCATGATCACCTTCGGCGCCCTCGGCGAGGATGCGGTCAAGCGGGTGGTCGACAAGTTCCTGATCGAGCTCGACATGCAGCTCAACGAGAAGAACGTCTTGCTGCAGGTGTCCGATCGGGCGCGCACGTGGCTGGCGCATCACGGGTACGACGCCGTCTTCGGGGCGCGGCCCATGGCCCGCCTCATCCAGAACGAGATCAAGCGGCCCCTGGCCGACGAGATTCTGTTCGGTCGCCTGCAGCAGGGCGGCACGGCCGAGGTCGACGAGGAAGAAGGCGCCTTGACCTTCCACTATCCCGCCACGGCGCCCGCTCCGGTGTGACGCCCCTTTCCTTCTTGTTGCCCGTCGGCCCCGCCTCGAGCCTTCGGGCACGCAGCGGGGGTGGTAGGGGACGATGGGGGGCGGACTCAGGCCGAGAACGAGGACCCGCAGCCGCAGGTCCGACTGGCATTGGGGTTCAGAAACTTGAAGCCGGCGCCGTGCAGGCTGCTGACGTAGTCGATGGTGACCCCTTTGAGATACTGGGTGCTCATCGAGTCGACCAGAAGGCGTACCCCGCCGAGCTCCAGAACCTGGTCGTCCTCGTTGACCTGATTGTCGAAATTGAGCGAATACTGGAAGCCGGAGCAGCCACCGCCGACCACGCCCACGCGCAGCCCGTAATCGTCGCCGAGCCCTTCGCGCGCCAGCGCCTCCTTGACCATGGCGACGGCCTTCGGGGTGACGGTGAGCAGATCTTGTGCCGCGCTCGCGTCGGGTCGATCCCCAGCCTCAGCGTGCTCGTCGGGTGTGCCGCGTTCCATCGGTAACCTCGCGCCTGCAAATGAACATTCTGAGTTTCGGTGCGTCTCACTGACCGTAGCCGGGGGGGCACATGGTGTCAAGGTGAGGGCCTGCGCCAGATGTCTTGCTTGAATTGGCTGCGGAGTTTGGCTTATAGAGAGCGGCATCTCCAGGCATGACGATCTCGCCACGATACCTTGTTGCGGCCAATTTGCTCCTGCTGGCAGCCATCGCCTACGTGGCGTCGTCGGTGGTGGGAACGGCGATTGCCGCCAAGCTGACGCCGCCACCGGTGGTGCACCTGAGCAAGCTGCCGCCGCCGCTGCCGCACCAGGCCGCGAAGCGCGCTTCGTACTACGCCCTGATCAACACCCGCGACATCTTCAACTCCATCCCGGCCGAAGTGCCGAAACCGACCGGCCCACCGCCCAAGACGCCGCTGCGGTTGAAGCTTTGGGGCGTGGCGCTGCACAAGGATGGCCCGTCGTCGTGCGTGATCGAGGACCTCAGCAATCGCAAGCAGGCGCTCTACCACGAGGGCGACAAGGTCCCCGGCGACGCCACCGTGACGCGCGTCGAGTGGGAGCGGGTGATTCTCACGCGGGACGGCAAGGAGGAGATCCTCGAGCTCAGCTCCGAGACGCGTCCTCCCGGGTTGTCGGCGCGTTCGTCGTACGTGTCGAGAGCGGCCCCGGGCGCCGCGGACGAGCACATCCAGTTGACCGGCGACGGCCAGTACGTCATCGACCGCAGCGAGATCGACAGCGCGCTCGAGAACATGAGCCAGCTGTTCACGCAGATCCGGGCGGTACCCCACTTCGAGGGCGGACGCTCGACCGGCTTCCGCCTGTTCGCCATCCGCCAGAACAGTCTGTTCGACAAGATCGGCTTGAAGAACGGTGACATCATCCAGAGCATCAACGGTCAGGCGCTCACCGACCCGAGCAAGGCGCTGGCGATGTTCCAGCAGCTGCGCAATGAAAACGAGCTCACGGTCCAGGTGATGCGCAACCGCGAGCCCAAAACCCTGAGCTACCAGTTCAGGTAGTACGTTGACGCGAGGAGCTATGTCGCAGTTTCGTCGCCCCTTTGCCGTGGGCACCATGGTGGTGGGAGTTTGGTGGTGTGTGGCGTCCGCGGCGGCGGCCCAGAATGCCAAGCCCCCCGCCGCGAAGAAACCGAACGCCGCCAACGCGAACGCCGCCGCTGCGAAGGCGGTCGCTGCTACCCCGGAGGCGGCGCCCGACGGCAAGCAGATCACGATGAACTTCGAGGACGTCGATCTCGGCGTCCTGGTCAAATTCATCAGCGAGATCACCCAGAAGAACTTCATCGTCGACGACAAGGTGAAGGGCAAGGTGACCGTCATCTCGCCGGAGAAGATCTCGGTCGACGAGGCTTATCTCGTCTTCCAGTCGGTTCTGCAGGTCAAGGGCTTCACCACGGTGCCCGCCGGGGCGGTGATCAAGATCGTTCCGGCCAAGGAAGCCCGGACGTCGACGCTGCCCACCATCCTCCCGCGGCAGCGCGCCGGGTCGAGCGACGAGTTCATCACCCGGCTGATCCCGCTCGAGCACGTCGACGCCAACAACATGGTGTCGATCCTCCAGCCCATGGTGTCGCCCGACGGGCTGTTGGCCGCCTACGAGGCCACCAACTCGTTGATTCTCATCGACACCGCCGCCAACTCCTCCCGGCTGGTGCGCATCCTCTCCGAGCTCGACGTCGAAGGGCACGAGCGCGGCATCGACGTGGTGCGGTTGAACTACGCTTTTGCCACCGAGATCGCCGCCACCCTGGCCCAGGTCCTGGAAGAGGATGAAACTCCCGGTTCGCCGCAGCCGGCCAGGGTCGCGCGGGCGCCGCGCTCCGTGCGCGCGCGGGTGGCCCGCCGGGGCACGCCGGGACAGGCGGCGGTCGTCACCGGCGGCGCCTCGTCGAGCTCGTTCAAGATCATCCCCGACGAGCGGACCAACACCCTGATCGTGCTCGCCGGCAAGGTCGACATGCGCCGGATCAAGGACCTGATCAGTCGGCTCGACGTACCGCTGCCGCTCGGAACCGGCCGCATCCACGTGTATTACCTCAAGTACGCCAACGCCACCGAGATGGTCTCCGTGCTGGCCAACCTCGTCGGTGGCGGTGGCGGTGCCGGTGGCGGCATCGGCGCCGGCCTGAACGGGCGCGGCTTTCCCGGCACGTCCGCGTTGCGCGGTGGCCAACGGGGCGGTATTGGCGGCGGCTTGGGGGGCAGCTCGTTCGGCGGTGGCGGCTCCCTCAGCGGTTTCGGCAGCAGCAGCGGGTTGAGCGGTTTCGGCGGCGGGCTCTCGGGCAGCCAGCTCGGCGGCGGCAGCCTCGGGGGTGGGTTCGGCGGCGGCGCGCTCGGTTCTCGCGGCTTTGGCGGTACCAGCGGCGGGGCCGCGGGGGCGGTATCGGCAAGCGGGCAAGGGGTGCAGATTACCGCCGATCCCGCCACCAACTCGCTCATCATCGACGCCGCGCCGCAGGACTACGAGACCTTGAAGGACGTGATCGAGAAGCTCGATGTCCGTCGTCGGCAGGTGTACATCGAAGCGATCCTGCTCGAGGTTCGCCTCGACAAGGGACGCTCCCTGGGCTTCGACTACCAGGGCGGAACCGGGCTGAACAACGGTGTCGGCATCGGCCGGCTGAACCTGAGCGGCAACCTGAACAGCCTGCTCACCAGCCCGGCCAGCGTCTCCGGCCTGATCCTGGCGGCGGCCAGCAACCAGACGATTCGCCTGCCCGACGGCAGCACGGTGCCGGCCCAGGTGGCGCTCTTCACCGCGTTGCAGAACGACAGTGACGTGAACATCCTGTCGGCACCCAAGCTGTTGACCACCGACAACCAGCAGGCCGAGATCGTCGTCGGCCAGAACCTGCCGTTCGTCGCCAGCCAGTCGACCAGCGAGACCAACCTCAACAACACGTTCAACACCATCACCCGCCAGAACGTCGGCATCACGCTCCAGATCGTACCGCAGATCTCCGAGGGCGGGACGGTGCGGCTCGACCTGTTTCAGGAGGTGTCGGCGGTGCTTCCCGGCACCACCTCGTCGAACCTGGGACCGAGCACGACCATCCGCCAGGCCAGCACCACCGTGGTGGCGCGGGACAGTCAGACGGTGGTCATCGGCGGCCTCATCTCCGACGACATCGCCAACACCCGTTCGCAAATCCCCTTCCTCGGCGATATTCCGGTTCTCGGCAACCTGATGCGCTACACCACCACCACCCGGCAGAAGATCAACCTCCTGCTCTTCCTGACGCCGCACATCGTCCGCAACGAGGTCGACCAGCGCCGTCTGTCGCTGCAGGAGCGCGATCGGATGGAGGCCTTCATCCAGGAGCAGCACATCCCCGAGAAGCGAGCCGCCTGGCTCAACACGCCCTCGTGGGACCAGCTGCCCCCTCCCGCCGAGGGCGGGGAGAAGGACGACACCAACGAGCAGGGCAACGGCAACCCGACGCAGCAGGGCCCGGGCGCGGCCGCGCTGACCGAGCCGGCGCCGCGTTACGTGCTGCTGGCAGCGTTCTGGGACAAGGGGCATCCGCCGCCGAGCCTGGTCAGCCAGAGCGGCATGGTGCCGATCGCCCTGTCGGAGGATTCGGGGCTGCGCAATCTGTTTCAGCGGGGCAAGACGGTGCGCTTCGAGAGCGACGGCTACAGCGCGTTGTATCGGTGCCTGGACACGTTCAGCAGCGAGGAGCAGGCGCGTGTGATCTACCCGGAGGGCTTGCGCGTGAGCTCGCAGCCGCGGGAGCTGCTCCACTGGCGCGAGCTCAACGACGCCTCGTCGCGCAACCTGAGCTCGTGGACACCGGTGAACTGACGCCATGGCGGTTGCGGCGCGATCCCTCGAAGCGTTTCTGATCGAGCGGGGCGGCCTTTCCGAGGCGACCCTCGACAAGGCACGCGAGCGGCTGCGCGAGGGCCGCGGCCTCGGCGACGTGCTGCAGGAGATGGGGGCCATCGACAGCCGCACCTGGGCGCACGCCCTGGCCGACCACTACGGGCTGCCGTTTGCCGAGCGCCTGCCGGAGGAGAGCGAGCAGTCGCTCGAGCTGATCGGGCCGCTGCCGATCAACTTCGCCAAGCGCTACCAGCTGCTCCCGGTCGGCGTCGACGGCGACGTCGTCACCGTCGCCACCGCCGATCCGTCCAACTTCGGGCCGCTCGACGACGTCCGCCTGCTGCTGCGCCGCCCGATCCAGGTGCTGGTCGCTCCGTCGCCCGTGGTCGAGGCGGCCATCAACCGGGCCTACGATCGCGCTTCGGGCTCGGCCTCCGAGCTGATGGAGGGCCTGGACGAGGAGCGGCTCGACCTCCTGGCCACCGAGCTCGAGGAGCCGCGCGATCTGCTCGAGTCGGACGACGAGGCGCCGATCATCCGTCTGGTCAACTCGCTGCTGTTCCAGGCGGTGAAGGAGCGCGCCAGCGACATCCACATCGAGCCGTTCGAGCGCGACCTCACCGTCCGCTTTCGCATCGACGGCGTCCTCTACGACATCATCTCGCCGCCGAAGCGCTTTCAGCCGGTGATCACCTCGCGCGTCAAGATCATGGGCGGGCTCAACATCGCCGAGAAGCGCCTGCCGCAGGACGGGCGCATTCGCATCAAGCTGGCCGGCAAGGACGTCGACATCCGCGTTTCGATCGTGCCCACCTCGCACGGCGAGCGCGTGGTCATGCGCTTGCTGGATCGGGCCACCACGGTGCTGCAGCTCGAAGAGCTCGGCCTCAACGGCCGCAAGCTCGACGTGGTGGAGAAGCTGATTCACCAGAGCCACGGCATCGTCCTGGTCACGGGGCCGACCGGGAGCGGCAAGACCACCACTCTGTACGCGGCCCTGTCCCGCATCAACACCACCGACAAGAACATCATCACCATCGAGGATCCGGTGGAGTATCAGCTGCACGGCATCGGCCAGATCCAGGTCAACCCGAAGATCGAGCTCTCCTTCGCCGGCGGGCTGCGCTCGATCCTGCGCCAGGATCCCGACGTGATCATGGTCGGTGAGATCCGTGACACCGAGACCGCCGAGATCGCCATCCAGGCCGCCCTCACCGGCCACCTGGTCTTCTCCACGCTGCACACCAACGACTCCTTCGGCGCGGTCACCCGCCTGCTGGACATGGGGATCGAGCCCTTCCTGGTCTCCTCCTCGGTGACGGCGGTGATGGCGCAGCGCCTGGTGCGCCGCGTCTGTCCGGACTGCCGCGTCCCTCACACGCCGACGGTGGAGGAGCTGCGCGAGCTCGGGCTGCGGCCCGACCGGGCCGCGGGGCGCAGCGTCTAT
Source organism: uncultured Binatia bacterium (SeqCode) (assembly GCA_964648215.1). GTDB lineage: Bacteria > Desulfobacterota > Binatia > HRBIN30 > JACQVA1 > CAZYMF01. Next base: position 8,583 of record CAZYMF010000072.1, on the reverse strand, counting down.
CGGCAGGGCGCCGGTTGCGCGCCCTGCAAGCAGACCGGCTACCGCGGCCGCACGGGCATTCACGAGCTGCTGGTGATCGACGACGAGATCCGCAATCTGGTCATGAAGAGCGCCGACGCGGCGACGATCCGGCGCGAGGCGACCGGCAAGGGAATGGACACCTTGCGCCAGGACGGCGCCGAGAAGGTTCTCGCCGGTCTGACCACGATCGAAGAGATTCTGCGCGTCACCCAGGAAGATCTGGTATAACCCGGCGCCCGGCGAATTTTTGCCGACGCCGGGCGTCGTATTGAGCAGCGCATGCCGGTATACGCATACAAGGGCTTGACCAACGAAGGGAAGGCCATCGCCGGCGTCATCGATGCCGACAGCCCCAAGGGGGCTCGGCTCAAGCTGCGGCGCACGGGAGTCTATCCGACCGATCTTTCGGAGGAGCGGGCGCAGCGCGCGGCGGCCGCTGCCGCGGAGCCGGGAAGCTCGCGCCTGCAGGCCAACTTCGGCCAGCTCTTCGAGCGCATCACGCCGCAAGATCTGGCGCTGATGACGCGCCAGCTGTCGACCCTGGTGGGGGCCGGGCTGCCGCTGGTGGAATGTCTCGGCGCGTTGATCGAGCAGATCGACAACGCCCGCATCAAGCGGACCCTGTCGCAGGTGCGCGAGCAGGTGGTCGAGGGGCGGGCGTTTGCCGACGCCTTGCGCGATCACCCGAAGGTGTTCTCGGACCTGTACGTCAACATGGTGCGCGCGGGCGAGGCCAGCGGCGCGCTCGACATCGTCCTGCTCCGGCTCGCGGAGTACACCGAGAGCGCCGCCAAGCTGCGCAGCAAGGTGCAGACGGCGATGACCTATCCGGTCCTGATGTCCGTCGCCGGCGGCACCATCATGATCTTCCTGCTCGCCTTCGTCGTGCCCAAGGTGACCCGCATCTTCGCCGAGACCAAGCAGGCGCTGCCGCTGATGACGGTCATCCTGCTCGCCATCAGCAACTTCATGGCGCAGTACTGGTGGGTCCTGGTGTGCGGCGCCATCGCCGCCATCGTCGCCGTGCGCGTCTCCGTGCGCACGCCGGCCGGACGGCTGCGCTACGACGGCTACCTGCTCCGCTTTCCCTACTTCGGCAAGCTGATCAAGAAGGTGGCGTTGGCGCGCTTCTCGCGAACCCTGTCGACGCTGCTGAGCAGCGGCATCCCGCTGCTCTCCGCGCTCGACATCGTCCGCAACGTGGTCGACAACGCGGTACTGAGCCAGGCGATCGAGAACGCGCGCAACAGCATCCGGGAAGGGCAGAGCATCGCTCCGCCCTTGCGCAAGAGCGGCCTGTTCCCGCCGCTGGTTCTGCACATGGTCGCGGTGGGCGAGAAGAGCGGCGAGCTCGAGGAGATGCTCTCCCGCGCCGCCGACGCCTATGACAACGAGGTCGAGGCGTCGGTGGCGGCGATGACCAGCATTCTCGAGCCGGTGATGATTCTGATCATGGGCGCCATCGTCCTGTTCATCGTCCTGGCGATCCTGCTGCCCATCTTCGCGCTCAACGACATCGTTCATTGAAGTGCCGGAGACCGGGTGTTAACCTCAATTCGCATTCAAGGAGGACGCTTCACGATGAAACGCCTGCAGGCGCAAAATGGCTTCACGCTGATCGAAATCATGGTCGTGGTGTTCATCTTGGGGCTGCTGGCGACCCTGGTCGTCCCCAAGATCATCGGCAAGAGTGACGAGGCGCGGGCCGTCAAAGCCAAGGCGGACACGAAAGCCATCGAGGAGGCGCTGCACATGTTCAAGCTCGACTGCGGTTTCTACCCCAGCACCGGGCAGGGGCTGCAGGCCCTGGTGGCCGGAAGCGGGGTCGCCTGCCGCAAGTACAGCCCGGAGGGCTATCTCGACAAGGTGCCGATGGATCCCTGGGACCACCCGTATGTCTACTACAGCGACGGTCAGCACATCATCGTCAAGTCGTACGGGGCGGACGGGCAGGAGGGCGGCGAAGGCAAGAATGCCGATATCGACAGCCGAGCCGACTGATGGCGGTGCTCGGCGGCGCTGCGGCGGGCGGGCAGGCTTCACCCTCATCGAGGTCACCCTCGTTCTGCTCATCCTCTCGATCGTCCTCGCCCTCACCATTCCCCGCCTGCGCTCGAAGAGCGGCATGGAGCTGAGCGCTCAGGCGCGGCGGCTGAGCAACACCTTCAAGTACCTGCGCAGCGAGGCCATTCTGGATGGGCGCGCCTACCAGCTGCGCTACGACCTGAACGCGGACCGCTATTGGGCGACCAGCCTGAGCGGCGGAAGCGGCCAGGCGGTGGCGTCGGCCAAGGGCGGGGCCGCCCTCGGTCTGCTGGCACAACCGTTCACCCTGCCGTCGCCGATCGCTTTCAGCGACATCATTCTGCCGCAGAGCGTCGGCAAGATTCAGGATGGGCAGGCGGTGACGAATTTCTACCCCGACGGCTCCGTCGATCTGACGGTCATCCACCTCGACGACGGCAACTATGCGTACACGCTCTACGTCTATCCCTACAGCGGCCGCCTGCGCCTGAGCCAGGGCTACCAGGACATCGACTATGGCGGCTGACAGCGCGTCGAGAAGGGGGCAGGCCCACGGCTTCACGCTGCTGGAGGTGATGGTGGCCATCCTGGTCATCGCCTTCGCCTTCACCGGGCTGCTGTCGCTGCACAACCGCAACCTGGCTCTGGTGGGGCGCGACCAAGATCTCACCACGGCCACGCTGCTGATGCGCCAGCTGGTGGCGCAGGTGGAGCTGCTTCCCGATTTCTCGCAGTACGGCACCTCGACCGGGGTGTTCGACGGCTACCCCGGCTTTCACTACGAGATCGAGGTCGATCACACCGCTCTCGACGAGCTGCGCCAGGTGCGCATGCGGGTGAGCTGGGGCGCCAAAAGGGGAAGCGGCGCCGACCTTCTCTACTATGTTCACAAGCCCGTTTCGTGAGCTCGGCGACAACTCGGTGGTGTCGTGGCGGCCGGGAAGGGCGGGGTTCACCCTGCTCGAAATCCTGGTCGCCGTCGCCATCCTGGGTATCATCATGACCACCGTGTACGGCGTGCTGTCGCGCACCCTCTACAGCAAGGGGTACGCCGAGGATCGCGCCGACATGTACGCGGCCGGCCGCGAGGCGGTGCTCAAGATCGCCTCGGATCTGGAGGCCGCTCTGCCCCCGACGCCGCGGGGCGAGATCGCCTTCCGCACCCTGACGCAGAGCGACCAGCCTCCACGCGACGCCGTGCAGTTCAGCATCAACACCCACAGCGGCCTGGGAGCGGCGGTGCCGCAGAGCGGCCGCGCCACCATCACCTACTCGCTCGCCCCGCTCTCGGATGCCAACCAGTTCTTCATCGTCCGCCGCGACGAGGTGCCGATCGTGGCCGAGGAGACCGGGCCCGACGACGGCACCGACGATCTGCAGGCCGAGGAAGTGCCGACGCCGCACCCGAAGATCTCGTTCCTCAACGACGACATGGACTGCACCGACCAGCGCTTCTGCGTCGTCGGGCTGCGCTTCCAGTATCTCGACGGCGAGAGCGGACAGTGGGTGGCGGACTGGGACTCGACCACTGAGGATCACTTCGACAAGCTGCCGGTCGCCGTTCAGATCACCCTGTACATGAGCGACAACAACGGCACCATTCACGATTTCGGCACCATCGCCGACCTGATCATGGCGCCGTCGACGTTGCCGACGCCGACCCCCGGCCGGAACCTGGTGCGGTGATGAACAACGAACGCGGCGTCGCGCTCATCCTCACCCTGCTGGTGGTGGCTCTTCTGACCGTCGCCGTGGTCGAGTTCACCTACTCGGTGGAGGTGGACCAGCACCTCGTGCGCAACGCCCTGACCGCCATGCAGGCACAGATGCTGGCGCGCTCGGGGGTCAACCTGGGCGAAGCGTTCCTGGCGCGCGATACCAACGACCCGCCGGCCGACTGGTACTTCGAGGACTGGGCGAGCCCGGACATCGCCAGCGTCATTCAGCTCGAGGCCGACGAGCGCCTCAAGGTGCAGGTGATCGACGAGGCGGGCAAGCTCAACATCAACAGCACGCGCCCGCGGCGGGGCGCTCCGCCGCCGCGGCCGGACCAGCCCAACCTCAACCCCGACGCGTTTCTGCGCGATGCCATGCGTCGCCTCTTCGAGGCCACCAACGTGCGGGTCGACATCGTCGACAATCTGCTAGACTACTGGTCGCAGACACCCACCCCGGCGCCCGGGCAGCGAGCCAACCAGGTGCAGGTGGACGACTTTCGCTCCCTGGAGGACTTCGCCGCCATGTTCGGCATTCCCGGTCGCAAGCTGACCAAGCTACGCCCCTTTTTGACGGCGCTGCCGACCGGAATCGCGGGCGCGCGCACGGGGTATCAGGGCCGCATCAACGTCAACACCGCGCCGGTCGAGGTGCTGGCCGCGATCATCAACGACGAAGGCCGCGTCGATGCCCTGGTGCAGCGGCGCCAGGGAGACCAGCCGATCGATCAGGCGGCGCTCAACGAGATCATGCAGGGGATCGACCACCAGGCGCAGATCGTGCAACTGTTCAACTTCACCAGCTCCTACTTCCGCGTCTACGCCAGCGCCATGGTCGGCGCCAACCCCAACGATGCCTCCCTCGATGGCGTCGGTCAGACGGTGGTGGCCCTGGTCAACCGGCGGCCGCTACCCGGGGTGCCGCCGAACGCCCCTCCGGATACGCCGCGCTGGACTTTGACCCCCCTTGATTGGCAGAAGAGGGGTGGCGCCGAGCTGCTCGTGCGGCAAGCGCAGGGATCGGAGCAGACGCCGGGGGCCGGGCCGATGGACGAGAGGAACTGAGCGGGCATGCCGCAACGCATACTAGCGCTGGAGATCGAAGACGCCGACGTCAAGGCGGCGCTGCTGGAAACCAGCTTTCGCGATTACCGCATCGCGGGGCTCTTCCACGATCCGTTGACGCCCGACGGCGGCCCGGTGCCCGAGCAGGTGCGTCGATTCCTCGACCGGCATCAGCTGGTGGGCGAGACCGTGGTGTCCACGATCCCGGGCCGCCTGGTCTCGCACCGGGTGTTCTTCCTCCCCTTCCGCGACCGCAAGCGCCTCAGCCAGACGGTACCCTTCGAGCTGGAGACGCAGGTGCCCTTCGGGCTCGACGAGGTGATCGTCGACTACCAGGTGCTGCACCGCGACAGCTCCGGCACCACCGTTCTCGCCGCTCTGGTGCAGAAGCCGGACCTGGAAGCGCACCTGGCGCTGCTGCAGGCGGCCGGCATCGATCCCAAGGTGGTCGACTTCGCGCCGCTGTGCGCCCTCAACGTCCTGCGCGTGCTGGGGGACGACCTACCTCCGACCTTCGCCTTCGTCGATTTCGGCGGCGGCGGGGCCAATGTCAGTCTCTATCGCCATCAGCAGCTGGTGGGCCTGCGGACGCTGTCCCTCGGTGCTCTCGTGGCCGGCAACGGCGCCAGCCGCAACGGGCACCTGGACGCCGAGGCCGCCGGCGGGGACGGGCGATTTGAGCCGGCCCTGCGCGCGCTGGCCGTCGAGCTGCGCTGGAGCCTCGCGGTCATCAACGGCGCCCCGCTCGACGAGCGGCTGCCCTGCTACCTCGCCGGCTCCGCCTCGCTGCTCGACCGCATCGGTCCGGTCCTCGAGCGTGAGCTGTCGCTGGAGCTGCGCCGGCTCGACCGCACCCCGCTGCGCGCCGTGCCGGCGGAGATCCGCGCGGCTCTGCCCGAGTGCGCCATCGCGCTCGGTGTGGCGCTGCGCGAGGTGGCGCCGGCCAATACCCTCGGCCTCAACTTCCGGCGCGCCGAGTTCAGCTACCATCGCGGGCAGCAGGAGGTTCGGCGCGCGCTCGGCCGGGTGGCGGTGCTGGCCGGCGTGCTGGTCGTTCTCGCCGTGGTCAACGTCTTCTTCGCCTATCAGCTGCAGGTCAGCCGTCTCGCCGCCATCGACGGCCAGATCCGCTACGTCTTCGACAAGACGCTGACCGGCCAGCGCGCGGTGGATCCGGCCGGGCAGATGCAGAGCGAGGTCGATGGGCTGGAGCAGAAGGTGAAGCTTCTCGGCGGCATCGTGTCGCTCTCCGGTGCGGCGGCGATCGATGTGATGCGCAGCATCAGCACCGCCTTGCCGGCCAACGTGAAGCTCGACATCGACGAGTACGTCTTCGACCCCGACGCCGTGCGCATCCGGGGCAAGACCGACGAGTTCGAGACCGTCGACAAGATCAAGCAGAACCTGGTGGGCGTGCCGTACTTCAAGGACGTCCAGGTCAAGGACGTCAAGGCTTCCCCCGACGGCAAGGGGGTGAGCTTCCGCCTGATTCTGTCGATGGCCAACGACGCCCATGCCGGGGCGGTAGGCGAGTAAATGGCGTTCAACTCCCGCGAAATCTTCAACTTCTACCAACGGCTGTCGCCGCGCGAGCGGCTGCTCCTCGGTCTCGCCGTCGGTTCGGTGCTGGCCATCTCGCTGTACAGCTTCGTCTGGGACCCGCTGGTGTCGGGACGCCAGGCGCTGGAGCGGCGTATCGTCGCGCGCGAGAAGGATCTCAAGGTGATGGAGGCCGAGCGCACCCGCTACCTCGAGCTCAAGCGGCAGGTGGAGGCCAGCCAGGCGGTGCTGGTGAAGACGGATCAGAACTTCTCGCTCTTCGCCCACCTGCAGAACGCCGTGGCCCAGGTGATCGAGCGCAGCCACATCCAGTCGATGAACCCGAGCGACAAGAACCTGAGCGACGAGTACCAGGAACAGGCGGTGGAGATTAAGCTGACGGCGGTGAACCTGGAGCAGCTGGTCAACATGCTCTACCGGATCGAGAAGGGCAACCCGCAGCTGCACGTCTCGCGGCTGCAGGTGAAGAAGCGCTACAACGACCCGCACAGCTTCGACATCGTCGCCACGGTTTCGTTGCTCAAGCCGCGCACGACGGCGCCGCCGGCGAACGCCGGGGGGGGCAGCTGATGCGCTGGCCGCGCCTGCGTCTGCCCGTACCCGGGCTGTCGTTCGACTGGCTGGGCGGCGTGCTCAACCGCACGGTGATCTTGTACACCGCCTTCACCACCGTCCTGTTCCTGGTCTTTCTGCTCGTCAACTTCCCGCACGAGGTGGTGGTGCGCCGGGTGCTGAGCGGGGTGGATCTGAGCCCGGTCCAGCTCGATTTCCGCTCGGCGCGCTTTGCCTGGTACCACGGCTACGAGCTGAGCGGCATTCGCGTGTCCGAGACGGGCGCCCCAGACGACGCGCCGCCGCTGCTCGAGCTCACCTCGCTCGACGTTCTTCCCGACCTGCGTGGACTGCTGCGCGGCAGCTTGACCGGCGTCTCCTGGGACGGCGAGCTTTACGGCGGTCGCACGCACGGCGAGTGGGCGGTCACCAACAAGGGCGGCGGCTCCGGGCAGGTGCACTTCGCCAACCTCCAGCTCGGACGCTACCGCACGCTGACCGCCGCGCTGGACGAAGGGCAGCTGACCGGCACGGTGTCGGGCGATTTCAACGTTCAGCTCGGCGCCGGACCGCGCAACACGCAGGTGACCGGCCAGCTCACCATCCGTCATCCCGAGCTGAAGGGCGGCAAGGTCAAGGGCTTCACCATCCCCGACCTGCACTTCGCCCAGATCGGCGGCAAGATGAGCCTCAAGGGGGATCGCCTCGAGCTGCAGGAGGTCCAGGCCAGCGGCGATCAGCTCAACGTCAACCTGAGCGGCCAGATCACCCTGCGCGAGCCGGCGGAGACGAGCGCCCTCAACCTGCGCGCGACGGTGCAGCCGAGCGCGGCCACTCCCGATGCGATCAAGACCCTCATCCAGCTGATTCCGCGAAGACCGAACGCGCCCCCCGATGCGCCGGTCATCATCTCGGGCACCTTCGGCGCCCCCCAGATCCGCTGACCGCACCTTGATCTTTCCACCCCATGCGGGCACCATAAAGTGTTGCCCGCGGGGAGGAGTAGGACCGCGGATATCGTGAACATGATCAAGCCGCTGACAAGAGTCCTGGGATTGCTGGCCGGCGTGACCCTCGCGGTCGTCCTCGGCTTTGTCCTGCGCTACCCCGATCAGACCACGGGAATCGCCCTGGGTGCCCTGGTGGCCGTCCTCGGCACCTTCGGCTGGGAGATCTACGAGCTCGGACGCAAGATCATCCCCAGCCAGAACGACCGTCAGCTACGGCGCATGCGGCCGCTGGTGCAGGAGATCAACGAGCTCGAGGCGTCGATCCAGCCGCTGACCGATGAGCAGCTGCGGCAGAAGACCGCCGAGTTTCGCACCCGGGTCCAGGAAGCCACCACGGACCTGCGCGCGCGTCTGGCCGATCTGCGCGCGCAGCTGCGCGGCGAGCCCGGCGCCGAGGGCAACGACGGCGACCCGGAGCGGCTGCGCGAGCTGATCGAGGAGCAGGAGAAGGCCGTCCTCGAGCGCGAGCGCGAGGAGCTCGACGCCATCCTGCCCGAGGCCTTCGCCTGCGTGCGCGAGGCCTCGAAGCGGACCATCGGCCTGCGCCACTTCGACGTCCAGCTCATCGGCGGCATCGTGCTGCACCAGGGCAAGATCGCCGAGATGAAGACCGGCGAGGGCAAGACCCTGGTGGC
>CAZYMF010000071.1:13519-21086 GCA_964648215.1 uncultured Binatia bacterium (SeqCode) | reverse complement strand
TGGCCGTTGGTCTAGGGCGGGATCCCACGCCCGGAGGGGATGACCCTCGTCGTGAATCCCCTGTCGTCCGTCATCGCCATCTTCTCCGGATCTCGATGAGCCCCGTCAGCCCCAGGACGGCGACCAGCACCAAGATCAGCGGCTCGGAGAGCACCGGCGTCGGGACGCCGCACGGAGGTGTCAAGTTGCAATCGGGATCGGCACAGTCGACCTTGCCGTCGCCGTCGTTGTCCAGCCCGTCTTGACAGAACCCCGCGCCCCCGGCGTTCTCGCGCGGCGCCAACGTCGGCGTCGACGTCGGCGTGCTCGTCGGCGTCTCGGTGGGCGTGCCGGTCGGCGTCGACGTCGGCGTGCTCGTCGGTGTCTCCGTCGGCGTGCTGGTCGGCGATGCGACCTCCGCTTCGAAGGCGCCCAGATCGCACGTCGGCCCCTGTGGCCGCGTGACATCGCGTTGGTCCACGCCCAGGCAGGTCGTGTTGTCGCCGGCATTGAAGGCCGGGCTCGACGAATCGATCGCCCGCGTCCGCGTCGAACCGCCGTTGTTCTGCAGGGCGCCGAGCTGCGGATCGCCGGTGAGCACCATGCCGCCGCCGCAGGCGTTCGGACTCGTCGCATCCGTCTCGAAGAGGTTGTTGCCCTGCAAGGTCAACACGCTCACGCTCGCGGTGGCGTAGCAGTCGGCCGGGGTCCCTCCGGCGCCGTCGGTCGAGTCGGCGAGGATCGAGTTCTTCACGATGAGGGTCGCCGCGGTCGGTGGACTGGCCAGTGCGCTCAGGCCGATGCCAGTCGAGGTGAAGTGATTGAAGACGGCGCCACCGACGCCTTGGCCGGGTTGCCCGGAGTGACTCGAATCCGCGCCCGTACCGCCGCTGCCGCCTTGCACGGTGTTGCCGGCCACGGTGGCGTTTTCGAGCGTCACGCTGCCGGCGAGATTGAAGATCGCGCCGCCCAACCCGGCGCCGCCGCCGCCGCTGCCGATGTTGACGTCGGCCGCGGCGCCGCCGCGCGCGGTGTTGCCGGTGAGCGTCGAGTTGCGGATCGTCACGGTGCCGACGTGATTGAAGATGACGCCGCCGAGGCCGCCGCCACCGCCGCCGCCGCGCAGGCCGCCATCCGACACCGAGCCGTCGCCGCCGAACGGTCCGCCCGTAGAGAGGCTGCCGCCGCCGCCGCCGAATCCGCCCACGTTGTACTCTCCCGCGCCGCCCCCGAATCCGCCAGTGCCGCCCTCGAAGCCATCGCCACCACCGGCGCCGAATCCGCCGCCACCGCCGAACACTCCTCCGCCACCGCCGCCCCCACCGACGCCGCCGCCACCGGAGCCGGCAAACGTCGTTGCCCCGCCACCGCCGCCGCCGAACGCCCCTCCGCCACCGCCGCTGCCGCCATAGCTAGTGGAGGAGTCACCGCCGTTGCCGCCGCCGTCGGCGCCGGCGCCGCCGGTAGCGGTCGTTGCGGTGGCACCGTCGGCGCCGGCCTTGAACCCGCCGCCGCCGCCGCCGGCGCTTTGGTTGGGCATGCCCGTGCTGATTCCGTTGCCGCCGTTGCCGCCGATTGCGCTGGTACCGCCCATACCGAGAACGGGCGTGAGGTCGTCGCCGCCCGTGCCGCCTTCGGCGGCGAGGAAGCCGCCGCCGTTCCCGGAGATACCGGCCACCGGGCCACCGGCGGTTCCGTCCGTCTCGAAACCGCCGCCACCGCCCTCGAATCCGCCGCCGTTGCCGCCGAGCCCGCCGCCGCCACCTCCGGTCGTGCTGTCGTCTCCCCCCATTCCGCCCTGGGCCGTGTTTGCCGTCGCGGTGACTCCGTCGAGCAGCAACGTGCCCTGGTTGAAGATCGCGCCACCCATCCCGGCACCGCCGCCAGCACCCGCGCCGGCGTTGCCGCCGCGGGCCAGGCCGCCGTTCAGCTCGAGGTTGCGCAGCGTCAGATTCCCCGGCGTCGGCGGACTCCCGCCCGCCGGCAGCCGATGGAATGGGCCGGCGACATAGAAGAACCGGAACTTGGGCGCCGCCCCGCTGCGCTGGATCGTCGCGCCGTTGCCTTCGATCGTGATGCTCGTGAAGATCGGCGGCAGGCCGTTCGGGCCGTACCAGTAGTTGTCCGCCTGGGAGAGCGTGTACGTGGCGCCGGACTGCAACTGAATGACGAACGGGCCGCCGCCGCCGAACGCTCCGCTGCTCGGTGCGCAAGCGTCCTTCTGCGCATCGGCGTCCGCCGAGGCGATCGCCTCACCCAGGCTGCAGTTGCCGTTCACCGTGAACGGCGCCACCTCCTGGGTGGTGCTGGTCACCGGGATGGTGGTCGTCGCGGCGCCCGCCGCCGGTGGCAAGGCGAGAGCGACGCCCACCAGTACACCCAGAATCCGCGCTGGCCGCTTCCGCTCCGCTTCGCCCATGTTCTCCTCCGCGCTTGTCCCGACGCAACCTAGCGATAGGTTCACACCAACTATGTGACTATATGGCCCGTGGCCGTGCAGATTACAAGCATCGCGCACATGAACAGGAGACTGGGTCGCACGACCGCCGAGCTGGTTCGGAACCGAAGGGGGTTGACCGCATCCCCATGGGTCTACGCGTCGCAATTCGTCGCGGACTATCGTTCCTGTACTTGGCTTCGCTTTCCCGGACTAGCACGAGCAATACCAGCAGCTGATTGCAAAGGGCGACAGCGTCGTGGCCCGGGTCGTGGCTGCCTGGGAGAGCGAGATACGCTGCCCGGCGTACGCAGAGATCTACGCAGAGATCCCCGACAGTTCCGAGTTGGAACTCCGATCCCTGCGTACCGGAGCAGGGCGCCGACCAGGACGGGCGCGATGCCAATCGTCGGCAGGGGGGCGGCTACCGCGACGACTCCGAAGGCGCCGCCGACCGCATTGACGATGGTCCACAATGTCCCCTGCGGTTGACCGGGCATTTGTTTCTTGCGCAAAGGTGCAGCACGTCGAGCTTGCGGGCGAGGCGCGGTTCGAAGATGCCTTCGTCCGAATCGATGCAACTTGCACAGGCTCAAGGGAGGGTCAGGTGAAACCCGGATATTTCGAAGCTCTCAGTGCCGCGGAGGTCGAGCGGATCGATGCCGCGTCCATGGGTATTCTGGAGGAGATCGGCCTGCGCGTGGATCTCAAGCGAGCGCGCGATGACCTGCGCGCCGCCGGGGCGCGGGTCGACGACGGCACGCGCACGGTGCGCTTTCCCGAGAGGCTCGTCCGCCGGGCCGTGGCGCAGGCGCCCCGATCCTTCGCGCTGTACGGCGCCGACCCGAGCTTTCGCATGGAGATCGGCGCGGGGCAGGTGAATTTCGCCGCGCTCGGCACGCCGACGAAGATCTTCGATACGGAGACCGGCCAGCTGCGACCGACGACGATCGCAGACGTCCGCGACCACCTGCGCCTCATCGACGGGCTCGACCACATCCACAACAGTCAGATGGACATCTGGCCCAACGATGTTCCGATGACCACCATTCACGCCGAGGCGATCCTCGCCTGGGCGCAGAGCTCGCGCAAGTCGTTCGGCATGGGCTGCTACGGGGTGTTGGCGAGCGAGGACATGATGCGGATGATGGCCATCGCGGTCGGTGGCAAGGAGGAGCTGCAACAACGTCCCCGCTTCTTCGGCATCTGCTCGGCGATGAGCCCGCTGCAGATGATCGCCCTCCAGCTCGAGGGCATGTACATGCTCGCCGAGTATCGGCAACCGATGGCGATGTCGCCCGAAGCCATGGCCGGGTCGACGGCCCCGGCGACGCTGGCGGGGCTCCTGGCCCAGCACAACGCGGAGATCCTGGCGCACGTGACGCTGGCCCAGACCATCGCCCCCGGCACCCCGGTGCTCTACGGCTCGGTGTCGACCATCGCGGACATGGCGACCGCCCGTCCTGCGCTCGGGTCGATCGAAACCGCCTTGATCAGCGCGGCCTCGGCGCAGCTCGCGCGCCACTACGGCCTGCCGTGCCGCGCCGTGGCGGCGGCGACGGAGGCCAACACGGTGGATCTGCAATGCGTGCTGGAGCGGACGAGCACGTTGCTCCCGGCGGTCTTGGCAGGCGTGAGCTTCATCACCTGCGGCGGCACGCTGGAGTCGACCATGGCCGAGAGTCACCCGCTGCTCGTGCTCGACGACGAGCTCTGCGGCCGCGCGCTCCGGCTCGCGCGCGGCATCGAGGTCAACGAGGACACGCTGGCCCTCGACTTGATCAAGGAGGTTGGCTTCGCCGGGCACTACCTCGACAAGGAGCATACGGCGCGGCACTACCGCCAGGAGTATCTCCGCCCGCGCCTTCTGCGCCGCGACGCCCGCGAGAGTTGGGAAAGCAAGGGCTCCAAGACGGCGTTCGACCTGGCCCGCGAGCGCGTGCGGGAGATCCTCACCAAGCACCAACCTCGCGCGCTCGACGCCGCGGTCGAGCGGGAGCTGCAAGCCTATCTCCGCACCGTGCAGCAGCGGGAGATGGGTGACTACGAGAAGGCGGAGTGGGAGCAGTGAACGGCCGACGCCTCACCGCGGCAACCCATCCAGGGCCTGCGACAGGTCGGCGATGATGTCGTCGGCGTGCTCGATGCCGGTGCTGAAGCGAAACACCCCGTCGCCCATCACCTGCGCGTACTTCTCCTTCTGCCGCTCGTCGAAGACCACCATGTCCTGGAAGAAGAACACCGTCGGCAGGTAGAAGATCAGGCTCTGGTCGTGCCCGAGCGAGACCGCGTGCGTGATCATCCCGAGCCGCTTGATGAACTCGAAGTTCTCCAGCAGCTCGCAGTCGAGGCGGAAGGTCATCATTCCGGAGAAGCTCTGCATCTGCCGAGCCGCCAGCGCGTGCTGCGGGTGGCTCGGCAGTCCCGGATAGCGCACCGCCTCGACGCGCGCGTGCCCCTCCAGGAAGCGGGCCACCGCGAGCGCGTTCTCCGCGTGCTGCTTCATGCGCAGGGGCAGGGTGACCAGCCCGCGCATGATGAGCCAGGCGTTGAACGGGCTGATGCAGGCGCCGAGATGGACGATGCCGTACTCGCGCACGCGGCCGAGGAATTCCTTGCGACCCAGGATCGCGCCGCCGAGGGCGTCGCCGTGCCCGTTGAGGTACTTCGTTGCGCTGTGAATGACCACATCCGCTCCGAGCTGCAACGGCCTCTGCCCGATGAGCCCCGACCAGGTACTGTCGACGACCAGCATGGCGCCGGCGCCGTGGGCGGTCGCGGCGATGGCCTGGATGTCGCTGATCGAGACCAGCGGGTTCCCCGGGGTCTCGACCAGGACGACCTTGGTGTTGCGCCGCATCGCGCCGCGCACCGCGTCCAGATCGGTGGTGTCGACGAGGCTGACCTCGATGCCGAAGCGCGGGGCGTGAAACCCGAGCAGTTTCTGCGTGCCGGTGTAGCAGATCTCGGAGGCGACGATGTGATCGCCGGCGTTCAGCAAGGCGAACAGGGCCGCCGACACCGCCCCCATGCCGCTCGCCGTCACGACGCAGTCTTCGCTGCCTTCGAGCACCGCCAGACGCTCTTCGAGATGGCGCGGGGTGGCACTGTGCTCCCGCGTGTAGTTGAACTTGTCCAGGTGATCCCAGGAGAACACCTGGGCCAGCGCTTCGACGTCGGTGGGCAGCTCGTACGAGTTCGCCATGTGAATCGGTCGTCGAATCGCCCGGGTCTCCGCATCCACTCCTTCTCCGGCGTGAACGCACCTGGTGTCGATTCGCCAGTCCCCAGAGCCTGTTCTCGTCATCTCTGCTGTTGTCTCCCTTCTCGAAGCCGATCACGCGATCGGGGCACGCCACGAAAACGCCGGATGGGAGCCCCACCGAAGTCACGGTCGAGCGGCGGACCTTCGGTGCGCTCTTTGCCAGGGACGTTCCTCTGCTTCACCGTCATTGGGCGCCGATCATACTCGCGTGGCCGAGCAGTTTCGAGAACGGCGGACCGACCATTCCCATCTTCTTCCCCGTGGCGCGGGCGCTGCCCGCAACCCGTGTCGGGTGTCGGGAGTCGGGCGTGCTCGGTGGCGCAAGTCTTCGCGCCGGCAAGCCGCAGTCGGTGAGCTTGCCATGCCAGTCTGTGCTTCGGTCCGCTTTTGCGGTAGACTGCCCATCGTTGCTGAGCCAACACTTCTTGTCTGGGGGAGAACCTGTCCATGAGAATTCGCAGATTGCCTCACGTCGTCGTGGCTCTGGCCGCGCTTGTTGCGCCACTCGCTGCGTTTGCACAGCAGGGAGGAGGTGGCACCGTGACCACCACTCCGCTCGCTGCCGCACCCGTCATGGGGATGCCCCTGCTGGCTCTCCTGGCTGTCGTGTTGAGCGGCGTCGCCGCGTATCTTCTGCGACGTACAGCCGGGCGGGCAATCGCCGTGGTCGGTTTCGTGGTCGCGCTGACCGCTCTGGCCGCCCACGCAACCCTACCCATTTTTACGATCATTACGGTCCAGGGTGCTCAGTGTTCGATGCGAACGACCCAGATGTTTATGCCGACAGATCCGAACACACTGGTCAGTCACTGCCCGAACCCGATCCAGATCGTTTCTATCCAATTGTCGTGTACGGATACTCTT
Organism: uncultured Binatia bacterium (SeqCode); assembly: GCA_964648215.1. Taxonomy (GTDB): domain Bacteria; phylum Desulfobacterota; class Binatia; order HRBIN30; family JACQVA1; genus CAZYMF01. The sequence goes on along the minus strand of CAZYMF010000071.1, from coordinate 14,541 downwards.
GGCCCTTTGCCGAACGTTCTCGGTCTTTGCCATGTGGGTCAGATCTTGGGCGATGGCGGGGACTGCACTCTCCCTACTTGCCCCACTTGAATCGGTGGTCGCAGCGATCAACTTCCAATTTGTCGCACGCATTCGACCGAATCGTTCCTCGACGAGCTCGCCGGCGTAGACACCTCAGACGCATCCATCTCGTCACCCGACAGCGGCACGAGAAGCGGGCGAGCTCGGGTCCGTCACCGGAGCGGCGGTTCCAATCTCGAGGAGGATCGCACCTTCGCCGGTCAGCAGATTCCGGACCGGTGGACTTGCTGCGGCGGCAGGTGGCTGCGTAGGCACCCGGAAGCCGCAGCGGCGGCTCCGGTGAGATCCTGCCTGGGATTGGAACCGGCGTGTCGGGCCTGAGGCTTCGGTGCGTGTGCCTTCGGCCGGCTTTCTTCCCAGAGCTGGGGATCGCCTCTCGAACCGGCGAACAGCGCTCACGTTGCTGTCGAATCTGCTACCCGGTTCGGGCGCCCCTCGCGTGGCGCGCGGCATGCTGCGCAAAAGTAGCTTCCTGCGAAGCCCGATCGCGGTGCGGAGGTGCGTTGGTCTCAGATGAATGAGGTCTCGTGCCGCACGTAGGCTGTCTGCTCAGGCCGACCGGAGATCCATCTCGCACCGCCGCCGCGCTGCGTGCCTTTGCGGTAAGAGGAGGGTCTGCCATGAAAGGTCGCACGATCATCCCACTCCTGACCGTGGTTGCCCTAGTCGCGGTCCGAGCACGACCGGCTCATTCACAACTTGGCGCGGCTGCTTTATCGGCTGGTTGTCCGGGCGACTGCAACGTCGACAACGAGGTGACCGTGGACGAGATCTTGAGGATGGTGAACATCGCCCTCGACAGCCTCCCGCTGGTCCGGTGCTCCGCCGGGGACACTGATGGCAACCAGCAAATCACCGTCGACGAGATCCTGGCGGCGGTGAACGTTGCCCTGAACGGATGCCCGCCAGCCCCTACGGCCACACTCCCACCCACGGCCACA
>CAZYMF010000071.1:3945-13419 GCA_964648215.1 uncultured Binatia bacterium (SeqCode) | reverse complement strand
CACCCACGGCCACACCATCAGCCACGGCCACACAGCCTTTCACCGCCACGGCTTCTTCTACAGCCACGGCCTCTCTCACGGCCACACCCCCTCCGAGCCCCACCAGGATCACTACTGCCGCTCCGACTCCAACGCAGGCGACGCAGGAGAGGACATGGACGCAGCTCCGGCCATCGACATCTCCTGCGGCGCGTTATGGCCATGCGATGACCACCACCGCGCTGGGGCCGTTGATCTTTGGAGGCCAGGGAGAGCCCAGATCGCTACTGGGGGACACGTGGGTGTGGGACGGCCGCAGGTGGTTGGAGATCCATCCAAGCAACGCACCGGCGGCGCGCACGGGGCATACCATGGCCTACGACGAGGCCCGGAACGAGGTGGTGCTCTTCGGTGGGACGACCAGCATTGCCGAGAACGGAGCACCATCCGGTTTGAGCAACAGCACATGGATCTGGGATGGAAGTACTTGGACGCTTCGAGCGCCGGCGGAGGTGTGGCCATCGGCCCGCTGGCTGCACGGCATGGCCTATCATCCACAGCTCGGGCGTGTCGTGCTCTTCGGAGGCCAGGTCGCACAGGGTGTCTGGTTGGGTGACACATGGGAGTGGGATGGCGCATCGTGGACACAGATCCCCACGCCGCCGGAATCGACGCCCCCTCGACACCGGTACGCACATGCCATGGCCTACGACTACGACAACCCGAACAGCTTGATGTTGTTCGGTGGGGTTTCGGCCACGGACCTTGCGGGTACGGCGGAGATGCTGCTGTGGGACGGTGGCGACTGGACTGACATCCTGGACATCTTGCCGGACATCACGCTGCCCCCGTCACGGCAACTCCATGCTTTGGCAGCGAATCCAGACAACCGTACCGTGGTCCTGTTTGGTGGCGCCTATGGAGACCACACTCTCGCCGACACCTGGGTATGGACCGGCCTCGAATGGCTTGACGCCCGGCCGGCTGTGAGCCCACCGGCGAGGTGGGGGCATGCAATGACGTTTCAACCGGCAACTTCGGAGATCCTGCTCTTTGGAGGCGCATCTGCAAACGGTACGGCGATGGATGACACCTGGGTCTACGGTGTCAGTCAGGAGTGACTCTGGGCGCGCGATGGTGCCGGGGAAGCAGTCGTCCCGGAGCCAAGCCCCGGTTCCGGATGAGAACTCTGCGAAAGTCTCCTCCGGGTCGGACGAGCGCAAGTCCCCAAACGTCCTGCCGTCCACGCGAAATCGGGGCCAACCAGAAGGTTGCGATGGTTTTCAGCATGCTCCAGCCGCAGGAGGTGAGCTGCTGCTCCGCACATTCAACGCGACACACCTCGATCTCAGCACGAGGGTGGGTAGTCGATGTAGCCTTTCGGGCCATGGGTGTGGAAGGTCGTTTCATCCCAAGGTGACAAGCGCGCACCGGCTGCAAATCTCGCTGGAAGATCCGGAGTGAAGTGAACGGGCGTCCAAAGGCAACGAGGTCGGTATCCTCGCGAGCGAGCGCCGCCTCGGCTCGTGCGGCGGTGAAATTCCGACAAGCGATCAACGTTCCGGAAAATCGTTGCCGACAGAACGGCATGCCCAGACTCTGCCTTTTCCCAGCGGGTCGGACCTTTGTAAGCTCCCGAACACGCGAGGATTTGCGTCCCTTCTGTACCGTCCCTGGCCACCTAGACTAGACACACTTTTTCGGCACAGAAATGGGCCGGATAAGGGCACGTTCTCTCAGCCACGGACGAACAGCACGCAGCCACCGCCGCCGGCGGAGTGAAGCGTCCCCGACGGGATTTGAACCCGGATGGAATCGCCGAAGATGCTCGATTTTCAAGGATTCGATGTGCCTGGATGTGTCTCAATATGGTGCACGTTGGCCGCCGGTGGCCAAACTCTGCCGACCGTCTTCGAGGCGCTTCCCGGCTGGGCGCCGGCGTTTGGGCCTTGCCTTCGAGGTTGCGGTGGTATTCCCGGGGTGGAATACTCGATGTCCGGAGGTATGAAATGGCGGCGAGAAAGTTTGCGATATCCGTACCCGAAGAAGTCATCCGCGAGGTGGACCACGCGGCCAAGCGGCGCGGGATGACTCGCAGTGGCTTCATCGCCGACGTCCTGTCGCAGGTCGCGCGAGCGCGAAGCGACGCCGAGATCGCTCGCCGGGTGAACGACCTGTTCTCGGACCAAGAGATTGTGCGCGAGCAAGTCGAAACCGCGAAGCAGTTTCGACGCATCGCTCCCCGCCGCGGCGCGGAATGGTGATCCAGCAGGGAGACGTCGTCTGGGTGCGTTTTCCTCCATCGCGCGGTTCTGCTCCCGCAGGGCGCCGGCCCGCGATTGTGCTGCAGCACGACCGCTTCAACCGGACGCGGCTCAACACCGTGATCGTCGCTGCGATTACCTCCAACCTCAGGTACGGCGGCTTGCCCGGGAACGTCCGGCTGCCGAAAGGAGAAGGCGGGCTGCCGCGCCCCTCGGTCGTGAACGTCACCCAGATTGCGACGGTTGACCGCGCCGATATCGACTCGGTCGCCGGGCGGATTTCGCGCCGGCGACTTTCCGAGGTGTGGGACGGCGTTCGTCTGGTGATCGAGCCGAGCTGAATTCGTGTGGCCGCCCTCCCAGGAAGTGTCGGCGGTGTGTTCGTTCGAAGAGAGCCCCCGCGAGCCGATGGCTGTTACGGTGAGTCCCGCAGATATCTGCCCATTCCCTCCCGTTTCGTCCCGCCGCGAACCGAAACCTTTCGGTTCACCAGTGAAAAACCCACATAGAATAAAGCGTCCCCGACGGGATTTGAACCCGTGTTGCCGACGTGAAAGGCCGGTGTCCTGGGCCAGGCTAGACGACGGGGACGGTGGGGCAGCGGTGACCGGATGAGGCACGGGCACCCAACTCGAGTGAGCCGTGCTGGATTCGAACCAGCGACCCTCTGCTTAAAAGGCAGATGCTCTGCCACCTGAGCTAACGGCTCGAGCCATGTAGGTCGCCCGGAGCTACCATGTGATCCTGCGGGGGTCAAGGAAGACTTTCAAGCGGTTGGCGGCTTGGCGGTTGGCGGTTAGGCAGAAGGACGGCACCCGCGAACCCGCAACCGCCCGCCCTGGCGACAGCTTCGAGCCGGAGCACTGCCGATGCCTCGCTAGTGCTCCAGAATCCGCTTCGAGAGCAGCTTGCCATCGGCGCCGAACTCGTAGACCAAGGGGACCCCGGTGGCCAGGTTGAGGCCCAGGACCTGCTCTCTCGTCAGCCGGTCGAGCTGCATCACGATCGAGCGCAGGCTGTTGCCGTGCGCCGACACCAGAACGTTCTTGCCCTGCCGCACCGCGGGTACGATCTTGCCTTCGAAGTACGGCAGCGTGCGCGCCGCCGTGTCCTTGAGGCTCTCCCCTCCCGGTGGGGCGACGTCGTAGCTCCTCCGCCACTGGTGCACCTGCTCCTCGCCGAACTTCTTCGCCGTCTCGGCCTTGTTGAGGCCTTGCAGGTCGCCGTAGTGGCGCTCGTTGAGCGCCTGGTCCCGCTCGATGGGAATCGCCTGCTGGCCGATGACTTCGAGCACGATGTCGAGCGTCTCGATGGCGCGCTGCAGCACCGACGTGAACGCACAGTCGAAGTGGATGTCGCGCAGCAGCTCACCGGCGCGCCGCGCCTCCGCCCGCCCCTTCTCGGTCAGGGGCACGTCGACCCAGCCGGTGAACCGATTTTCCAGATTCCATTGCGACTCGCCGTGTCGCAGCAGCACCAAGAGCGCCATGGCCCGTTTCGATAACGACGCCGCCAGGGCAAGTCAATGCGGGTAGCGAACCGCGGCCTGCGGCTCGCCGGGGCGAGGCACCGCTCAGCTCGGCGGCGCGCCGGTGAACGGGGTCGGCGTTGCCGGAACCTTCTTGCGCCGTCTCTCCGCGCGCGGCTTTGCCATGCGGCCGTCCCGCGTCTCCTCGTGCCCGATCTCGTTGGGCTCGCGCTCCTCCCACGCCTCCATGCGCTCCTCGCGCGCCTCGGAGTCCATCGTCACCGGCCTCTCGACCTGCCGCCCGTAGACCTCCATGCAGCGCTCCACCCACAGCGCGCTCTGGTGCAGTCGACGGCTCAGCATGGTGACGTCGACCGGATGCTTGGGATCGCGCCGGCGCTGCCGGTCCACCTTCTCCACGATCTGGTTGCACGGGAGGCGCCCGATGCGCTGCGGCGCCACCTGGCGACCATAGAGGTCGGGCTGGTCCCGCTCGCCCGACGACAGCTGCCCGAAGGCCACGGCAGCGCAGACCCCGCCGAGAACGAAGACGACGGCCCCGATCAGAAAACGGCGCGCGCGGCCCGATCCAATTCGCATGACCACACTGTAGCTGCTGAGCCGATGGCCACGCAATCCGCTCGCGACCCTATCCGCCGACGCCCGCGTCGGCGCTCGCCGGCGGCGAGGCCGCCACCGGTTCGACCACCTTGAACAGCATGGCGGTGCCGATCACCAGGTAGACCACCACCGTCAGAAACACCACCTGATAGCCGAGGTTCGGCCGCAGCGCGTTGCATCGATCGAGAAGCAGGCCGCCGATCCCCGGCGCGATCACCTGCGGCAACGTGCCGGCGATGTTCCAGATGCCCATGTACTTCGCCTCCGAGCTCCCGCCCGGCAGCAAGCTCAACGCCAGCGCCCAATCGCTGGTGAAGTAGATTCCGTAGCAGACGCCGAACAGCACCCCGATCAGCAGGGCACCGCTGTAGCGCTCGACGGCGATCAGCCCGACAGAGACCAGGGCAAGACCGGCGCTGGAGGCGTAGACCCAGAGCTTGCGGCGCTGGTGCCGGTCGATCAGATAACCGACCAGCACCGCGCTGGGCAGCGTGGTCAGCGACGAGACGGCGAACAGATAGCCAACCTTGGCGTTCGCTTCGCCGATGTCGCGCACCCCGAGGTAGTCGTGAATGTAGTAGAGCAGGAAGGTGGTGATCGTGCTGATACCGAGCATGTTGAAGGCGCGGGCGCTGAGCAGCCACGCGAAGCTGGCCTCCGCCCGCACGTCGAAGACGAAGGCGCGGCGCAGCAGATGCCCCACCCGCTCCGGCGGCTCGGCCGGCAACTCCTCCCGCACCCACGCCAGAGTGAAGACCATCGCCGCCAGCGTCACCGCCACCACCAGCAAGCCCAGCGGCATCATCGGACGCCGAGCCCACGCGTCGGGCAGGAAGAACAGCACCGGCGCCAGCACCGCCGCCACCGCCGGCAACGATACCAGCAAGCCGCCGACGATCGCGCCCGACAAACGCCCGACCACCTCGGCGAAACCCGCAAAGCCCGTGGCCCGGCCCTTCTGCCGGTCGGGAACCTGATCGGGAATCAGCGCCGAGTACGGACCACCCGCCACGTTGGCGAAGAACTGCACCGCCACGCTGGCGAGAAAGAACCCCGCGAACGAGCTCGCCCCCACCAGCGCCACCAGCGCCACCGCGTTGCACAGGATGCCGACGGCCAGAAACGGCCGCCGCCGCCCGTGGCGCGAGCGCAGCTCGTCGCTGAGCACGCCGGCCACCGGGCCGGTGAACATCGACACCAGCGCTCCGGCCACGAACACCAGGCCGAGCACCGTGCCCTTGTGGGCGTCGCCGGCGAAACCCAAGACCCGGGTCGGAATGATGTTGTTGGGCAACACGGTCCAGTGGAAGGAGAGGGCGCCCCACATCACCGTGAGCGCCGCCAGATAGCCGGTGCTTCGTTGTCGCATGCCGTCGATGGTCCGGCGGACATAACTGTCACGCGCGCGACGAAGAAGCCAACACCCCCGCCTCCTCGCCGGCGGCGTCCGGCTTTGCCCGCGACAGAGCCCGCCGACGCCCGGGTTACGTTGACAGCCCGGGGGACGCTTGTCATGATCCCCCCCGGCTTTGCAGCACATCCCACCGGAGAGAACCCAGCCATGACCGTGATTCAAAAGAAAAAGGGAAACTTCCTCGAAGACTTCCGCGTCGGTCACGTCTTCCGCCACAAGGTCGGCAAGACCGTCACCGAGGGTCTGGTCAACGCCTTCACCGAGTTCAACATGACCACCAACCCGCTGAGCAAGAACCGTCGCTACGCGCGGCGCTACGGCTTCAAGGACATGGTCCTCCCACCGGGGCTGGTGATGAACATCGTCTTCAGCCAGAGCGTGGAGGACATCTCCGAGAACGCCCGCGCCAACCTCGAGTACGTCAACATGCGCTTCGGGGCGCCGGTGTACGTCGGCGACACCATCGAGGTCGCCTCGACGGTGCTCGGCGTCAAACCCTCCAGCCGCGACAAGGACCGCGGCGTCGCCCACGTCCAGACCACGGGTCGCAACCAGGACGACCAGGTCGTGCTCACCTACGAGCGCAAGGTCCAGGTGTACAAGCAGAACCTGGAGGCCGAGGTGAAGGACGAGAAGATCGCCGCCCCGGCGGTGGAGGCAACCCCCTGGTTACCGCCGTACGACGCCAAGGCCGCGTACGCCGAGCTGGCGCACCTGACCAGCCCCGATACCTACTTCGAGGACTTCACCGTCGGCGACACCATCGAGCACTCGCGCGGGCGCACCATCACCAGCGAGCACATCGCCCTCACCGCCATGCTCGACAACACCTCGCAGGTGCACTGCAACCAGCACCTCATCGACCAGAACCCGGCCAAGTATCTCGGCGGTCAACTGGTCGTCTACGGCGGGATCCCGTTCAACCTCTGTCTGGGCCTGTCCTGTCCGGACGTCGGCGACAACGCGGTGGCGGATCTCGTCTACACCTCCGGGCGTCACACCGGGCCCCTGTTCGCCGGTGACACCGCCTTTGCCGCCACCGAGATTCGCGGCAAACGTGACTACCCGAACCGTCCCGACTTGGGCCTGTTGGCGACCACCCTGCGCGGCTACAAGCACAAGCCGGGCGAAGAGCCCGGTGCCGAGCGGACGGAAATCTTCTACTTGGAACGCGAGCTCGTCGTGAAGCGACGCAGTCACTACCTGTAGACGCCGCTCATCCCCGAGCCTACGGGACGAGCCGATCTCGTCCGCAGAGACGCGACAAAAGAGGGAAAGCGACGACGGCACGGCCGCTTCCCCTCTTCCTTGATTTTCGCAGAAAACCGGGGCTTGCCCGGCTGTGTCTCGACTTGAACGAACCACCGAGGGAGCGACCCAGGGCGAAGCCGCGACCACGCTCCACTCCGCGGGGCCGCAGCCCCGCTAGTGGTTCAGATTCTACCTCGACCTAGCCTTCCAACTTACCGCGGCGCCACGCTTGATAGTGGTTGGCGCAGTATCCCTTGGCAACGTACGCCTTGCCACAGCCCTTGACCGAGCATACCCGTTTGGGTGGCGGCTGATTGTTCTTCGGGGGCTTCCAGCCCTTGAGCGAGTCCGACGAAACGTCCAGCCCTTCGTTGAGCAGGGCAATCACAACTTCCGTCTTGGACGCGCCGAGATCCCGCGCCACGCGCTGAATTGCGTCGCTCACGTGCGCCGGAATCTTCACGTTCATCAGCTTGCTCGCACCTTTCTCGCGACGACGCAGATCAGTCAGTCGTAGATCGGCTCGCATGATTCCTCCCTTGTCCTCGCCGCCTCATGGGGCGCGCGAATCTTCTTGACGTGAATCCTATCTAGCGAATTTCGCCACGGAAGAAAAGCACCGCGGGTCATGTGATCACCCTAGATCGATGGGTGATTCTCTGTACGCTGCGACTTATTGCCCCCAAAGTTCAGTTAGCGGACGACTGGAGGCCGGTGGTTCTTGATCACAGGGACACGATGTCACTGCTCAACCAGCGCCAGCGTGGTCACGGTACTTCTAGGTGCTTTCAGTACACTCACCGACCGCCGCCGGCAAGCTGCCGCGGTCCCGCCGTCGACGAAACGAAAGGGCCACCGGCTCGCTCCGGCTGGACACGGAGCAAGGAATCGCAGGTCTCGACTAGCATAGGCCACCGTCGGGACGATAAGAAAGGACGCGGACATGCCACGCGCCCTGCCCTCCTGGTGTTGTATTCGCTCGGGACACTGCGACGTCCTGCTGATCGCGCCGCACGGCGGTCGCCGGCCGTCAACGGACGCCGCGTTTCCGCGCGTGCGCAAGGTCAACGACCTGTACACGGCCGAGCTCACGCTCGATCTCGCCGCCAAGCTCGACGCCACCGCCATCGTCAACGGCGGATGCGATCGCAACGAGATCGATCTCAACCGTATCGGACAGATCACACGCCGCGCCCCCTGGTTTCTCGACCTGCTGGTGGAGCGCATCGCCGCGCTACGCGCCCACCACCGCGAGATCCAGGTCCTCGTGGTCCACGGATGGAACATCGGGCAGCCGAAATGCGACCTGGGCGTCGGCGGCACCGAGATCGCCGGCACCCTCCATCCCCTGGGCGAGGCCTCGCTGAGTGTGGCGCCCGGGTACTGGGCCGGTCGCGTCGCCGCCTTTCGCGCGGCCTGTGCCGGGGCCGGCATCACCACCGTCGTCGGCGAGCGCTATCCCGCTGCTCACCGGAGCAACCTTTTGCAGGCGCTCAGCCCGCGCTTCGTCGACCACGCCGACCCGCGGCTGCGGCAGCTGGCCGAGTGGGCGCGCGGCGGCCATTTGAACGCGGTGCAGCTCGAGCTCGGCATTCCGCTGCGCTGGCCGGGGCGTCTGCGCGAGGCACTGGTCGGTGCCGCCGCGGCGGCCTTCGGCTCCGCCGCCGACTCGGCACCGCCGTGGCGACCGGGGAAATCCCCGGGACACGCGCCCCTCACGCCCCTCGGTTTCCATTTCCACGACGCGGGGGAGAACCTCACTCTGTTCACCTCGATCGGTCGGCTGGGTGTTACCACCGGCGGACGCCTGCTCCTCTTTCTCGGCGGGCAAGAGATCGCTCTGTTCACCGGCGAGGAGGCCGGGGAGCGAAGCCGTGTCGGCGGGCTCGAGCTGCTCGCCGACGGCGACGGCGCCCGCCTGCACTTTCGCGGTCACGTCACCCGCTTGTCCGACGCCGGTCTCTACCTCGACCTCGAAGCCGCGCTGGCCGCCTCGGCCCTCACCGAGATCGAGCTCCGGCTGCACTTCGAGCCGAGCTCCGGCCGCGGCCGCGAGGCCGCGCCGCGGCCGGGGCGGTTCACGGGCACGATCGGCATCGGCAATCGCCTGGCGACGATCGCCGCCAACGGGTTTCTCGATCCCGCCCTCCTCGTGCGCGGGCCGGGACGGCACGAGGCCCGCACCCATCTCGCCGCCTCGTTCGACGAGAACACCTGCTTGAGCATACGCTGCGCCGGCGGCGAGACGGCGAACGCGCTCGTCGTCACCAACGGAATCGGTTCGACGACACGTGCCCGCATCGAGGTCGAGACGGACGCTGACGCCTACACGCCGCGCGCGTTCCTCCTCCGTCTCGGCGACGACCCAACGCCCGTGCGCGCCTGGCCGCTGGCGCGCATGCCGATCGTGCGCCCCCTCGACGACGGCACCCACGCGCGCATCACCTTCGGCCCGGCCCGCTTCGAGCGCGCCGGAC
>CAZYMF010000071.1:0-3845 GCA_964648215.1 uncultured Binatia bacterium (SeqCode) | reverse complement strand
GCGGTGAAGCTGCCGTGCACGGCGGTCTCGCCCTTCTGGTTGAGCGCCTGCAGCTCGCCGTCGATGCAATGCACACCGTCGGCGTCGTACTTTCTGGTCACCCGCCCCCGGCACGTGATGGTGTCCCCGGGCCACACGCGGGTGGCGAAACGCACCTTGAAGCGCCGCAGGTTGTGCAAGCCGACGTAGTCGGTGACGCACTTGCCGACGAAGCCCGCGGTCAGCATGCCGTGGCCGAAGACCGTCGGGTTGCCCGCCGCCTCGGCGAACGTCTGATCGTGGTGGATCGGGTTGAAGTCGCCCGAAGCCCCGGCGTAACGGACGATGTCCGTGCGCGTCAGCTTCTCGACCACGAAGGCGGGAATCTCATCGCCCTCGTTGACCTCGTCGAAGTACAGCCTTTGCCGCTGCTCCGCCATGATGCTCCTCAATCTCGCTTGACGACCTGGCCCGTCTCGATCGCGGTCGAGCGACTGACGGCGACGAGCTCGTCCTTCTGGTTGCGAAACTCGGTGGCGGTCACCGCGAAGGTCATGGTGCCGCCGCGCGCGCCCTGCTTCTCGAAGACCTTCTCGACGCGGCTGACGGCGGTGAGCACGTCGCCGACGTAGATCGGCTTGAGGTACTCGAACTCCTGCTCGCCGTGCAGCAGGCGGCGCAGATCCATGTCGAGCTTCGGCCGCCCGCGGCCGTCGTCCCAGAAACCGATCGTCATCAAGAAGGTGGGCGGGGCCATGATTCCGCCCGCCTCGCGCCGGGCGAGATCCTCGTCGAAGTAGACGGGGTTGGGGTCCTTGACGGCACGGGCGAACTCGCGCACCTTGCCGAGCTCGACCACCATCGTCACCGGCTGGCCGGTACGGCCGACGGCACTCTTGTCCATGGTTGCCGCCGGCTCACGCGGCGCCGCCGGCCGCGGCGGAGTCGGGCTGGTCGAGCACCACCTGCGCCACCAGCTCGCGATTCCACGTGGCGTCGCCGAAGGTCACCTCCGAGCCTTTCGCCCGCTTGAAGTAGATGTGCATGTCGTGCTCCCAGGTGAAGCCGATGCCGCCGTGGATCTGGATCCCGTCGCCGCTCACCATACGATAGGCGTCGGAGCAGTAGGCCTTCGCCATGCAGGCGGCCAGGTGGGCCTCGGGCACGTCGTTGGCCACCGCCCACGCCGCATAGTACGCCGCCGACTTGGAGCTCTCGACCTGCACCATCATGTTGGCGCACTTGTGCTGGATCGCCTGGAACGAGCCGATGGGGCGGCCGAACTGCTCGCGCACCTTGGCGTAGTCGACGCTCATCTCGAGCACCTTTTGCGCGCCGCCGCACATCTCGCCGCAGAGCGCCACCTTGGCGCGATCGACGATACGATCGAGCAGCGCCCAGCCGGCGCCGACCTTGCCCAGCACGGCCTCCTTGCCGACGGCGACGTTGCTGAAGTTGACCTCGCCGAGCTTGCGCGTCTGGTCCATGGTCTTGAGCAGCGTCACCGCTACGCCGGGCGCCTTGGCGTCGACGAGGAAGAGCGTGACGCCCTTCTCGCCCTTGCCCGAGGTTCGCGCCGGCACCAGCAGCAGGTCGGCGTTGTGCGCGTCGTGGACGAACAGCTTGGTGCCCGAGAGCTCATACCCGCCGGCCGTCTTCTTCGCCGACAGGGTGATCCCCGGCGCGTCCCAGCGCCCGCTCTCCTCCACCTGGGCCAGCGTCGCCTTCAGCGAGCCGTCGGCGATCCCGGGCAGATAGCGCTTCTTCTGCGCCTTGGAGCCGGCCAGCAGCAGCGGCATGGCACCGAACAGAACCGTTGCGAAAAACGGGCCGGGCATGACGACGCGCCCCATCTCCTCGAGAACGACGATGAGGTCGACCATGTTGAGCCCGGCGCCGCCGAACTCCTCGGGCACGACCAGCCCCTGCCAGCCGAGCTCCGCCATCTTGCGCCACTGCTCTTCGGAGTAGCCGCGATCGTCCTCCATCATCTTGCGGACGTAGGTCATCGCGCACTCGCTCTCGAGGAACTGGCGCGCGCTCTGGCGCAGCATCTCCTGCTCTTCGCTGAATCCGAAATCCATGATCTCCTCCGTCGCCGCCTACGCCGCGCCCCGCTCGCTCGCCGGCAGAGCCCGCAGCGCGGAACGCGCAGATCCGTCGAGGTCGGCGGCCATCATCTCCTAACGCGCGAATTGACAAGTGGAAAGAGCTACTTCGGAACTCCGAATCTCGATTCACTTGACGGACGACTCGGTTACCACGCGCTTCTCGCGATTGTCAACGCGGTTCGGGCCCGGTAGGCTGATCTCGTCAGGTAAGTTCGCCAACGCACCAGGCACGGGTTCCTTCTCCCGGATGGGAGAAGGTCAGGATGAGGGGGATGAAATCGATCGGCGAAGCCCGCCGTATGTTTTCGCCGCTGCGATGTGGGGCGGGAAACTACCGTGGCCTTCGGACACATCAGATCCCCCTCACCTTGATCCTCTCCCAGCCGGGAGAGGAAACCCTTCAAGACACGTCGTCATCACTGCCGGTGCTTAGGACCGTAACCGGTTCTCCGTTCTGAATTCCCGGTCCCCGCTTCTCCATTTTGTTTTGAACGGCATGGACCTGAAGACGATCATCCGCAGCGCGGCGCGCGACCTTGGCTTCGCGCAGTGCGGCTTCGCCCCGCTGCAGCCGCCGGTACACGGCGAGTTCGTGCGCTCCTGGCTCGCGGCCGGCCACGCCGGCACCATGAGCTACCTCGGCCGCGGCCTGGCCAAACGGCTCGATCCCGCACGGGTGGCGCCCGGCGCGCGCAGCGTGGTCACGCTCGCCCATCCGTATCGGCCGCCGCGGCCGCCGCCCCTCGATTGGCGCGGCGAGCTGCGCGGCCGCATCGCCGCCTATGCCCTGGGTCCCGACTACCACGACGTCGTTCTCGCCAAGCTCGAGCAGCTCGCCGCCCGCCTGCGCGCTCACGGCGTCGCCGCCACCCGCGCCTACGTCGACACCGGCCCGGTGCTCGAACGCGAGTGGGCATGGCTCGGCGGCCTGGGCTGGTTCGGCAAGAACACCACGATCCTGCACCGGCACGACGGCTCGTGGTTCTTTCTCGCCGAGATCTTCACCGACCACGAGCTCGCCCCCGAGCCGCTGGTGAGCGACCACTGCGGCACCTGCCGGCGCTGCCTCGACCTCTGCCCCACCGGAGCGCTCGGGGACGGCTACGTCATGGACGCGCGCCTGTGCATCTCGTATCTGACCATCGAGTACCGCGGCGTCATCCCGCGCGAGCTGCGCCCGCGGATGGGGGAGTGGATCTTCGGCTGCGACGTCTGCCAGGAGGTCTGTCCCTGGAACGACGACGGCGCGACGGCCGCCGAATCGTCCGCGGCGCTCTTCCCCTACCTGCCGGAGCTGCTGGCGCTCGACGCCGAGGGCTATCGCCGCCGCTTCGGCGCCACCGCCGTCAGCCGCGCGCGGCGCGACTGCTTCGCCCGCAACGTCGCCATCGCCCTCGGCAACACCCGCAACCCGCGCGCCGCGGCCCCCCTGGCCACGGCCGTCGCCAGCGACCCCTCCCCCCTCGTGCGCGCCCACGCCGCGTGGGCCCTGGGACAGATCGACGACGCCTCCGCCCGCCGCGCCCTGACCGCCGCCGCCAAGCACGAGCAAGACGAGGCCGTCCGCCAGGAGATCGCAGCCGCCCTGCCCTGACCTCCTCTTCGACTCTTCGACTATCAACCCCAATATGCCAAAGGAAACTCGCGCCAAGACGCAGAGACGCCAAGGGGGAGAAGGACTTTCGTCGACTCATCCCACCCATCGCAAGCCACATCGGCAATGAACAATCCGAATCGTGTGGCATTGATGAATCT
>CAZYMF010000070.1:0-21233 GCA_964648215.1 uncultured Binatia bacterium (SeqCode) | reverse complement strand
CACGAGGATGCCAACATCATCGTCGGCGCGGTCATCGACGAGCGCATGGGCGATGAGATTCGCATCACCGTGATCGCCACCGGCTTCGATCAGGCGGCAGCCGAGACCCGCGCTCCCGAGATTCCCATGGCCCTGGCGGTCAACGACCGCGTCGGCCGCGGCGAGATGGCGGCGCCGGCCGCGCATGAAGGCCGCGCCTTCATGCGTCCGGTGCCGCGTCAGGCACCGCCGACGCCGCGGCGTATCGTCCGCATGGGCAGGATCGAGGACAATGGCGACTCTCCCACGTGGACTCGCCCCAAGGATCTCGACGCCCCGGAGTCGCGCACCGGGCAGGCGGGCGGCTTCACCATCTCCGACGACGACGACGGCGCCTACGACATCCCGGCCTTCTTGCGCAAGCAAGCCGAGTGAGTGCCACGCGCGGCCCGCGGGGGCCCCTTGCTCCCGGGCCGCGTCCCTCCCCCGCTCCGCGGGGGATACCGGCGAGCGACACGGGCAAGGAGCCCTCGCGAGGGAGCCGGCATGACTCCCTCGCGACGTGGGGTCAGTTGACGATCGGGAGCTCGTGCCCCGATTCGAAACGGTCGCCGTGGATCATCCCCATGCGACGGTAGTCGGCTTCGGTGCGCTCGGTGATGAGCCCGAGCCGCATCAGATTCGGCATCACGGTGTGCATGAAGATCTCGCTGTTGAGCGCCGGCCATTCCGGCATCGACAACGTGCTCTGAACGACGTTCTCCGGATCGAGGCCGTACTTCGGGCCGAGCAGGCGGAGCATGTCGAGCTGCTGGTTGGCATTGAGCGCCTCGAGGATGGAGAAGGCGAAGTCTTCCATCTCCTGTATTTCCTCGGTGGAGGATTGCCGCACCACCTGGCGCATCGACAGGATACCGAAGGCGGCGTGGCGCGACTCGTCGATCTGCACCCGGCGGATGATGTCCCGTAGGAGCGGATGGGTGGTGGCTTTCGCGATACTGTCGAAGATGCCGACGGCCATCCCCTCGAACAGCGTCTGCATGCCGAGGGTCTTGAGCTTCCAAGTCGGCGCCTCGAGCAGCATGTCGAGCAGGATCTTCAACGTCGGGTCGATGGGGTGAAGCGTCCCCATCTTGCGCTGCAGGAACTTGGACAGCACCTCGACGTGGCGCACCTCGTCGATCACCTGCGAGCCGGCATAGAACTTCTGGTCCATGAGCGGGCAGGCGTTCGTCAGCTGTCCGCAGAGCTGCATCGCCGCCTGCTCGCCGTGCAGCAGCTGCGAGATCAGATGGGCGAACTCATCCCACGCCGCCTCGCGGCAGGTCTCCTCGTCGACCCCCATGGCGGTGAGAATGGACGGCAGCAGCAGCGCGCCCGACTGGGGCATGAACCACTCCTCGCGGGGGAACGGCAGCGACCAGTCGATATCCGCCTCGGCATTCCACTGGCCCTTCTTGCCCCGTTCGTAGAGGTTGCGCAGCTCTTCCACCTCGCTGCCGTACTCCCAGCTCCAGTGAAGATCGAGCGGCACGTCGACGTCGAGGCGACCACGCAGCGCGGCGACGGCCGCGTCATCGACGAAATCGACCACCTCGAAATCGCCGAAGACCTTACGCTGATCGGAAAGGATCTTGTTCCTCATGCGGCTACTCCTCCTTCTCGTTCTCGGCGCCGGTCGCCAGCCCGTGGCGAAGAAGCGCTTTGATCTCTAGCTTGCGTCGCTTGACCTCGGCGGGGCTGAACAAGGAGTGCCCGAGAAGCTCCTCGCCCAGCTCACCGGAGGCAAAGTGGAAAACGGTGAGACCGATCAGGCTCTGCAGCGTGTGGCCGATATTGGCCGCGCGCAGCTGCCCGGCCGACATGCCCTCGCGTAGGAGGTTGGCTGCGGCTCCCAGAATTCGTCCCGTGACGGCATCGACGTGCTGCTCTTCCTCGCTCGATCCCGTCAGGTCGTCGTCCTCGAACAGCGAGCGCAGCAACAAGCGGGCGTGGGACGGGTTCTCGCCGAGAAAGTCGATCAACGTGTCCAGCCAGCGGTCGATACGGGCCAGGGGGTCACCGCCGGTCGCCAGCGCCCGCGTCATGCGCGCGTCGATCTCGTCCATGAGGCGGCCGACCACGGCGGCGTAGAGCGCCACCTTGCTCTTGAAATGGTGAAAGAGCGAAGATTTTCCCAGACCCGCCGCCTCCGCCACCTCGCTCAGGCCGACGCCGGCAAAACCCCGGCGCGCGAACAGCGGCTCGGCTGCCTCCAGGATCTTCTCGCGCGATGGAAACTCGACGGGCTCTAGGGCTGGCATTGGACCGACCGATCGGTCCGTATTTACCGACCGATCGGTCGAGTGTCAATCGCTAAGATGATTCTTGCGGTAATTGTGGCTGATCTTGGTCAGGAGCGGGCGCCGAACGCGAGCGCCCTCGCCCCCCGCGCCGACGTGGTCGCCGACGTGGCGATGGTGGCGCGGCCGCGGCTTCCTCGGTCGTGCCGGCCTCGGGCAGCGCCTGCTCTTGCGTGAGCCTGACCATGCCGTTGGGGCTGACCTCGAGATCCTTCAGCTTGCGCAGGCGCGTCACCAGACGCGGTGAGGCCGGCGGCCGCGTGAATCCCTCGGCCTTGAGAGCGGTGGCGAGGACATCCAGGTTCACCCACCGCTCGGCGCTGCCGCCGGTGAGCCGTGTCAGGACGGCGACGATCTGGGCGTGCGAGGCGGCATGAGCTTCCTCGTTCGTCCCGCTCTCCGGCGCCGCGGCCGGGACCGGCGGCGCCGAGCTCTGCGACTCCTCGGCCGAGACGGCGGGACGCGACGTCAGCTTCGGCCGCCGGCGGCGCGAGCGACGGCCGCGACGGCGACTCGGCTCGACCTCCTCCGCGGGCTCGGCCACCGGCTGCAGCGTTCGGTGAGAGATGCGGTGGAAGCTCACCCCGCGCGCCGCGGCCGCGTCGCCGACGGCATCGAAGGCGCGGTCATCCGAGACGATGTCCAGGCAGTCGCCCGGCAGCGCCGTGCCCAGCCAGCAGCCGGCGGCCACGGCAATCCACAGATCGCTCCAATCGCGCACGCCGGTCGCCGGCGCGCTGTGTACCAGGCGCGCGCCCAGCCCCGCCAGGCGCCGGCCCATCCGCTGGCCGACGGTCCGCCAGTTCCCCACGGCGCTCAGCTCCGTTTCCTGCGCCGCCCGGTCGATCGACAGACTGTCGAGCACCCGCAGGAGCTCCACCTCGCTGCTGGTGTTCTCGACGTCGATGAACACCGCTCGTCGCGACGGGCGCGTTCCCCCGGGCGGCGCCGACTTCGGTCGCATCGCCCGTTTCTTCGCCGCCGTTCGCGGCGGCTTCTTGGCCCGAGATGCCGGCGCCTTCACCGTCTTCATCCCGCGCTTGGCCACCTTGGTCTTGGCACGGGCGGTGGATGTGGACGACTTGCGAGCGACGGTCTTCTTCGCCGCCGCAGCCTTCTTCTTCGAAGCCGAACTTGCCATGTTCCCTCTATGACGTGATTTGCGCCGCGAGTCGAACCGGGCACCGCCGTGCACCCCCACGCTCAGAGCCGCACGACCACAGGCCCCCCGTCAGCTCTGCGAATCCTTCCGTGCTGCCTCGTGCCGTTCGAGCTCACGAACCCTTTCTTCCAGGAGCCGGAGCCGCTCTCGTAGCGCCTTGACCTCATCGGGCAACGGTGCGCCGACGGGGGCAGCAGGCTTCGCCTGGCCCACGACGACAAGGTCGTCGGCGTCGCGGACGATGATCTCCGGCGTGTCCTTGAAGTAGGTGACCGATCCATGCACCTGCACCGTCTTGCCGAGGTAGTAGCGCACCGGATCGTGGGGAAAATCATCGACCCACCCGCGCAACAGGATGACTCGCACACTGGTCGGATCGTCGTCGAAGGCGAGCGTGACGGCGTTGCCGTCGGCGCTCGCGCGGCGCACCGTGCCCGTCACCACCCGAGCCTCGCCGCCGGCGGGACCTTCGGAGCGATCTCCCGCAGCCCAGGCTGCGGCGGCGCCGAGAAGAAGCACCGCCCAGATGACGACCCGCGATCTCACAGCTTGAACTCCCTTTCGTGCTCCGGCTCCCCATCGTCGGGCTCCCCCTCCGCACGCGGCGGGGCCAGCTCGTTGAGCTTGCGAAAGACGATCTCGATCAGCTTGTCGAGCCTGCGGTACTCACCGGAATGCGCTGCCGCGCGGGCCACGCTGACCGCCAATCGCAGCTTCTCGTCCGTCGTCATCGTACCTCCTCGGCTGAGACGGCATCGCACGCTCTCCCTCAGCCGGCCCCCTCCCCGCACGGGCGGGCGGCTAGGCTGGCGTACGCGGCCCAGGTGTCAGGCTCGATACTCCGCCGAGAGCCGGATGTCGAGAAGCCGCACCCGCAGCGCCGGTCTCACAGCCCAACCGCCCCTAGCTCCCCCCTTTTCCCGTCAATTGCGCGATCAGCGCTCGCTTGCTGAACTTGCCGGGGCCGGTACTTGGAATCTCGTCGACGACCACGATCTCGCCGGGAATCTTGTGGGGTGCCAGCCCTTCGGCGGCGAAGCGCCGTAGCTCGTCGGCGCTTCCCGCCGCTCCCGGCGCGAGCGCGACCACCGCCACCACACGCTCACCCTGGTCGGCGTCCGGAATCCCCACGACGGCGACCTCCCGGACCTGCGGGTGCCGCTGCAGGTGATTCTCGATCTCGACCGCGCTCACCTTGAAGCCGCGCGTCTTGATGATGTCCACCGAGCTCCGCCCGGTAATCCGAATCATGCCGTCCGCTTCCCGCACGGCCAGATCACCCGAGCGAAAGAAGCCCGCGACGAAGGCCCGCGATGTCTCCGCCGGGCGCTTCCAGTATCCGCTGAACAGGTTCGGCCCCCGGATCACCAACTCTCCCTGCTCGCCGTCCGCGACATCCACCAGCTCACCGCGATCGGCCGCTTCGGGCGCCACCAGTCGCACCTCGATCCCGGGCAGAGGCCGCCCGACGACGCCGGCCCGCCGCGGTCCCTCGTACGGCGCCGCGATCATGAAGCCCCCCTCGCTCATGCCGAAGCGCTCCAGAATGCGGTGCCCGTAGCGTTCCTCGAAGCGTGTGAACGTCGCCGCCGTCAGTGGCGCCGACCCGCTCACCCACAGTCGCATCGAGGTCATGTCCGCCTCCCGCAACACCTCCGCGGGCAGTGCGACCAGGCGGTTGTACATCGTCGGCACGCCGAAGAACATCGTCGCTCGGTGCCTCGCAATGTCCCGCGGCACATCCTCGGCGACGAACCGGCTCCGCCAGATGATCCTCGACCCGGCCAACACCGATCCGAACAACCCCAGCGCCAAGCCGTGAAGATGAAAGCACGGCAGCGTCAGCAGCAGCCGGTCGTCCCTCGTCCAGCGCCACGCCTTCCGCACGGTGGCCAGGTTCTCGAGCAAGGCGCGATGCGAGAGCACCGCTCCCTTCGGCCTTCCGGTCGTCCCCGAGGTGTAGACGATCAGAGCCGGCTCCTCGCCCCCCCTCCCAACGTCCTCCACCGCCTCACCCTCAGCGCGCCCGGGCCCTTCGAACACCTTGCAACGGCCACCTCGCAAGGCCTCCGCGAGCGGGCGCTCGCACACCACCATCTCGGCCGCTGCATCCTCGACAACGTATCGCGCCTCCTCGCCGGTGTATGCCGGATTGAGCGGCACCAAAATCGCGCCCAACCGGACCACCGCCAGCGCGGCGATCAGCAGGTCGGGGCCGTTTGCCAAGCCGACGGCGATCCTCTGCCCCGGCCGTCCCCCCGCGGATCGGAGCCAACCGCCGACCCTGTCGACTTCGGCCCCGACTTCCTCGAAGCTCCACTCGCGACCGGCCCAGTGGAAGCAGGGATTCGCGCCGCACTCACCGATGACGCGCGCGACTTCTGTGGCGATGCCCGCCATCCCCGTCCTCGGTGCTTTCCACCACGCCGAACCCTGTCTCCCCGTCTCGGAGGAAAAAAAAAGCGGGCGGGGATTGCCCCGCCCGCTTCCGAGAAGATCTGCCGAAAACCGCTTACGGCAGCGTTATGACGTCCGGCGTCGCCCGCTGCCCCTGATAATGCACGTTGGCGTCGGCCGACTGACCGTTCGCCCGCACCGTCGGGCCATCGCTGCCGTCACCATGGTACTCCAAGGCAACCGCCAGCAGTCCGCTACCGATCGGCGAGACACGCGTCTGACCCGCCAGCGTTCCGGCGATGCCGACACTGAAGATCGAGTTCTGCGCCTGGGTCGTGTCGATGTTCGACATCCCGGTAGCGCGGAAGCACTGGATCGTGTTGCTGGTCGAGAACCGCTGCTCGAACTCGTTGAAGACCAGGTACTGGGCGATCGCGGCGCCCGGCTGCTGCTGCAGGAAGTCCTCCGTGCAGGGCACGAACACCGGCCAGGTGAAGATGTTCACGCCATCGTCGATCGCCGGATCCGCGGCACCGTCGAAGAAGTGATTGAGGATCAGCACGTTCGGGCAGCCCTCGTATTCGCCGTCACCGTTGTTGCTGAGGGTCAGCACGTTCGGACGCGGGCCGATGTTGGGATCCTGCAGGGCTCGGATGCCAACGGCATTGTACTTACCCACATCGAGCTTACTCGGCGTGGCGGTCTCAATCAGCGCCTCCCCCTTCAGGACGTTCGCCGACGCATCCTTGATCGGGTCGCCCGTGCTGCGGTCGACCACGATGCACTTCAGCTCACCGACGAATGGAGTCTCCGGGACCGGCAGAATCCGCGTTCCGGCATTGCTCGTGGGCTGGCCATCCGAGCCGGGGGCGCCCTTGCGGGACGTACCATCGATCGCGATGCAGCGGTCGATACCAGGGGTCTGACTCTGCGTGCACGACGTGTAGCCTTCGGAGGCCAGCCAAGCAATCGGCTGCCGTGGAGTCAACGTGATGCGGAAATCGGTCTCCTGCCAGCTCGGCAGGCACAGTCCGCAGGCGCCACCCGAACAGCACTCCGCACCAAAGCTGCACACGTTGCCGCTGTTGCTGCAGTGACTGTTGGCATTGAGGTAAAAGCAGTGCGCCTCGACGGGTTCGGAACCCGTGTTGCTCAACTGAACCAGCGTATCGTCGCCGAACGGCCCGCCGACGTTCACGATCGGCCACACGACGATCGCCGCCGCCTGGTCGGAGGTGACGTCCGCTCGCGCGTGCGGAGCACCCAGCAGAAGTAGCGCCGCCGCAGCCATCGTCCAGCTTGCCCATCTCACCTGTCGCATGTTCCTCTCCTTTCCCTGTCCTCTGGACGTGGACGCCTCGTCACGGCGTCGGAAGGTCGGGCTGCAGGGTAATCAGATCCTGACCCGCCCGCGAACCTTCGACGTGCAGATTCACCGCAGCCGACGACGTGTACGTAGGACCGGTGATGGTGGCCGTATGAAACTCCTGCGCCACCATCAGAACTCCCGACGCGCCCACGCTCTGCATGCGCGTCTGGGCGAACTGCGTGAGTCCGTCGCCAGCCACGGTGAAGATGTTGGCGATGTCGCTAAGTGGGGTGTTCTCCCAGCAGGTGACCGTCGTGGAGGCGGAGAACCGGCTCTCGAACTCGTTGTAGAGCAGAAATTGAACGACCACGGACGTCGGGGTCTTGTGTTCCAAGTCCTCGGTGCACGGCACAACGGTGAGCTCGGTGCCCACGCTGCTGGCGCTCGCCCCCTGGTTGTCCGCAATGGGATCACTCGCCCCGTCGGCGAAGTGATTGAGGATCCACGTATTCGGGCAGGCGTTGTACTCGGCCCCCAGCGGGCAGGCATCGCTCTGTTCGCCGCCAAGGCACAGGACGCCGTCCTGGTCCGGAACGTCGGGGTTACCAAGGATCCCGATACCGTTGTACTTCGCAACGTCGTTGGTGGCGGTATCGACGATCGTCGCCTCGCCCTTGAGGTGGTTGCCGGGGATGGCGACGCCGGAAAGATCGGTCTCGATGCACTTCAGCTCGCCAGTGAAGCCCTCTGGCGTCGGAGGCACGAACCCCGGGTCGAAGCCGACGCCGTAGCAGGTACTGTTGCTCGGCGTACACGGATTGGTCAGGTTGTCCGTGGGATCGGTCGAGCGGCCCTGGGAGACGACCCACACCGTCGGCTGCTGCTTGGTGAGCCAGATGTCGAAATCCAGCTCGTTCCACAGAGGCGGGTTGAACGGCCCCGGCGGCAGAGTTGGATCGGTGAGCGCCGCATTCACGTAGATGCAGTGGGCGTGCACCATCTGGTTGCTGGTATTGCTGAGTTGGATGATGGTGTCCTGAGTGCCTGCTGCCATGACCTTCGGAAACACCACGATGGATGCGCTCCGCTCGGTCGTCACATCGGCGCCGGCTACACCGGCCAGCAGGCCAATCACGCCCGCCACCGCCAGCGCACGCCTCATGAACCCGACTCGCTCTCGCTGCCTACGCATTACCCTCCTCCTTTCAATCACTCAGCGCCGAAAATGGGCGTGGCGCAAAACCCCCCAAATAGGTGTGGGCCTTATATCGACGGGGTCCCAATTTGTCAAGTCAAAAGAGGCCCTTTTGGCTCCCTCGCTCAAGGTGGCTCATTCCGTCGGGGCTAGGAAGATCAAATCCGGCTGGGGCCGTCGCCCCTGGGAGTGCAGATTGAAGGCCGCCGTGCTGACGATAGCGCAGTTGTCGAGCGGGCTGCCGGAAGCACAGCGGTACTCCTGCGCCACCCCGATGAGTGCCTGCCCGTGAGCGGAGGTACCGTCGGCAACGCCACGAATTCTGGTCTGGCCGGTCAGGGTCCCGTTCACCGCGGCACTGAAGATCGAGTTCTGGTTGAAAGACGTGTCGATGTTCGAGAGCTGGAACTCCTTGAAGCAGGTCACCGAACGACTGGTGGAGAAACGCTGCTCGAACTCGTTGAAGACGAGGAATTGAGCGGTTACCGGATCCGGGCGCTGACGGAGATAGTCCTGGGTACACGGGATCAGCGTCAGATCGGTAACGACAGGGTCGTTGGCAACGGGGTCCACGGCACCGTCAAAAAAATGATCCATGACCAGGATGTTGGCACAGCCATCGTACTCGGGCCCCCGGGGACAGGCGGGATTGCCCTGGCACTCGACGCTGCAGCTCTCCCCCGCCGGGCAGTCCGCATCGTCGAAGCACGACTGCGACCTGGTCACCCGGCAGGTTCCGGGGCTACAGCCGCCGAGACAGAGATTACCGTCACCGTCGTTCGTGCCGGGGATGGCGGCCAAGCCGATGCCGTTGTAGCTGTTCACGTCAACGGTGGTCGGATTGTAGCCGGTGATCTCGGTCGGATCCACCGGCAGAGGAGCGTCCGTGCGCACGATCAACGCTTCCCCCTGCAGGTCGTTGCGCTCGGCCGGGGTGCCGTTGGCGTCAATCGCGATGCACTGCAGATAGCCGACGAACTGATCATGGGGCACGGGAGGAATATTACTGAGCTCATTGACCTGCCCGCCGGGACCGATGCGGCTGACGCCGTCGAGGGGAAAGCATGGACGGCCAGGGTCGGTTTGCAGCGTGGCCGAGCAGCTACGCATCCCCTGCGAAACACGCCAACCGATCGGCTGATTCCCGGTGAGGGTGAGACGGAAGTCGGTCTCCGTCCAGTTGTCCTGGCAGGTTCCGGTACAGGTGCGCGCCGGCAGCCCGATTCCCGAGATACAGCTACCCTCGCCGTTCACGCAGATGGGCGTCGCATCGACCCAGAAGCAGTGCAAGGGCAACGGATTCTGCGACGCGTTGCTCAGCCGCACCGTGGTATCGATGCCGCGATCCAGATCAACCACCAGCTTCGGAAAAGTCACGATGGCCGCCGGCCTGTCGGAGGAGATCTCGGCACCGGCAAGGGTCACACCGAAAACCAGGACTCCCGCCATCGCCGCCGCGACCGATCGACCCAAACGCATTCCTCGGCTCCTCGTCGTCATCGAGCCATCCCCCACGGGCTCACGGCCCCTCCGGGATGGTGATCACATCCGCGGTCGGGCGCTCCCCAATGGTGTGCGCATTGAAAGCCGCACGCGCCGTCCTCTCGAGCGCAGGCACGTTATGGAACTCCTCGGAAACCACCACGAAGCCCGGATCGCTATTGGTCGCCGGCTGCATGCGGGTCTGGAGGAAGCGCGACCCGACCGTCGCCGGGTTGAAGATGATCCTGTTGATGTCGGTGAGCTCGATGTTCTCCCAGCAGGTCACCGAAATACTGGTGGAGAATGGCTCCTCGAACTCGTTGGTCACCTTGAACTGGACCGTCACCGTGGCGGGATCCTGGTGCTCGAAGTCCTCCGTGCAGGGCACGATGGTCAGCTCCGTGGTCACGAACGATCCCGGCCCGAGCTGCCGGTTGCTCGCTGAGGGCTGCTCCACCGTGGCCACGCCGGAGGCAAAGTTGTCCAGCACCGTGGTCTGCGGGCAGGCGTTGTACTCGGCACCATTCGGGCATTGCTGACTGACGCCACCGCCGAGACAGAGCACGTTGTTGGCGTCGTTGGAGTCGAGCCCCACCACCGCCAGGGCGCTGTACTTGCTGGAATCGCCGACGTCCAGTGGATCCATCCCCAGGGGACCGCCCGGGGCCGTTTCTGCCGTCGCCACAACCAGGGTGGCCTCGCCCTTCAGGTGGTTGCCGCTGATCGGTGCCCCCGAGGAGTCGACCTCGATACACTTGAGCTCGCCAATGAAATCGGGGGGCATCGGAGGAATTCGACCCGGGAACAGGCCCGAGTCGTTGCACTCGCCCGTGGTGGTATCGCACTGTTGCGCGAACGGCTTCAGCGCCCTCCCCTGCGACACCACCCAGTGAGTCGGCTGCTGCTTGGTCAACCAGATGTCGAAGTCGACCTCCTGCCAGCGCGGCTCCTGCGTCTCGCTGTCGAGCGCGGCGTTCACGTAGAAGCAGTGCGCGTGCACCATCGAGTTGGAGACGTTGGAGATCTGGATGATGGTGTCCCGGTCACCGGTGGCAATGACCTTCGGGAAGAAGAGAATCGAGCCCGGCCGCTCCGTGGTCACCTCGGCGAACGCAGGCGAAATGGCAACGGCGATGGCAACCAACGCCAAGAGCCACGCGCCTCGCAGTCCCCGCTCGCGACCCATCCCGGCTCTCCTTCCGTGGTGAAGTTGGGACTCCAATTGCTTCCTATCCCACATGCCGCCTCATGCCGCCTCGCACACAGCCCGCCACAGGACTCGGGCTTATAGTTCCCGCGCCCGCCGATGTCAAGCAAAAGTCGTTGAAACCCAATTGCCCACGCGCTCTTAGCTCCACTCAATCGGGGTCAGCCAGTGGCCGTGGCGATCCTCGGCGCCGGCCGTGACACGGGTAAAGGCCCCCTGCAGCGCCCGCGTGATCTCGCCCGGCCGCCCTTCCCCCACCTGCCGATCGTCGACCTCGCGGACCGGGGTCACCTCGGCGGCGGTGCCGGTCATGAAGACCTCGTCGGCGATGTACATCTCATCGCGGGTGAAGCGCTCCTCGCGCACGGAAAGACCGCGCTCGGCCAGCAACACCATCACCGAGTCCCGCGTGATCCCCGGCAGCACCGAGCCCAGCGGCGGGGTTTTCACCAGCCCCTTGCGCACCACGAAGACGTTCTCGCCGCTGCACTCGGCCACGTAACCGTCGGGGTCGAGCATCAAAGCCTCGTCGTAGCCGAGGCCGCGGGCCTCGACGGCCGCCAGGATCGAGTTGACGTAGTGACCGACCGCTTTGGCCTTGGTCATCAACGTGTTCACGTGGAAGCGCTGAAACGACGACGTTTTCAGCCTGATCCCGTTGCGAACGCCCTCTTCGCCCAGGTAGGCGCCCCAGTGCCAGGCCACCACCGCCACCCGAACGGGGTTGTGCACCGCGGCCAGCCCCATTTCCCCTTCGCCCAGGAACGCCAGCGGACGGATGTAGCAGGACCGCAGCCGATTGACGCGCACGGTGGCGACACAGGCCTCAAGGATCTGCTCGCGGGTGAACGGGATCTTCATGCCCAGGATGTGCGCTCCGTCGAAGAGCCGATCGACGTGCTCGGACAAGCGGAAGATCGCCGAGCGCTGCGGCGAGCACTCGTAGCAGCGAATGCCCTCGAACACCCCCAGGCCGTAGTGCAGCGTGTGCGTGAGCACGTGCACCTGCGCCGCTTCCCAGGGCACCATGCGCCCGTCGAGCCAGATCTGTTCACTCTTCTCCATCGTCCGCTTCCTTCTTCCACCGGTCCGGCGACCACCCCGCTATTGCGCGGCCGCACCGGCAACGGCTTCGCCCGGCACCAGCCCGCAAGCCGCGATCCAGTCCGCCGCATCGCCCAGGGCCCGCTCGGCCAGCTTCCGCCGCTTGTCCCGCCCGCGCTCGCGCCCGGCCAGCGGCGGGAACAAACCGTAGTTCGCGTTCATCGGCTGGAAGCCGCGACGCGTGCGGTCGGTGACGTATGCCAGCAGCGACCCCAGCGCCGTCGTCGGCGGCGGCACCACCAGAGCTTCGCCGGCGCGACCGCGGGCAACGTTGATCCCCGCCAACAGCCCCGCCGCGGCCGACTCGACGTAGCCTTCGACACCGATGAGCTGGCCGGCGAACCACACGCGCTCCTCGGCGCGCAGCTGCAGCGTCGGCCGCAGCAGCGACGGCGAGTTGATGAACGTGTTGCGATGCAGGCTGCCGAGGCGGACGAACTCCGCGTGCTCGAGGCCCGGAATCATCCGCAAGACGCGGCGCTGCGCCGGGTAGGTCATCTTGGTTTGGAACCCGACCAGGTTGTACAGCCGTCCCTCGCGATCGTCCTGGCGCAGCTGCACCACCGCGAACGGCCGCTTGCCGGTGCGCGGATCGGTCAGGCCCACCGGCCGCATCGGCCCGAAGGCGAGCGTGTCCGGCCCTCGCCGCGCCATCTCCTCGATCGGCATGCAGCCTTCGAAGTAGACGCAGCGCTCGAAGTCCTTGGTCGGCACCTTCTCCGCCTCGAGCACGGCCTGGACGAAGGCGTAGTACGGCTCGCGCGAGAAGGGGCAGTTGACGTAGTCGTCCCCACCCTTGCCGTAGCGCGACGCGCTGAAGACCTTCTCCCGATCGATCGATTCGGCCGTCACGATCGGCGCGATGGCGTCGTAGAAATAGAGGTAGCGCTCGCCCAGCAGCGCCTGGAGATGAGCCGACAGCGCCGGCGAGGTCAGCGGTCCGGTGGCGACGATCACCGGACCGGCCGGGGGGATCGCCGTCAGCTCCTCGCGCACCACCTCGATGCCCGGGGCCGCCGTGATGGTTGCCGTCAGCTCGGCGGCAAAGCGGTCGCGATCGACGGCCAGGGCCGATCCCGCCGGTAGGCTGGTCTCGTCCGCGACCCGCATCACCAGCGAGCCGAGACGACGCATCTCCTCCTTGAGCAGGCCGACGCCGGTATCGAGCGAGCCGCTGCGAAACGAGTTCGAGCACACCAGCTCGGCCAGCCGGTCGGTCTGGTGCGCCGCCGTGCCGCGCTGCGGCCGCATCTCGCACAGACGCGCCGGAACGCCGCGCCGACTCAGCTGCCAAGCCGCCTCGACCCCGGCCAGCCCCCCGCCGATGACCGTGACCGGCTCGTTGGCGCTCACACCGCCTCCGCTTCCGGCTCCGCCACCGTCTCCTGGTACTTGCACCCCTCGCTCAGACAGCGGCGCACCGTGCCGGCCCGTTTCGTGGTCTTCTCCACCACGAACGGGGCGTTGCACTGCGGGCACGGCTCCGGAATCGGGCGATCCCAGGTGGCAAAGCGGCACTTGGGATAACGGTTGCAGCTGAAGAAGGTCTTGCCGTTGCGCGAGCGCTTCTCCATGATCTCGCCCTCGTGGCAGTCCGGGCAGTGCACGCCCGTGGGCACCGGCCGCACCAGCGAGCGCACGCCCTTGCACTCGGGGTAGCCGGTGCAGCCGAGGAACTTGCCAAAACGGCCGAAGCGGATCTTCATCGGCCGCCCGCACAGGTCGCAGACCTCGTCGGTGACCTCCTCCTCGACGATCTTGAGGTTGCCCTCGTCATCGCGGGTGAAGTTGCGCGTGTGCTTGCACTCGGGATAGCGCGAGCAGGCGAGGAACTCGCCGCCGCGACCCCACTTGATCACCATCGTGGAGTCGCACTTGGGGCACTTGAACTCGGTCGGCTGCCCTTCGCGCTTGACGTCGCGCATGCGCTCGTCGGCGTGCTCGAGGTCGCGCTGGAACGGATCGTAGAAGCGCTGCAGCGCGTCGCGCCAGCGCTCCTTGCCGTCCTCGATCTGGTCGAGCACGTTCTCCATGCCGGCGGTGAACTCGACGTTGAGGATGTCGGGGAAGGCGTCCACCAGCAGCTCCGTGACCAGGAAGCCGAGCTCGGTCGGCCGCAGGCGGCGGGACTTGTCCTCGGCCACGTACTCCTTGTTGAGGATCGTGTTCATGATCGAGGCGTAGGTCGACGGCCGGCCGATGCCCTTCTCCTCGAGCTCCTTGATCAGCGTCGCCTGGCTGAAGCGCGGCGGCGGCTGGGTGAAGTGCTGCTCCGGCGTCAGCTCGTGCAGGCGCAACGGCTCGCCTTCCCGCAGCGGCGGCAGGCGCCGCTCGCGCTCGTCGTCCTCGTCCTCCTCCCCCTTCTTGGGCTCGTCGTCGCGGCCCTCGGTGTACACGCGGATGAAGCCGTCGAACTTCATCACCTGACCGCTGGCGCGAAAGGTCGTGTCGGCGGCCTCGATGTCCACCGTCGTCTGGTCGAAGACGGCGGGCACCATCTGGCTGGCGACGAAGCGATTCCAGATCAAGGTGTAGAGCGCCAGCTCTTCCTTGGCGAGGAACGAGGCCACCTGGTCGGGCGGATAGTCGGTCGACGTCGGTCGGATGGCTTCGTGGGCGTCCTGCGCCCCCTTCTTGCTGGCGTAGGCGTTCGGCTGGGCCGGCAGGTACTCCTTCCCGTAGCGACCCCCGATCAGCTCCCGCACCGCTTGCAGCGCCTCGGGGGCGGTGCGGGTGGAGTCGGTGCGCATGTACGTGATCAGGCCGACGGCGCCCTCGGAGCCGAGCTCGATTCCTTCGTAAAGCCGCTGCGCGATGCGCATGGTGCGGCTGGGAGCGAAGCCGAGCTTGCGTGAGGCCTCCTGCTGCAGGCGCGAGGTGATGAACGGCGGCGTCGGGAAGCGGCGGCGCTCCTTGCGCTCCACCTTGCGGACGACCCACGCCCCCGCCCGCAAACGGTCGACCAGATCCTTGGCCTGCTGCTCGTTCTCGACGCGGAACTTCTCCGGGTCGAGGCGCTGGTCGCCGATGCGCGCCAGGCGCGCGTTGAACGACGGCGGGTTCTCCCCCTCGAGCTGCGCCGTGATCGACCAGTACTCGACGGGGACGAACGCCTGGATCTCGCGCTCGCGCTCGCAGATGATGCGCACGGCCACGCTCTGCACCCGGCCCGCCGACAGGCCACGGCGAACCTTCTTCCACAGCAGCGGGCTGATCTGGTAGCCCACCAGCCGATCGAGGATCCGTCGCGTCTGCTGCGCTTCGTACAGGTCCTGGTCGAGCTGCTGCGGGTTCTTGATCGCCTCCTGCACCGCGCGCTTGGTGATCTCGTTGAACATCACCCGGTGAATCTTGCCGCGATTGGTTTTGTCGCGGATGCGCTCGGCGATGTGCCAGGCGATGGCCTCGCCCTCGCGGTCGGGGTCGGGGGCCAGATAGATATTCTCCTTGTTCTTCGCCGCCTGCTTGAGCTCGGTGACGATTTTCCCTTTACCGTGGATGATCTGGTACTCGGGCTCGAACCCCTTCTCGATCTCCACCCCGAGCTTGCTCTTCGGCAGGTCGACGATGTGGCCGACGGAGGCCTTCACTTGATAGTCGCGGCCGAGATATTTGCTCAGGGTTTTCGCCTTGGCCGGCGACTCGACGATGACCAGGTTCTTTGCCATGCGTTCTCACCCGCGTGTCGACCGGATTGCGGCACCGGCATCGCGAACGGCGTAGTTCTTGCCCGGGAGCGGCTGCACCACTCCCTTCAGTTCCAAGGTCAGGAGCGCCTCCAAAACCCGGCTCGGCGCCAGTCCACTCAGAGTGATCAACTCGTCCACGTGTCGCGTTTCCTCCCCAAAGCACGCCAGCACGCGTGACTCAACCCCCTCCAGCTCCACCGGAGCCCTGGTCCGCTCCCGGCGGTCGAGCAATCGCGGCGCCAGCTCCTCGAGAATGTCCTCGACGCGCTCGGTCAGCTTCGCGCCCTCGCGGATCAGCCGGTGCGTGCCCCGGCTGCGGGCGCCGACCGGACCCGGGACGGCGAAGACCTCGCGCCCCTGCTCGGCCGCCGCCTGGGCGGTGATCAGCGAGCCGCTCTTCTCCGTGGCCTCGACGATGACGGTGCCCACGGCGAGGCCCGAGATGATCCGGTTGCGGGCCGGGAAATTCTCCGCGTCGGGCTTGGCTCCCATGAGGAACTCCGAGACCGCGGCACCCTGTCGCGTGATCGCCATGAACATACCATGATGCTCACTCGGATAGACGACGTCAATGCCGGACCCCAGCACGGCCACCGTCCGCCCTCCCGCCTGGAGCGCCGCAGTGTGCGCCTGCGCGTCGATGCCGCGCGCCAACCCGCTGACCACGGTCACCCCCGCGCGCGCCAGCCCCTCGCTGATCTCGCGCGTGAGGCGCAGGCCGTAGCTCGACGCCGCCCGCGAGCCCACCACCGCCACCGCCAGGCGATCGGCGGGCTGCAGCGAGCCGCGCACGAACAGAAACGGCGGCGGGTCGTGAATGTGGCGCAGGTTTTCCGGGTAATGCCGGTCGGCCCACGTCACGATGTGGGTGTCGCTGCGCTCGGTTCGTTCCAACTGCTCCGCCACCGCCGTCCACTCGTCGAAGCCGTGAATGGCCCGCGCCACCTCGCGCCGCACCCCGGCACACTCCAACGCGTGCGTGCTGGCCGAGAACACCGCGCGCGGGTGGCCGAAGGCGCGCAGCAGGCCCTGGTAGCCGACGCAGCCGACGCCGCGGACCAGCCGCAGCGCGATCCAGGCCGCCTCGTCCGCCATGCCGTCGAGAACGCTCATACGACACGCGTCTACTCCCGCCGCCGGTACTTTTGCAATGTCTCCTGGGTCTTAAGTACAAACTTGATTTACCATTATAGCAGAACGTAGACTCGGCATGTCCGAGAGAAGGGGGGGACTTGCTCGCCACCGTACTGTCGAGTGCGCTGCAGGGAATCGACGCGCTGCTCGTGGAAGTCGAAGTCGACATCGCCGCGGGGTTGCCGCAGATGTCCGTCGTCGGCCTGCCGGAGGGCGCCGTCAAGGAGAGCAAGGATCGCGTGCGCGCGGCGCTGAAGAACTGCGGCTACGAGTTTCCGCAGCGCAAGGTGACGATCAATCTGGCTCCGGCCGACATCAAGAAGGAAGGCTCCGCCTACGACCTGCCGATCGCCCTCGGCCTGCTGGCGGCGGCGGGCAAGCTGCCGCCCGATCGCCTGCGCGACTACACCATCCTCGGCGAGCTGTCGCTGGACGGGAGCGTGAAGACGGTGCGCGGCGCGCTGCCGACCGCCGCCACCGTCAACGACAAGAAACTGCGGGGCGTTCTGCTGCCGCCCGACAACGCCCTGGAGGCGGCGGTGGTCGACGGCGTCGCCGTGATCGCCGTCGCCACGCTGGCCGAGGCCTTCGAGTTCCTGCGCGGCGAGCGCGACATCGCGCCGACGCGTCTCGATCTCGCCGAGGTGTTCGCGGCGCACGCGCGCTACGAGATCGACTTCAACGACGTCAAGGGGCAGGAGCACGTCAAGCGCGCGCTCGAGGTGGCGGCGGCCGGCGGCCACAACGTGATCATGGTCGGCCCGCCGGGGTCGGGCAAGACGATGCTGGCCAAGCGGCTGCCCACCATCTTGCCGGCGCTGACGCTGCCCGAGGCGATCGACACCACGCGGGTGCACAGCGTGATGGGATTGATGGACGGGCGCGCGCTGGTGGCAACACGTCCGTTTCGCTCGCCGCACCACACGATCAGCGACGCCGGCCTGATCGGCGGCGGCACGATCCCCAAGCCGGGCGAGGTCAGCCTCGCCCATCACGGCGTGTTGTTCCTCGACGAGCTGCCGGAGTTTCGCAAGAACGTGATCGAGGTGCTGCGCCAGCCCCTGGAGGAGATGCGCATCACCATCTCGCGCGCGGTCGGGTCGATCACCTATCCCGCCAACGTGATGCTGGTGGCGGCGATGAACCCGTGTCCGTGCGGCTTCTACTCCGACCCGCAGAAGGAGTGCATCTGCACCCTGCCGCAGATCCAGCGCTACCGCTCGCGCATCTCCGGGCCGCTGCTCGACCGCATCGACATCCAGGTCGAGGTCCCGGCGGTGAAGTACAAGGAGCTCGCCGACCGCGCCGACGGCGAGTCGTCCGCCACCATCCGCGCCCGCGTCGACCGCGCCCGGCAGGTGCAGCTCGCCCGTTTCCGCGGCCGCCGCCTGTACTGCAACGCGCAGATGACCAGCCGCGACCTCAAGCGCTTCTGCACCCCAGACCCCGCCGCCGAGCGGCTGCTGGAGACGGCGATGGCCAAGCTCGCCCTCAGCGCCCGCGCCTACACCCGCATCCTCAAGGTCGCCCGCACCATCGCCGACCTCGACGCCGCCGCCGACATCGGCCCCGGCCACGTCTCCGAAGCCATCCAGTACCGCAGCCTCGACCGCGCCTTCCACTGAAAAGGGGACAGGCTAGTTTTTCGGTTCGGCGCCATGCCTCGAATCCCTCGCGGTCAGCTCGATGGTCAGGTCTTCCACGTCCTCAACCGCGGCAACGGACGCGCCGCCGTGTTCCACAAGGATGCCGACTTCCGGGCCTTTATCGATCTCCTCGGCGAGGCCAAGCAGCGCGTGCCGGTGCGGATCGCGGCATTCTGCGTGCTTTCGAATCACTTCCACCTCGTCGTGGAGTCGACGCCGGAGGCCACTCTCAGTGCGTTCATGCACTGGTGGCTCACCAGTCACGTGCGCCGCTACCACCGCCACTACGGCACGAGCGGTCACGTCTGGCAGGGTCGCTTCAAGAGCTTCCCGATTCAGAAGGACGATCACTTCCTGACGGTTGTCCGTTACGTGCTGCAGAATCCGGTACGCGCGCGACTGGCAGCGCACCCCAACGACTGGCCTTGGTCGAGTCTTCACTACCCCCAGCTGATCGATCCCTGGCCGGTCCCCCGTCTGGAAGATGACGGCTGGCTCGACTCAGCCCTGCCCGCCGAGGAGATTGAACGACTGCGAGCAAGCACCCTGAGGCAGACACCGTTCGGCGACTCACTTTGGCAACAGTCGCTGGCCGCCCTCCTCGGGCTTGAATCGACCCTCCGCCCCCGCGGCCGCCCAAAAAGGGGACAGGCTACTTTTCCGAACTCTAAACTACGCAAGATCAACGATTTAGAAGTTAAAAAGTAGCCTGTCCCCCTTTTGGGCCGCGAGGGTGACCCACATCAAGGCGTACCGTGTTGGATCTCATCGACGTGGCCTCCCGCGCAGCGCCAACATGCCAACTTAGCGGGCCCGTATACCGCCGCGTCTTCCCCATCGCGGGCGGGAGAAAAGGAAGGCGGGATCAGGCGAAGAGTTCTCACATCAGAGGATCGTGCGCCTTCGCGATCACCACGGCAGGGACCGTGGCGCTGGCGTCGCCGGTGATGGTCGCTGGTCCACGGGCAACCGAAGGTGTCGATCCGCCATTGCTGAAAGGAGGAGAGTCATGATGGAAATGATCGTGACGTACGCCCCGGCAGCGGTGATCACCCTCGTGAGCAAGAGGGCCGTGGGAGGCATTTGCAGAAAAGGAGTTCCGAACATGGACCGCAAAAGGCTGAAAGTCGTACTCGGGATCGTCGCAATTGCCTTGGCCGTAGCCCTGCCTGCGTCGGCTCAGTGCCCCGAGGGTAAATCCGAGATCTTGATCGTCACTCCAAGCGGGCGCGACAAGGTGCGCTGTGTTCCAGATCAGGCTTTGCCCGGCATTGAGAACGCTGCCGACCATTCCGCCGGTACGGTCCTTCCCGCTGACTGTCCCTGCTTCACCGCTGAGGATCTTGCCGCGCGGAACGCCGACCCCGGACTTGCCTGCATTGGGGGCGAGACGGCAATCGACTGTGACGTCTCGGCCAGCGACCCCGATCCGAAGACCGCTTGCGAGCCTGCACCCTGTGCCCCTCCGTGCATCTCGATGGCCGATTTCGCCGCCAGCCACATTTCGGCCGAGTCCTTCCGATGCGAGAGCTTGGCGAATGCGATTCTCGCATACCCGGCCGGGAAATCGGGAGAGCCGACCTGTCCGACAGAACGCCTCAACTATTGCAAGGCCGCCAATGGAGGCGAGTGTCAGTGCGCGGTGTTGAGCTCGGCGGAAGCAACGGCCTGCTTGTTACTCCTTCAGCCGTACTTGGATCTGACCTGCACTCCATGAACACCGGGGCGACCTGCGACTCGCAACCGTGCATGCCGAGTGGATCGAGGCGGCGCTGCGGGAGCGCGGGCAGCACCGCGTGCCGGAGTGGAGCGAGAGTCTTGCGGTCGGGAGTCGGGCGTTCGTCGAGCAAGTGGGCAGCGAGCTTGGAGTCCGTGCCCGAGACCGGCAGATCGAGAGCCGCGGCGAGCTCAGCGTGCTGCGCGACCCCAGTGCCTCTTGCGGACACCATTCTGATGGGAAAATGATGCCTCTAACTCCAAGGCCGGAATGAGGTGCGAATCTGGCGGAAAGTGTCAGCCTCGCGGGCTCTTACTCTGGTCCGACCCGGGAGAGGGAC
Source organism: uncultured Binatia bacterium (SeqCode) (assembly GCA_964648215.1). Taxonomy (GTDB): domain Bacteria; phylum Desulfobacterota; class Binatia; order HRBIN30; family JACQVA1; genus CAZYMF01. The sequence continues at coordinate 530 of CAZYMF010000070.1, read as the reverse complement.
GGAGAGGGGAACGAAGGGCTCCACCAGCTCGGCGCGTTCCGCCGCCTGCTTGAGCAGCGCTTCGATCCTGGAGCGCGGCACATCGTAGCCGAGTGATACGGTGGCCGAGACGATGGTCCCGGACGAGCGCACGACGGTCACCGGCGTGGTGACGAGATACAGGTTGGGCAGAGTGGTGAGGTCGCGGTCCTCGGAGCGGTCCTCGGAATAGCTTGACCCTGATCCCGGCCGCGTGCGATGTAGACGCATGCGGTGCACCTATTGCGGTCGAGGCTCCGTGCCGGCGGTGTCGGTCATGCTGACCGTTGCGGTCATGGCGGCGGTACCACTTCTCACTCACGCGGCTCAGGCGCAGGACATCCCCGTCGCAGCAGGGGACGTCGCGGGTCTCATCAACGCAATCACAACTGCCAACGGCATGCCGGGAAATGCAGCGACAATCCACGTCAGCGGCACTTACACCCTTGCATCTTCGATGGCGTTGGGAATCCCGTTTGCCGCGGACGGAAACAACGGCCTTCCTTCGATCA
>CAZYMF010000069.1:0-21521 GCA_964648215.1 uncultured Binatia bacterium (SeqCode) | reverse complement strand
CCCTCTCCAGAGGGAGAGGGAACCCCGGCGCGGGCTTCGGGACCAATATCCAACTAAGGAACGAACAGTGCGGACGAGGGACTCTCAACTTCCCGCAAGGGCGGCGCGGATCAACCCGCCAGGGCCTCTGCGGCGCGGCGCAGGGGGGCGGGTAACGCTTCGCCGGTCCACTGCCATTCGCTGCAGGCGTGGAGCAGGCGGCGGCCGTTGCGCTGCAGGACGTGCTCGCAGCGGAGGCCGTCCGGCAGCATCTCGGTGACCCACACCAGCCCCGCCAGCCGATCGTCGTACAGCGCCGCCTCGAAGTACTCGATGTCGTGGCGGCGCAGCCGCAGCCGCGGGCGGCGCGCGAAGGGATCGAGCGGCCAGCCGTGCGCGGCCAGGGCGTCCCACAGATCCTGCTCGACGTAGGCCGCGTACAGAGCGTTGTTCACGTGCACCACCGAGTCGATGGCGGCGAACTCGACCCGACGCTCGCTTCGAAACGCGTGCGGCGGCGGCTCGCCGAGCCGGCGCGGCGGCCGCTGCTGCGTCACCACCCCGTCCGGCATCAGGCCCCGCTGCATCTCGTCCGGCGCCCGCACCGGCTTACCGCGAGCGACGTCGACGTAGACCCAGTCGCTCCAGCCGCGCGCCAGCAGCGCCTCGTCACGCACGCGCCACAGCTCGTAGTCGCGCTGCGAGCGCACGCGGCGCATGTCGGAGACCCAGGTGCGCACGGCGATCTCGTCGCGGTAGACCGCCGGGAGCAGCGACTCGGCAACCGTGCGGCGGATCAGCCAGATCGTTCCCTGGCGGTCGTACCACTCGACGTCGAAACCGGCGGCCGCCGACGCATCGGAGGCGGTCTGCTGCATGAAGCGCAGCAGACCCACCGGGTGCAGCTCGCCGAAGGCGTTCACGTCGTAGAGCTGGACCCGGTACCGCGACTCGTGCCGGCGCATGACGCCAGTAAGTGGCCGGAATCGACGGGCAGAGCAAGCCCCGCCAGAGGGCCGACACTCGCTGTGTTTGACCCCTCCCGGGCCCTGTGGTCTCATCGCCCTCTCGGAGGACTGCGATGCCCCACGAGCCGGTTGGCGACGTCAACCTCTACTACGAGCTGCACGATTTCTGCGAGCCCTGGCGTACCGCGCGGCGACCGATCGTCTTCATTCACGGCCTCGGCGGCAGCCACGCGATGTGGCTCTATCAGGTGCCGGTTTTCTGCGCCGATTTCCCGGTGATCACCGTCGACCTGCGCGGCCACGGGCAGTCGCGCGGCGGCGAGACCGACTTCACCATGGCCGACATGGCGCGGGACGTCGTCCGCCTGACCCGCAACCTCGGTGTCGAGCGCGCGCACATCGTCGGGCTCTCCCTCGGCGGCATGGTGGCGCAGCAGATCGCGCTCGATCACCCGCTCAGCGTCGCCAGCCTGGTCCTCGCCGACACGCTGGCCGGCGCGCCGCCGGGCAGCGAAGGCCTGTTGGCGGAGGCGCTGCACTTCATCGAGAACAACGACATGGCCGAGATCGCCCGGGCGCGCATCACCAACGCCTTCACCGAGCGGGTCGATCCGGTGCTGCGCGACTACCTCATCGACCAGGTTTCGCACAACCGCAAGGAGGCCTACGTCCAGGCCGCGCGTGCGGCCTTCGGCTTCAACGCCCGCGAGCGCCTGGGCGAGATCGGCGCACCGACGCTGGTCGTCGTCGGCGAGCAAGACCGCGTCACCCCGCCGGTGTGCTCCGAGGAACTCGCCCGCGGCATCCGCGGCGCGCGCCTGGCGCAAATCCCGCGCGGCGGGCACATCACCAACGTCGAGCTGCCCGCGGAGTTCAACCGCGTGACACGGGAGTTTCTCCTGCCCCTGTGAAGGCGGCCTCACGGCTCGCCGAGCGCCAGCACGAAGCGACCCTCGCGCGCCGCCGGCGCCGCGCCGTGCAGGCGTTGCGGCCGGCGCGCCGATCCCACGGGCCAGCTCAGGCCGAATCTCTCCCGCAGGTCCGCCAGCTCCTCGCGCAGCAGCTCCTCGAGAAAGCGCCGGTAGCGGTCGGGGATCTTGCTCGCGCCGGTGGGGTTTACCGGTTGGCTGACCTCGGCGCCGATGTAACGGCGGGCGCTGGTCACGCCGAGGAACGACATCACCTCGAGCAGCAGCGCCTCCGGCCGGGTGTCGATGTCGTCGAACAGGCCCACCAGCAGATGGCGCGGCTGCAGCCGCGCCGACCAGCGCTCGATGTTCTCGCCGTAGCGCGCGCACTGCCGCTGATACGGCTCGGCGAAGAAGCGTTCGAACTCCTCGGGCTTGACGTCCTCGAACTGGCGCTTGCGGTTGCGGACGAGATCCTTCTTGGCGTGCGACCAGGCGCGCTCGATCGGATCGCGGATCATGAGGATGACGCGCATCTCCGGCCGCAGCGTCACGATGTCGCCGATCACGTCGGCATCGAGGGCGGCGTAGCTGGCGGTGGCCTCGCCTCGCACCTTGGGCCGATACGGCTGGCGATAGCGCCACAGGCTGATGGCGTGGCGCAGCAACACGCGCCACGGCGGCTCGTGGAAGAAGCGCAGATACCAATCGATGTCGTCGGAGCGGAAGCGCGGGCTGCGGGGCGTCGCCAGGCTGCTGAAGAAGTACAGCTCCTTCGGCTCCGCGAGCATGATCTCCGGGTGATAGCGCAGATGCGCGTGGAGCCACGTGGTCCCCGTGCGCTGCGGGCCGACGATGAGGAAGTCGGGGAAGTAGTCGAGGTCGACGTCGCGGCGGCCTACCTTGACGTAGCGCAGGGCCTGCACAGTCGAGTCGTCGAGCACGTGACCTTTCATCTTCCCGGATTCCACGGAGCCACGACGGCGGGCGCGCGCACCCGGCAGACGAGCTCTTTCCGTTTGGCGCGAATCTTTGCCTTCATCCGGGCGCGTGCGCAAGCGCAGAGCACGGAGGCGCCGCTCTCGGCGGGAAAACTTGACTGCGGGTCTTGAGTTGATACTGCATCCCGGTAGCCTTCCGCGAGCGTTGGCAGCGCTCATCGCAACACCAGATCGCCCAGGAGAGGGAGAGGAGGGGGGAATGGAAACCGACCGAAGCCGACAGCGACCCGCCGCGATCGCCGGAGCAGCCGGCACCTCGTCTCGGCTGCGGCTGGCCGCAGGCGTCGCGTTTCTCGTGCTCGGCCTCGCCGTCGCCGCCCGCGCCGCCGACGACGTCGTCGCGCTGAAGAACGGCGACCGCATCTCGGGCACCATCGTCAAGATGGCCGCGGGCAAGCTGGTCGTGAAGACCAGCTACGCGGGCGAGATCACCATCGACTGGAAGGACGTCGCCTCGCTGGAGAGCGACACCGCCCGGCGCACCAAGCTCGCCTCGGGCGACATCGTCTCCGTCACCTTCGAACGCAAGCCCGACGGCACCTTCTATCTGCACTCTTCTACCCTCGGCCCGGGGCTGGAGGTGCAGCCCGACCAGATCATCGGCATCGCGGTGCCCGAGCACCCGAGCTGGAGCGGCTCGGTGGCAGCCAGCTTCAGCGGCAAGAGCGGCAACAGCTCGGCCGAGAATTGGGGGTTCAAGGGCGACGCCACGCGCGAGAGCGACATCGACCGCTGGAGCTTCACCGCGCGCGCCGACCAGCAGACTACCGAGGGCACGACCACGGTGCAGCAGGTGTTCGCCCGCGGCGGCTACGACTACTTCCTGTCCAAGCGCTGGTTCCTCAATGCCTTCACCACCCTCGAGCACGACAAGCTACAGGACCTGATCCTGCGCACGCGCGTCGGCGCCGGCCCCGGCTATTGGTTCGCCAAGACGGACGACTTCAAGCTGTCCGGCGTCCTGGCGCCGTTCTACATCAACGAGAACTTCGACGCCGGCAAGGACGACGACTCGGTGGGTCTGTCCGTCTCCGAGGACCTGGCGTGGAAGATCGGCCACAAGCGGTCGTTGCACCAGCGGCTCGACCTGTATCCCGACCTGACCGACGCCAACAACTTCCAGCTGCAGTTCGAGGTCGGCCTGCGCCAATCGATGTACGGGAACTGGTTCGCCGAGGCCAACTTCGTCGACCGCTACGACAACACCCCGACGGACGCCAAGGAAAAGAACGATCTGCTCTATGGCCTGGCGCTGGGCTATCAGTACTGAGGCGCCTGGCGGCGCAAACGCTCGTGGCAATCGACGGCGGCGACGTGGTATCCCGGTCGGGCATGAGGAGCGCTCCATGAGGTCTGGTCGATCGATGAGCAGGCAAGCGGCGCCCGGCCGGCGCACCCTTCCGGCGCTGTTGGTGGCGGTCGCACTGGCGCTGGCGGCGGGCTGCCACCACGCCCCGCCCCAAACCGCTCGCCCGCGGTCCGAGCTGCGCGTCGGCATCGCCACCGTCTACCCCCCCCTCGCGTTCAAGCAACACGGCGAGATCAAAGGGATCGAGGCCGACTTCGCGCACCAGCTCGGTTGGGATCTCCGCTGGAAGATCGCCTTCGTCGAGCTGCCCTGGACCGGGCTGATTCCGGCGCTGACGCAAGGCAAGGTCGACGTGATCATGTCCGGCATGTCGATCACCGAGGAGCGCAGCAAGCTGGTCGAGTTCGCCCAACCCTATCTGCGCGTCGGCCAGATGGCGCTGATCCGCAAGGCGGACTACACGCGCCTGCGCGACCCGGCCGCCATGGATCAGCCGACCTCGCGGGTCGGGTTCCAGACCGGGACGACCGGCGAGGCCTACTGCCGGCGCAAGCTGACCCGGGCGCAGCTGCGCGGTTTCACCTCCCCGGAACAGGGCATTGCCGCCCTGCGCGCCGGCGAGATCGATTTCTTCGTCCACGACGCCCCGACGATCTGGCGCACCACCGGCGGCTTCGACAAGACGGCCCCGGATCTGGTGGGGCGCTACACGCCGCTCACCGAGGAGTACCTGGCCTGGGCGGTGCGCAAGGGCGACGATGGGCTGCGCGACCGGCTCAACACCGAGCTGCTGCATTGGCGCGAGAGCGGGCGGCTGGACACGATCCTCGATCACTGGATCCGGGTGCGGAAGTTCACCCTCGAGCTGCAGCCGGCGGCGAACTGAGCGCCGCCGCAACCCGTTTCCGAGCTCGCCGCGGCCGCCGCCGTTGCGAAAGTCGCCGGAGGGCGGTATGGACTGCCTGGGGAGGGGCGGCATTCGGCAAAATTGTTTGACCGTCTCCTTGGCAAACGCGTCGTTCGGGTAAGGGGTGTCGGAGCGTACTGCGGCCATCCGCGGTGGTTTCACAACCCGGGGAGAAAGGAGAAAGGGATGAAACGAGTCACGTTCTGGCTTACGGCCGCTGCGCTGGCGGTCGTAACGGCGGCATCTACACCGGTGCTGGCCGGGGAGGGAGCGCTGGCAGGGGTCGACGTGGGATTCGCCACCCCGCTGAACTCCTTCAAGGATCGCTCTAACATCGGTGGCGTCCTCAGCCCTTTTGTGGGTTACAACTTCAACGACTACGTCGGGCTCCGGGGTGACGCCCAGATCCTGGGCTTCTCGAACAAGGACCGCCCCGGTATCGGCGACAACGACTCGACCTGGGCGGCGGGGGCGATCGCCGGCCCGCGTTTCTCCCTGCCGATCGGCGACGGCGAGGCCTACGCCCTCTTCGAGGCCGGGGTGTTCACCGGCCTGGCGCCGCAGTCGCCCATCGACGGCACGTCGTGGGGCTACTCCACCGGCGGCGGCATGAACCAGAGGATCACGGACCACGTCTCGCTCGGCGCCTTTCTGCGCTACAACCAGCTCGACCAGCGCGTCACCGGCAACTCCGGCCGCGAGGCGCTGAGCTTCATCACCGGCGGCGTCAGCTTTACCTATCAGTTGACCTCGCCGCCTCCCCCGCCGGTACCGCCGGCCTTCGCGGCGGCGCCAACGCCGGCGCCGACGCCGGAGCCCACGCCGGTGGCGAAGAAGAAGATCGTGCTGCGCGGGGTTCACTTCGATTTCAACAAGGCCGTGATCCGGCAGGAGGATCGGCCGGTGCTCGACGAGGCGATCGCCACGTTGAAGCAAGAAGGGGGCGTCGCCGTGATCGCCGAGGGTCACACCGACAGCATCGGCAGCGAGGCCTACAACCTCGAGCTGTCCAAGCGCCGCGCCGGCGCGGTGCGGGACTACCTGGTCGCCGGTGGCATCGCCGCCAACCGCATCAAGGTCGAAGGCTTCGGCGAATCCAAGCCCGTGGCCAGCAACGACACCGCCGACGGGCGCGCCCAGAATCGGCGGGTCGAGCTGCGCGTGATCGGCAACTGATCGTCCGCCGCGATTCCGCGGCCATGGTTTCGACACGGGGCGCGGCGGCCGGCCGCCGCGCCCCGTCCTCCGGTTCCGCCATGAAGGTCATCGCCGATCTGTGTGTCGTTCCTCTGGGCGTCGGGGTCTCCGTCTCGCGTTACGTCGCGGCTTGCGAGCGGGTGCTGCGCGACGCCGGACTGAAGATTCAGCTCCACGCCTACGGCACCAACATCGAGGGCGAGTGGGACGAGGTGTTCGCCGCCATCCGCCGCTGCCACGAGGTGGTCCACGAGATGGGCGCCCCGCGCATCAGCACCACGATCAAGGTGGGCACGCGCACCGATCGTCAGCAGACGATGGAAGACAAGGTGCGCAGCGTCGCAGGCAAACTCTAGCGGGCAGCGGCCCCAGCGAGGCGGGGGTTCGCCCACGCTCCCCGTGCTCGCTCCTCTCGGTGACTCGTTGAACCTCGACTCGAATCGAGCCCGCTCCAGACTTCAACAACCCGGCGCGAAACTCCGCGCCACGGCCATCACGGCTCTCGCCGGCCGCTCTTCATTCGTCGTAGTGCAACGCCAGCCACACCGTCTTCTCCCGCGGCTCGGTCCAGACGACGCGGTGGCGGCGATGGGCGGGGATGAGCACGTGGTCCCCCGGCTGCAGCACCACCGGCTCGCTGTCGCCCTCGAACAGCAGCCCGGCCCGGCCGCGCAGCAGAACCACCCACTCGTGCCGCTCCTGGTCGTACCACTCGCCGACCGGCGTCGCCTGACCGGCGGAGACGATACGCTCGAGACGAAAGGACGCGCCTTGCAGCAGCGGCTCGAACAGCTCGTCGGCAAGCGATCCGGGGATCGCGGCAAAGAGATTCGCAGGCGTCATGCTGCCCCCTGTCACTCGTCTGACTGACCTCTGTGGCAGACCGTTGCTCCGGCGGCAAGCCGATTTGCGTTAGAGACATCCGCAAGAGGAGACCAACCCATGCCCACCGAATCCGCGCGGCAAGCGCTCCGCATCCTACGCGACGGCAGCCAATTTCAATGGTACGTGATTCCTCTCCTGGCGCTGGTGCTCTACCTCTACGCGGTCGAGATCGAGCGCCGGAACTGGAACCTGGTGTTCGCCGGCCTCGCGCTCTGGGGCATGGACTGGTTCAACGAGATCTGGAACGGGCTGGTGTTCCACTTCACGCAGTACGCCCCGGTCTGGGGCGCCCCGCGGCGGACCGCCTATCTGATCCTGATCGGGCTGAACATCGAGATCTGTTTCATGTTCGCCGTCGCCGGCATCGTCGTCGCCAAGACTCTTCCCCGCGACCCTTCCTTGCGGATTCTCGGCGTACCCAACCGCCTCTTCTTCGCCGTGACGGCATCGGTATTCTGTGTCGTGGTGGAGATCCTGCTCAACGCCGTCGGCGCCCTCACCTGGGACTACTCGTGGTGGAACGTGCGCGCGCCGTGGCTGATCTTCCTCGTCGGCTACCTGCCCTTCTTCGTGGTGTCGTTCTGGGTGCACGACATGGCGAGCGTCCGGCGCAAGGCCATTGCCGTGGGGGCAATCTTCGCCTTCGACGCCGCGGCCCTGGCCTTGTTCGCGGGCGTGCTGGGTTGGATCTAGCGCCGCGCGTCGGGCATCACGAGCCCTTCGGCAGCCCGAGCATGCGTTGGGCGACGATGTTCAGTTGCACCTCCGAGGTGCCGCCGGCAATGCCGTTGGACTGGGCGTAGAGGTAGCTGGTCGCCCATCGCCCCTTGGCCCACGCGTTCGGGTCTCCCGGCATGAGCTGCCCGTGCACTCCCTGCGCGGCGACGGCGACCTGCTGCAGGTGCTGCGACAGGCGCGTCCAATACTCCTTGATCAGGCTGGACTCGGGCCCGGGCAGCTCGCCGCGGTCGAGGCGGGTGATGGTCTGCAAGTTCATCAGCCCCATGATCTCGACGTTGATGAAGGCCTTGACCGCCTCGTCGCGCACCGACGCCGGCACCGGCTCTCCCGCCGCGGCGCGGCCGCGGATCAGATCGATCAGCTGATCCATCCAGATCTTCTGCTTCACCTGCTCCTTGAAACAGAAGGAGGTGCCGCGCTCGTGCGCCAGCGTGTGCATGGCCACGTGCCAGCCGTCGTTCTCGCCGCCGATGAGCTGAGAGCGCGGCACGAACACGCCGTCGAGGAACGCCTCGTTGAACTCGGCGCTGCCGGTGATCTGCCGCAGCGGCCGGATCTCGACGCCCGGCGCCTCCATGTCGACGATCAGGTAGCTGATCCCCTTGTGCTTCGGCGCCTCCTGGTCGGTGCGCGCCAGACAGATCGCCCACTTCGAGAACTGGGCGTAGCTGGTCCAAACCTTCTGGCCGGTGAGGCGGTAACCGTCGCCGTCCTTCTCGGCCTTGGTGCGCAACGAGGCGAGATCCGAGCCCGCGCCCGGCTCGCTGAACAGCTGACACCAGACCTCTTCGGCCGACAGGATCTTGGGCATGAAACGGAGCTTCTGCTCCTCGGTGCCGAACAGGATCAGCGTCGGGCCGACGTTGTTGACGCCGACCTTGTTGATCAGCTCGGGGGCACGCGCCCTTGCCATCTCCTGGTTGTAGATGGCCTGCTCGACCAGCGTCGCCCCCTGGCCGCCGTACTCCTTGGGCCAGGACAGCCCCACCCAGCCGGCGCGGTAGAGCTTGCCCTGCCAGTCGCGCATGAAGGCGACTTCTTCTTCGTAGCTGCCGAAGGGCGGAAAGTCGTCGCCGGCCCAACCGGCGGGGAGGTTCTCCTCCAGCCAGCGGCGCAGCCGCAGGCGAAAGGCTTCTTGCTCGGGAGTGAAGGAGAGGTCCATGGCGGCCGTCGATCTCGATCCGTTTCAGGTCCAGGCGATCGCCTGCACCTCGGTGTACTCGTGCACGCCCCACCAGCCGCCTTCGCGGCCGATGCCGCTCTCCTTGAACCCGCCGAAGGGGAGGTGCAGCAGGCTGACGGCGCCGTTGATGTTCAGGGTGCCGGTGCGGATGCGCTTCGCCAGCGCCAGCGCCCGCGCCGTGTTGGCGCTGTAGATGGCGCCGCCGAGGCCGTAGCTGGACTCGTTGGCGATGCGGACGGCGTCCTCGTCGTCCTTGAACGGCAGCACCGACAGCACCGGGCCGAAGATCTCCTCGCGGGCGATGCGCATGTCGTTGCGCACGTTACCGAAGATGGTCGGCTCGAGGAAGTAGCCGCGGGCCAGATCCTTGGGGCGGCCGCCGCCGGTGGCGAGGGCGGCCCCCTGCTGCATGCCGGAGGCGATGTACTCCTCGATCTTGTCCCGGCGCTCGGCACGAATGACGGGACCGAGCATGACCGACGGGTCGGCGGGGTCGCCGACGCGGACCACGGCGTTGACGAAGTTGGCGAGCCGCTCGACCAGCGCGTCGTGCCGGCTCTCCGGCACCAGCACCCGCGTGCACATGGCGCAGCCCTGGCCGGCGTGGAAGAAGCTGGGTCCCGCGGTGTACGGCGCCACGCCGTCGAGGTCGGCATCGTCGAGAACGATGGCGGCCGACTTGCCGCCCAGCTCCAGGTGCACGCGCTTCAGCGTGGCCGCGGCCGCGGCCATGATCTTCTTGCCGGTGGCGACGCTGCCGGTGTAGCTGATCTTGTCGACCAGGGGGCTGTCGACCAGGATGGCGCCGAGCTCCGGGCTCTCGCCGGTGACGACGTTGAACACCCCCGGGGGCAGGTCGCACTCCTGGATGATCTCGGCCAGCACCAGGTCGATCAGCGGCATGTAGGGCGAGGGCTTGAACACCATGGTGCAGCCGGCGGCCAGCGCCGGGCCGAGCTTCTGCACGCTGACGAAGAGCGGGAAGTTCCAGGTCGGGATCATGCCGCAAACGCCGACCGGCTGGTGGTTGGCCATGGCACTGACCGCCTGAGTCCCCATCGGCGTCTCGTTGATCACCGTCGGCAGCATCTCTTCGAAGTCGAAGCTGAGGGCGAGATCGGCGTAGGTCGCCAGCAGCTGCGACGGCATGTCGAGCTGGATCGGGTGTGAGACGTACTCCGCGGCCGCGGCGGAGACCAGCCATTGGCGCAGGTCCTCCTTGCGCTTTTCCAGGCCGTCGATGATGCGGCGGATGATGCGGGCGCGGTCGTGGCGGGTTGTCCGCCGCCACGGCCCGTCGTCGAAGGCACGCCGGGCGGCGGCGATGGCGCGTTCCACATCCGGGCGCCCGCCATTGGCAACGCGGGCCACCGTCTCCTCGGTGGCCGGGTTGGGAATCTCGTAGGTGGCGCCGCCCGCGGCCGCGCTCCAGTCGCCGTCGATGTACATTCGAAAGGTGGGGGGTGTCCCGCCCGGCTTCGTTCCCATGCTCAGCTGCCTCCCTACGCTGGTGGTGGCCGCTGCCCTGTAGCACGACTCGAAACGCGGGGGAAAACTCGCGCCGGCCGCGACCTCGTTTGCAGCCATGGTGGCGCTGAGCTAAGCGGCGGGCGATGCAACGACGGCGGGAGGCGGTGGGCCCGGGCGCTGCCGCGACGGACGGCCGCGAGTCGCCGCCGCCGAGCGCGGTCGATCGCGGCGCGCTGCTCGTCGCCGCGACCTTCGTCCTCTACAGCGTGTGGTTCTACCGTGACCTGCTGTTCCAGCAGCGGGTGTACGTCTTTCGCGATGCCTACACCCTGTTGCTGGCCACCGACCACCTCGCCCGGGTGCTCTCCCACTGGCACTGGCCGCCGCTGTGGAATCCGCTGCAGGTATTGGGCAAACCGTTTGCGGCCGATCCGCTGACGGCGGTCTACTACCCGCCCAACTGGCTGTTCCGGGCCATGCCGGAGCCGTTGGGCTTCAATGCCGCGATCGCCGCGCATCACGCCTGGGCCGCCATCGGCGCCTTCGCGCTGCTGCGGCGGTGGCGGTTGTCGACGTTGGCGGCCACGTTCGGCGGGTTCGTGTTCGGCTTCGGCGGTCCCCTGGTCTCGCTCGACAACATGGTCAACGCCCTGCAGTCGAGCGTGTGGGCGCCGTGGACGATCCTGGCCTTCGACGTCTGGCAGGAGCAGCGAGGGCTGCCCGCGCTGCTGGCGACGGGGTTGACGATCGGGGCGATGCTGCTCGCCGGCATGCCCGAGTACGTCCTGTTCACCAACGCCCTGCTGCTGGCGTTGGCCTACGACTACCATCGGGGCGGCCGCGGGCCCGGTCTGCCCGCCTCGCTCGCCGCCCTGATCGGCGCCAACCTCCTGGCCGCCGGGCTCTGCGCCGTGCAGCTGGTGCCATTCGCCGAGTATCTCGCCCGCTCCTCGCGGGCGAGCGGCCTCGGCGTGGCCGGGATCGTCCGCTACTCCCTGCATCCCCTCGGCCTGCTCGCCTTCCTCGTGCCGCGCCACTTCGTCGATGCCGGCGGCGCGTTCCACGAGACCGCGGCGCTGTGGGAGGGCAAGCTCGCCAACGCCCCGTTCCTGCCGACGCTCTACCTCGGGCCGGCGCTGGTGCTGCTGCTCGCGGCGGCGCCCTTTCTCTCGCGCTTTCAGCGGAGGTGGTGGGGCAGCCTGACGGTGCTGCTGCTCGCCCTGGCCCTGGGCAAGTATCTCCCCGGCTACGTCTGGGTGATCGAGCACGTTCCGCCGCTGCGCGCCGTGCGCTACCCGGAGAAGTTCCTCCTGCTCGCACATCTGCTTCTCAGTGCGGGGGTAGCCGCCGGCCTGGAGAGCGCGTGGCGGCAGCCGCAACGCTTTCGCACCGTCGCCGTCGCCGCGGTCGCCCTGGCGTCGGCGGCCGTCGGCGCCGACGCGCTGCTTCCCGCCCGCTCGTTCGCCGTCTCGCTGCTGCGGCAGGATCTGCTGTTGTTGGCATTGTTGCTGGCGCTGCTCTCCAGCCTGGCTCTGCTCGGCAGCCGCAGCCAGGTGTCCGCCCGTCGCGTCGCGATCGCGCTGATCCTATTGACGGCGCTGGATCTCTACCGTGTCAACGGCCGGCTGCTGCCCACGATCTCGTGGGCGGAGGCTCTGCGCCCGCCGTCGACCCTGGATGTAATGAAGCGCGGCGACGACCCGTTGCGGATCTACAGCAGCGGACTGGGCCGGCCGGCGCTGCCGGCGTTCCCCGACAGCTTCCTCGAAGAGAAGAACCTCCTGCTGATGGCGGACGCGAACTTCTACCTGGTGGCGAACCTCAACGCGCCGGGCGCGATCAACCTCGCCGACCACGAACGCCTGGAGGAGCTGATCGAGAGCGCGCCGCGGCCGCGCACGGCGTCGCTCCTCGCCGCGTTCAACACCGCCTATGTCACCAGTCCGAAGGAGCTCCACTATCCCGGGCTGACCCTGGTGCAACGGCCGCGCAACGTGCTCCAGCCCTACGTGTATCGCGTCGACAACCTCGCGCCGCGCGCGTTCGTGCCCCCCCAACTGCAGCCGGTCGCGAGCGATGCCGAGGCCATCGACTACCTGCGCACGGGCGGCGATCCGTCGCGCCGCGTCATTGTCGACGCCGCGTCGATGCCCGCCGATCTGCCGCCGGAGATGGCGGGCCGGGTTCACATCGACCAGTACGGGGCGCAAGAGATCCGCCTCCAGGCCGACATGGAAACCGCCGGCCTCGTCGTGCTCAGTGACACGTACTACCCGGGCTGGACGGCCTCCGTCGACGGGGTGCGCAGCGCGATCGTGCGGGCCGACTATTTCGGCCGCGGCGTCTATGTAACCGCCGGGGAGCGTCGCATCGTCTTCCGCTTCCAGCCGCCGAGCCAGCGCATCGGCGCGGCGATTTCGCTCGTCCTGGCGGGCGTGATGCTCTTCCTGCTGCTGCGGCGGGCGTGGCGTGGCGGCAACGACGCGTCGCCGCGTCAGTGAGGTGCGCCGCTCCGCCGCTTGGCGCTCGCAGCACCGACGAGGCGGTGAGCGGTCTTTAGCAGATCGTCGACGTCGAAGGGCTTGGCCAGGCAGGTGTCGGCACCGCGCTTGAGGACGAAGCTCATGGTCGCCGCGTCGCTGTGAGCGGAGAGCACCAGCACCTTCACCGTGTCGGGAGTGCGCCGGGCGGGGAGCAGTCCGCCCCCGGGCTCGCGAATCTGACGCAGCACCTCGAACCCGTTCATGCCGGGCATGTAGAGATCGAGAACGACGAGATCGAAGGCGGAACGGGCCAGCAGCTCGGGAACGTCGGCACCGTCATCCAAGGCAACCACGTCGTAACCGTCACCCGAGAGAGCATGCTCCAACACGAGTCGGATCGAAGGGTCGTCATCTACGACAAGCACTCGCCTGGGCACGGGGCACCCTCTCCGCACATGGGTTCGCGAAGCGCCAACGAGGCGGGCAGGGCTCGCGCGGGGCGAGAGCGGTGCTGCGCCGCTCGATTCCTTGCCCCCGGTGGGGACGAAGCGAGGATCCCGCCGTTGCGGGAGGAGACGACGGCAGGACCCTCGGGAGAAGAAAGAGGCGGGTGGGCGCCCCGGCGGGGCGCCCACCCGGGATCATTACGCCGGCGAAGGATGTCCGCGCTCGACCGGCCGGCCGCCGCACTGCCGCGGACGTCTCGAGCTGTCGTGGCCAGCTTGCCGGTCATCGGGACCTCCCTCCGGGCGTCCTTCGCTCAGGCCGGCTTGACGGCGTGGGCCGCGTAAGCCGCTCCGCGCTGGCCGGCACCGGGACCACCCGGGATTCCGCCGCCGAGCAGACCGCTGCCGACCGTCGTCAGCTGGAAGTCGGGATAGGCACTGTTGCCGTGCTCGCCGACGTCGAGACCTTCCACCTCTTCCTCGGGCGTCACGCGCAGGCCGATGGTGGCTTCGATCAGCTTGAAGAGGATCAAGCCGCTGGTGACACAGAAAGCGGCGACGCTCACGACACCGATGAGCTGCGTGGTCAGGAAACTCGTGCCACCGCCGTAGAACAAGCCGTTTTCGGTGTGAAACAAGCCGAGCATGGCGGTGCCGAGGGCGCCGCACACGGCGTGCACGGAGATGGCACCAACCGGATCGTCGATGTGCAGGCGATCGAACATCAGCACCGACAGAACCACCACCACACCGGGCACGAAGCCGAAGAAGACGATGGCCACCCACGGCTCGACGAACGCGCAGGCGCAGGTGATGGCCACCAGGCCGGCGAGTGCGCCGTTGAAGGTCATCGCCACGTCAGGCTTGCCGAGCACCACCCAGGCGGTCAGCATGGCAGCGATCGCGCCGGCGGCGGCGGCCAGGTTGGTGGTGGTGGCGGTCAAGGAGATGACGTCCACGTCCGCCCCCATGGTGCTGCCCGGGTTGAACCCGAACCAGCCGAACCACAGGATGAACGTTCCGAGCGCCGCCATTGACAGGCTGTGTCCCGGGATGGCCAGCGGCTTCCCGCTCTTGCTGTACTTGCCGATACGCGGGCCGATCACGATCGCTCCGGCGAGCGCAAACCAACCGCCCACCGAGTGGACGACGGTCGAGCCGGCGAAATCGAGCATCCCCATGCTGGCGAGCCAACCGCCGCCCCAGATCCAGTGACCGACCATCGGGTAGAACAGCAGGGAGATGATGAAGCTGTAGACGAGGTAGCCGCTGAACTTGGTGCGCTCGGCCATGGCCCCGGACACGATGGTCGCGGCCGTCCCGGCGAACACGAGCTGGAAGAACCAGGCAGTCAACGTCGGTACGCTGGTCCAGTTGAGAGACTCGTACAGCGCGCCGGTACCGGGGGCCACCATGAACCCGGTGGTGCCGAACAACGCGTTGCCGTTGCCGAACATGATGCCGAACCCGACCAGCCAGAAGGCCAGCGACCCCATGCAGAAGTCGAGCATGTTCTTCATCATGATGTTGCCGGTGTTCTTGGCCCGCGTCAGGCCGCCCTCGACCATGGCAAAGCCGGCCTGCATGAAGAAGACCAGCATTGCGGTGATGACGGTCCAGATGGTGTCCATCCAGTACTTGGCCTGGGGAACGGCTTCCATCTGGTTGGTGTCGCCGTTGAAGACCTTGCCGTCGAGGGCGTAGGACACGGCCGGGATCAGGAGCACGAAGGCCACGGTGGAAATCAGCGGGAGCCACGCCCGCGGATTGAAGCTGCGAAACATTGGGGTCTTCTTCATCGTCATATCTCCATCGAGTGATTTTGTGTTCAAACGGCTTCCGCGCCGCGTTCGCCGGTGCGAATGCGGACAACTTCATCGACCGGCAGAACGAAGATCTTGCCGTCACCGATATGGCCGGTCTTGGCGGCGCTTTCGATGATTGCCGCCGCCGCAACGGCCTTCTCATCGGACAGAAGCACCTCGATCTTGATCTTGGGTAGGAAGTCGACCACGTACTCGGCGCCTCGGTAGAGCTCGGTGTGGCCCTTCTGTCGGCCGAACCCCTTCACCTCCGAGACGGTCATGCCCTGCACGCCCTCGCGGGCGAGCGCTTCCTTCACCTCGTCGAGCTTGAACGGTTTGATGATCGCTTCGATCTTCTTCATTTCATCCCCCCGGTTTCGGGTTCGCCTAGAAGGCGTAGATCAGCTCGGTCGCGATGGTGTCCTGCCCCCGGATCATGTGGTCGCCCTTCTCGAAGTAGCGCTTGTCGGTCTCGTCGTGGCGGTACTCCGCCCGCCACAGCAGGCCGTCCATGATCTGGTAGGCGACGGTGGGCGTAAACTCGAAGGCGGTCACGCCCGGGCCGTATCCCGGCTCCTGAAAGCCGGTGCGAACGCCGTCGGGGTCGTCGAACACTTCCGCACGCAGGTTGAGCGACAGCTTGTCGGTCACCTGGTAGACGGCGTAGCCCGCCACGCCGTACCAGTCGGCGCTCTTGGTCAGGGCGGGCCCGGCGGCGTCGGTCTCGTTGCCGTAGTCGGCGTCGACCACGAAGGTGAGATCCTTGGTCGCGTTCACCGTGGTGACGACCGTCACCACGCCGCGCTTCGAATGACCGTTGTCGGTCATCTCAGGGCCATAGATCCCGGCCACGTACATGCTGACCATGTCGCTCGGGGTGATGGAGAGGCCCGCCGTCACGCTCTTGCCGTCGTTGTTGTCGGCGACGTTGTCCCAGCCGTTCACCACACCGATGTCGAGCGCGAACATGTCGCCGAGCGGCACGTTGAAGAGAAGGCCTGTGTGGGTGAACGGGATCGCATAGCCGAACAGTATCGAGCGCGACATGTTGGGGTTGAAGGAATCGTAGGTCTTGAGCACCTCGTAGCCGAGCAAGGTAACGAACTTACCGGCCTTGAGGCTGATCCCGGCCCAGGGCAGCTTGTAGGTGAGATAAGCATCGCGCAGCTCGAACGAGTTGCTGCTCTCCGTTGCGCTGCCCCAGTAGGTCCCGGCACCGAGCCCTTCGGCGACCTTGCCGAAGTCGAAGTCCATGACGAAACCGAGGGCCTCGTCTTCCTTCTGCCGGGCGACATAGAGGTAGGCGTCGTTCAGCGTGAAGCTGTTGGCGTCGGTGTCGAAGACGCGGAACTGGTTGGTGTGCGAGTCCGGGCTGTTGAAGTTGTAGAGATAGTCGGTGGCGATCATCCCGTGAACGTCCAGGCCCAGGCTGCCGGCGATGCTCATCTTCTGGTCCTTGACCTGTTTCTCCAGATCCGCGACCCGCTGCTGCAGCGTCTGGGTCTCGGCCTTGGCCGCCGTCGCCCCCATCAGGAACGCGGCGGCCGCCGCTACCGTCAGTCCCAGCTTGAATCGTGGTCTCATCTTTCCCCTCCTCTGGTTGGTTGGCACTTGCGTGCGATGTCTGCCCTGTGTGGCAGCGTTTCGAGCTTGAGCAACGCGGGTGCCAAGCGTGCCAGCGAACCAGTCCACAACATCATCGGCCTCGGTACCGGGCCTGCGACCGAGTGGCTGCCCACAAATTGGGCGCCGCCGAAAAAGGCGGCAGGGGAGCGCACCACGAACACCTGCCGCCGCGTTCTTCCCCTCCCTCGCCGCCCGGTTGACCGGTACTCGATATCTGTATATGTATTCAGATATGACCTCTCGCGAAAACGTGATCGGACTCGACGGCTGCGCCTCGAAGACGATCGACCACCGGCGCGTGGCGGCGACGCGCAGTCGTCTGCTGGCGCTGGACGAAGCGGCCCACCTCGCCGCTCTGTTCCGCCTCCTCGGTGATCCCACGCGGGCGCGCATTCTGTACGCGCTGCTCGAGGCGGGCGAGCTGTGCGTGTGCGACCTGGCCGCCACCGTCGACGCGCCCGAGACCTCGGTTTCCCATGCCCTGCGCCTGCTGCGCACCTCCGGGGTGGTGCGTGCCCGGCGCGACGGCCGCATGATCTACTACAGCCTGGCGGACGCGCACGTCCGGGTCCTGCTCGACGTCTCCTACGAGCACATGCGCCATGGCGACCTCCATCCCGGCCCGGGCAACACGCCCGCGAGCCCCGGCCGCGACGCGCGGGGCAAACGAGGGGGGCGGGCGGGGGCGCGCGGCCGCTAGCGCGACGGGAAGGTCCGGCACCGCGCGCCCCGAACGGATGGAGCAGTGAGCTCACACCACCAGCAAGTCGACGGCGACGAGAACAAGCGGCGTCTGCGCGCCGTCCTCGTACTCGTCGCCGCCTACATGGTCGCCGAGGTCATCGGCGGCTGGCTGACCAACTCCCTCGCCCTGTTGGCCGACGCCGGCCACATGCTCTCCGACGCCGGAGCGCTCGGCCTCAGCCTGTTCGCCGTCCGGATCGCCCAGCGTCCGCCGAGCGCAACCCGCACGTATGGCTACTATCGCGCCGAGATTCTCGCGGCGCTGGCCAACGGCGCGACGCTGGTGGCGATCTCGGCGCTGATCTTCGCGGAGGCCTACGAGCGATTCGGGGCGCCGCCCGAGGTGCGCGGCGGCTTGATGATGATCATTGCCAGCGGTGGGTTGCTCGTCAACGTGATCGGCCTGTGGATCCTCGACGCCGGCAAATCGGGCAACCTCAACGTTCGCGGCGCCTGGCTGCACGTGCTCGGCGATCTGCTCGGCAGCGTCGGCGCCATCGCCGCCGGGGTGCTCATCTGGGCCTTTGACTGGAACTGGGCCGACCCGGTCGCCTCGGTCATCATCGGCGCCCTGGTGCTGTACTCTTCCTGGCACCTGCTCCGCGAGGCGGTGGCGGTGCTGCTGGAAGGAGCGCCGGGGCACATCGATGTCGACGAGGTGCGCCACTCGCTGGCCGGCATCCGCGGCGTCCTGGCCGTGCACGATCTCCATGTCTGGACCATCGCCAGCGGCAGGGTTTCGCTCTCCTGCCACGTGGTCGCCCACGAGCAGCCGGCGCCGCGCGAGCTACTGCAGTCGATGAATCAGCTGCTCGACGAGCGTTTTCACATCCGACACACCACCATCCAGATCGAGCCCGAGCAGCTCGACCACTGCGGTCCGTGCACCTAGCCAGGGGGGAAGGAATGAAGTCGAGACTTGATAGTCGATGGGAGGAAGTGGTTGCTCATCGCCTTCCGGCGGCCGACTCGACTATCGACTATCAACTGTTGACTATCGACTTTCCAGCGGCTGCGAGCGCCAGCTCCCCCGCGACAGCCAGCGCACGTACGCCGCCACCGCCTGCAGGTCCTCGTCAGAGACGAACTGCTTGTAGGCGGGCATGCGAATTCGCTGCCGGTGGAAGAAGTACCGCCCGAGAACGTTCTCGGAGATGCGCGGCAGGGCGCCCTCGCGCAGCCAGGTCATCAGCTCGTCGTCGCTGCGCACCAGCTCGTGGAAGTCGTCGCCGAGAAAGCCGGGGATGTAGCCCTTGAGCGAGCCGGGGTTGGGGTGGCCGCCCATGCCCATCTCGCCGTGACAGCCGAAGCAGCCGAGCTTGGCCACCAGCCCCGCGCCGTGCCGGACTTGCTCCTCGGTCGGCCCGATCAATCCCGAGACCAGCCGCAGATAGGCCACCAGGGCGTCGACGTCCGCCTCGCCGACCCAGCCGCGGAACGCCGGCATCCGGATCGCCTGGGCGGCCATCGCCTCCCGATAGCTGGCGCTCTTCTCGCGCCGCCGGGGAGCCCCGTCCAGGATGTACTCGCGCAGCTCCTCGTCGTTCTTCACGAACATCATCAGCGTCTGCTCGCGGAAACCCGGTACCGTGTCGAATTTGCTGCCCAGGTTGGGCACCTGACCGCGACCGCCGGGGCCGTGGCAACTGAAGCACCCGAGCCGCGTGGCGACGCGCTCGCCGCGCGCCGCCGGGCTCTCCTCGGTACTGAGCACGAAATCTCGTGCGGCCGGATACAAAAGGTAGCCATTCTCCAGGATCAGGGCCAGAGCCAACAGTCGGCCCCAGCTGAAATGCCTTCTCATGCGAGCCTCCGCACTGCGAATAAACCCGACGCGGCTTGACAACGCAACGGAGCACAGGCGTAGATGTTTCCCAGCGATGCCGAAGAGGAGAACGCCGATGCCGAGCTGGACGCTTGCGGCCGTCGCCACGCTGGCGCTGGTCGCCTCACCCGCGGTCGCCGGCAGTGGCGACGAGCTGAAGTCGCTGCTGCAAGGCGTGGAAGCGCAAGCCCGCGTCAGCAGCCCCTTGCGAGCCGACGGCGAGCTGACCGTCGCCTCGCCCGACGAGACCCACCACTACCCGCTCGCCCTGCTCTATCGCCCCGGCGCCAACGGCAACGATCTCTATCTCGAGCTCGGCGACGGCGGCGGCAAGGCCTTGATCCTCGGCGACGGGGCCAAGGCCTTCCGGCTCGACGCCGGCGCCACGCAACCCAGCTCTTTCCCGCCCGACGCGGCGCTGGTGAGCAGCGAGTTCGCGCGCGAAGATCTGGAGTCGTTCCGTGTGGCGGATTTCCGTGACGCACGCATCAGTGACGACAACCCGCAGCGGATGACCGTGTCCCTGGTTCCCAAGCACTCGCAGTACGTCCTGCTGGTGATGACCATCGACAAGCAGCGCAAGGTGCCGCTCAAGGTCCTGTACTATCGCGACACCGTGAACAATCTGGTCAAGATGCAGCGCGACGAGGACTATGCCCTGGTCGGACGCCGGTGGCTGCCCACGACCATCAGCATGGAGGACTTCAAGCTGCGCACGGTGAGCACGCTGAAGTTGAAGTGGAGCCAGAGCCCCACCTTTCCCCCCGAGCTCTTCGATCCGGCGTTCCTGGCGCGGGCCTCGGAGCTGCCGGGGAAGAAGAAGTGAGCCGCTCGACGGGGTTCACCACGGCAATCGTCTTCCAGGTGCCGCTGCGGAAACGCCCTGCCTCGAGCGCCGCACGAGCGACGTAGTCGCCGATCAAGGCGGCCCACAGCCATGCCAGGCCGAGGTGGAGCACCATCGCCGTCAGGTAGCGGTCACAGACGGTGCCTGCACGTCCATAGGGAAAGTGAGCACGTCACCGGATTCGTAGGTTCAAGGCAAGGTACGGGCACTCGACGAAGGTGGATGAATCCACGCTCGCGACGGGGCACGGCCAAGACTACAAGATGGCCACGTTCATCGGGCGTCGCTGCGTGAAGGCGTAGAGAGTGGCCGGGCGATGGGCGCCGCGCCGCAGCCTGGGCAGGGCCTTCAACAGACCGGTGCCGAGCAGTTTCTTGCGAAAGTTGCGCCGGTCGAGGCGCTGGCCGAGGATGAGCTCGTAGATCTCCTGTAGCTCGCCGAGGGTGAATTCCCCCGGCAGTAGACTGTACACGATGTTGGTGTAGGCGAGCTTGGCTCGCAGCCGCTCGAGGGCATAGCGGGCCACGGTGTTGTGATCGTAGGCGAGCGAGGGCAGATCGGCGACGGCGCGCCATTCCAGCCGCGCGTACTTGGGATGCGCGGCAGTCCCGTGCCCCTTGTGCGGCAGCAGGGCGAAGTAGGCCACCGACACCACGTGCGCGTGCGGGTCCCGGCCCGGATCGCCGAAGGTGTAGAGCTGCTCCAGATAGAGGTCGCGCAGGCCGGTCTTCTCGAAGAGCTCGCGCCGGGCCGCCTCCTCCAAGCCCTCGCCGACGCCGACCAGCCCTCCGGGGAATGCCCACTGGCCCGCGAATGGCCCCTCCTTGAGCTCGACCAGCAGCGCCTTGAGCACGCCGGCGTCGATGGTGAAGATCACCACGTCGACCGCGACCCGCGGGAAGACTGTTTTCATCGGATCGGCCGGAACTGAATCACTGAATCAGTGAGAATCAGTGAGAATCAGTGAATCACTGAGTCATTGGCGGAGGGGAGGAGGGCAATGATTCAGTGAATCAGTGACTCCAGTGACTCACTGATTCACTGACTCACTGGCTCAGCTCCAGCATCCGCCGCAGCGACCGTTCGGCGCCGGCGCGCACCTCCTCGTCGAGCACGATCTCGTGCTCCATGCGCTCGAGCGCGCGCAGCGTGCCCTCGAGAGTGATCATCTTCATGAACTGGCAGAGCTTGCAGGCC
>CAZYMF010000068.1:0-21617 GCA_964648215.1 uncultured Binatia bacterium (SeqCode) | reverse complement strand
CTCGCCCAGATGTGGCGGACAGCGTGCGGCCAGTCGGCCGTACTGGCCTGCATCCGAGCAGAATCGGCCGGGCAATCCCGCCGGCAGGTTGCGGGCGAATCTCCAACTCGCTAACCGCCAACCGCCTAACCGCATAACCGCCGACCTGGCCGAACGGCTTCAAACTACCCCACTACCGGCAATCCCGCCGGGTTGACGCGGCGGCCGGGATCGATAAGGTGGTCTCCGGTGCGACCCGCGTCGTGCCTCGTGCGCGCCCGCCGCGGGTCGCACCGCCGTACTCTGGGGGGGAGTCGCCATGCCTGACCCATACCAATTCCCGCAGCGCAAGCAGCAGGACGATCCCATCGCCGAAATTCAGAAGCTGTTCGAGCAGGTGCGTAATCGCTTCGGGGGCGGAGGGGGATCGCGCTTCAGCCCCTGGATCGTGTTGGCCGCCGCGCTCGTGGTGTACGCGTTGAGCGGCATCTTCATCGTCGCGCCCGACGAGCGCGGCATCGTGCTGCGCTTCGGGCGGGTCGTGCGCGAGGTTCCGGCGGGGCCGAGCTATCACTTGCCGTGGCCCATCGAACAGGTGCTCCGGCCGGCGGTAACGCAGGTGCGCAAGGAGGAGTTCGGCTTCCGCACCGTCTCCGTGGGACCGCCCGCGCGCTACCGCGCCGTCGATCAGGAAGCGCTCATGCTCACCGGCGACGAGAACATCGTGAAGCTGCAGTTCATCGTCCAGTACCGCATCAAGACGGACCCCAGCGGTCCCACCGCTTTTCTGTTCAACATGCGCGACCCCCAGGAGAGTCTGCGCGCCGCCTCCGAGGCCGCCATGCGCGAGGTGATCGGCCGCACGAAGATCGACGACGCCATGACCGAAGGCCGGCAGCAGGTCGAGGAGGAGGCGCAGAAGCAGCTCCAGGCGATCCTCGATCGTTACGACTCCGGCCTCCAGGTGGTGGCGGTCAAGCTGCAGGACGTCGATCCGCCGGACCAGGTTTCGGATGCGTTCAAGGACGTGATCAGCGCGCAGCAAGACCGCGAACGCATGATCAACGAAGCGCGCGGCTACGCCAACGACGTCGTGCCCAAGGCGCGCGGCCAGGCGGCGCAGTTGCTCAACGAGGCGGAGGGTTACAGCGAAGCCAAGGTGCGCGACGCCACCGGCATCGCCCAACGTTTCATCGACGTGCAAGAGGAGTACGCCAAGGCCAGGGAGGTCACCCGCCAGCGTCTCTACCTCGAAACGATGGAAGAGATCTTGCCGCGGGTGAACAAGATCATCCTCGACGAGACCGCCGGGAAGCAGGTCGTTCCCTATTTGCCGCTCGACCAGGTGCTGCGCGCCCGTCAGGCCGAGACGGCCGCCGAGCCCAAGCCGGCGGCGGGGAGGCGTTGAGCATGGACCGCCGCTGGATCGTAGTCGCCGTTCTCGCCGGGCTGGGCGTCGCTGCCTGGAACCTGGCGTTGTTCACCGTGCCCCAATGGATGCAGGCCGTGGTCATTCAGCTCGGCGACCCGGTGCGTACGGTGCGGGAGCCGGGCCTGTACGCGAAGATCCCCTTCATCCAGAACGTGCTCTACTTCGACCGGCGCCTGCTCGAGTACGATGCGGCTCCCAAGGAGTTGCTCACGCGCGACAAGCAGCAGCTCGTCGTCGACAACTACTCGCGCTGGCGCATCCTCGACCCGCTGCAGTTCTATCGCACCGTCCGCAACGAGAACGGCGCCCAGTCGCGGCTCGACGACGTGGTGTACTCCAACTTGCGCGAGACCCTGGGCCGGCACACGTTGCGCGACGTGGTCAACGAACAGCGCGAGGCGCTGATGGCGGAGGTCACCCGCAAGAGCGACAAGAAGGCGCGCGAGTTCGGCATCCAGATCGTCGACGTACGCATCAAGCGGGCGGATCTGCCCGAGAAGAACGAGCTCAACGTCTTCAACCGCATGCGCACCGAGCGCGAGCGGCTGGCCAAGAAGTTCCGCGCCGAGGGCGACGAGGAAGCCCGCAAGATCCGCTCGCAGGCCGACAAGGAGGTGCAGATCCTGCTCGCCGACGCGCGGCAGAAGACCGAGATCACGCGCGGCCACGGCGATGCCGAGGCGGTGAGGATCTTCGCCGACGCCTACGGGCGCGACCCCGAGTTCTACGAGTTCCAGCGCACGCTCGAGGCCTACCGCAAGACCATCGGTGAGGACACCACGTTGATCCTGTCCCCCAGGAGCGAGTTCTTTCGCCTGCTGACCGATTCCGGCCCGGCGTCGCGACCACGCCCGTAGCCGCGGGGAACGGGCCGCTTGAGCGCCCGCCCCCCATTCGCTAGCGTCTGGGCAAATGCATCCCAGCTCTTCCCGGCCGGCGACCCGCGCGGTGCGCATCGGTCGCATCACCGTCGGCGGCGGCGCCGCCGTGGCCGTACAGAGCATGTGCGCGACCAAGACGCGCGACATCGACGCCACCGTGGCGCAGACCGAGCAGCTCAAGCGCGCCGGGGCCGCCGTGGTCCGCATCGCGGTCGACAACGCCAGGGACGCCGAGGCGCTCAAGGAAATCCGCCGCCAGACCGATGCGACCCTGTCCGTCGACCTGCAGGAGAACTACCGCCTCGCCGCCGAGGTCGGCCCTCACGTCGACAAGATCCGTTACAACCCCGGCCATCTGCACCACGTCGAACGCCACAAGACCATTCGCGACCGGGTACGCTGGATCGCCGCGGTGGCGCGCGACACCGACTGCGCCATCCGAATCGGCGTCAACTGCGGCTCGGTCGCTCCCGAGTTTCTCGAGCGCCACCCCGACGACCAGCTCGCCGCGATCGTGCAGTCGGCGATTCATCACTGCGAGCTGATGGACGAGATCGGCTTCGAACGCTACGTGGTCTCGCTCAAGGACTCGGACCCCGCCAAGGTGGTCGAGGCCAACCTCCGCTTCGCGGCGGCGCGGCCCGACGTGCCGTTGCACCTCGGCGTCACCGAAGCCGGGCTCCCCCCCGAAGGCGTCACCAAGACCCGGCTGGCGTTCGAGAAGCTGCTGGCGCAGGGAATCGGGGACACCATCCGCGTCTCGCTCACCCTCCCCAACGAGCGCAAGCAAGAGGAGGTCGAGGTCGGCCACCAGATCATCGCCGACGTGGCGGACGGCCGTTTCATCTCCGTGCCCGATTTCGGCCGCGGGCTGAACATCATCTCTTGTCCGAGCTGCTCGCGGGTGGAGAACGAGGCCTTCGTCGAGCTGGCGCAGCAGGTGAAGGAGATCACCGCCTACGCGCGCGATCACCGCATCACGATCGCGATCATGGGCTGCCGCGTGAACGGCCCGGGGGAGACGGACGACGCCGACCTCGGCCTGTGGTGCGGCCCGTCGACGGTGAACCTGAAGAGGAAGGACGTGAAGGTCGGCAGCTTCGGTTACGGCGAGGTGCTGCCGCGCCTGCGCGAAGAGCTCGACCGCCTCATTGCGGAGCGGTCGCGGCCGTAGGCGGCGCCAGACGCTCGACCGCCTTCAGCAGGCAGTCCTTGATCTGATCGCGGCAGGCGGCGAAGAAGTTCTCGTCCTGGCCGGCCGGGTCCTCGATGTCGCCCCGCCCGCCGGCAAACTCCCTGAGCGTGAACACCGGCTTGTCGTCGGCCTCGGGGAAGGCGCTGCGCATCATCCGCACCTGCTCCTCGGTCATGGTCAGGATCAGGTCGGCGTCCGCCACCATGTGGCGGTTGCGCTTGAGGTCGGTGGAAACCGATTCGGGCGGGATGTGGATGCCGTCGTCGCGGAGGACCAGGCGGGCGTCCATCGAGACCAACGCGCCGTCGCGGGCGTAGGCGGCGATCCCGCCGGACTCGACGCTGAGGTGATCGTGCAGCGCGCGCTCGCGCAGCATCTTCTTCAGCAGGGCCTCGGCGATGATGCTGCGGCTGGTGTTGGCGTGACAGACGAAGAGGATCTTGCGGTAGGTCATGGGGTTGATCGTGCTCGCGGGTCGTGCTCGGCGAACGAGCGCGACCCACGAGCACGGCTCACGAATCTCAGCCGAGGCCTCCGGCGAAGACGTCGGACATACTCTCCTTGGCGGTGATGCCCTTGGCCAGCTCGGCCTTCAGCTTCCCGCCGAGCGAGGCCGGCTCCCAGGTCGCGTGCTGCTGCACCTTGCCGGCCGAGTGCCATCCCTTCATCAGCCACACGGTGCCGCCGCCGACGCGAAAGACCTCGCCGTGGACTTCTTTGGCGTCGTCGCTGGCGAGCCAGGCGACCAGCGGCGCCACGTTGCGCGGGCTGAAGACGTCGAACTCGCCCTCGGGAGCCTCCTGACCCATGAGCGCCGCGGTCGACGGCGTCGCCTCGACGGTGAGGCGGGTGCGGGCGACGGGGGCAATCGCGTTGCAGGTGACGCCGTACTTGGCCATCTCGCGATCCATGGTGATCGCCATCAGCGCCACGGCGGCCTTGGCGGCGCCGTAGTTGCTCTGGCCGACGTTACCGAGAAGACCCGAGTCGGAGGAAGTGTTGATGATGCGACCGTTGAGGAGGTTGCCCTTCTTGTGCTCCTCGCGCCAGTACTCGCAAACGTGGCGGCTCATGTTGAAGGTGCCCTTGAGGTGCACGGCAAGGACCGAGTCCCAGTCCTCCTCGGCCATGTTGAAGATCATGCGATCGCGGAGGATGCCGGCGTTGTTGATCACGATGTTGAGCTTGCCGAAGGTATCGATGGCGCACTCGACGATTTTCTTGGCGGACTTGAAATCGCTCACGCTGTCGCCGTTGGCGACCGCCTCGCCGCCCATCTTCTTGATCTCGTTGACGACATCCTGGGCCGGGCCGGTGCTGGCGCCGGTGCCGTCGAAGCCGCCGCCGAGGTCATTGACCACGATCTTGGCGCCGTGCTTGGCCATCAACAGGGCTTCTTCGCGACCGATCCCGCGGCCCGAGCCGGTGATGACCGCAACCTTGCCTTCGAGCAAACCTGCCATGAACTCCTCCTTTGACTTGAATCTCCGAGAATTTTCTTGCGCTGGAGCGCTTCTGGGATTGCCTTTCCCGGTGGTGAACCGGGATGATTGACCAGCTGGTTATCTGCCCCGAAAGCCGGCGCAAAGTCAAGGTGAGTCCAGCCCCTGCCGGAGCATCGCGACGACCTGGCCGTCGGTCGGGAAAGCCAGCTCGGGTACGGCGTCGAGGGCGAAGAAATCGACCCGGTCGAGATCGTCGCCCGGTTGCAGCGCGCCGCCACGCACCCGGCCCCAGAACCAGACACCGACCGTCTGCCGCGCGCGGTCGTGAAAGTTCGAGTGCACGGCGCACACGGCCCCGAGCTCCACCTCCAGACCGGTCTCTTCGCGCATCTCCCGCCGCGCGGCATCGCGGATGTCCTCGTCCCACTCCACGTAGCCGCAAGGGATGCACCACAGGCCGCCATAGGGTCCGCGGCGGCGGCGGCCGAGCAGCAGACGCTCGCCGCGCCGCACGACCACCGCCACGCCGACGGCGGGGTTGCGGTAGCGGATGAGGCCACAGCGAGGGCATACGAGACGGCGGTGGCCGTCCCGCTGCTCGGCTCGCAACGGCCCGGCGCATTGCTCGCAGAAGCGCGGTTCCTCTGCCACCGAGCCAAGATAGCCGCTTGCCCACGGGGCGGCCAGCGCGCGACGGGGAGTGGGGTCCGAATTTTGAGTTGATTTCGGCCTCGCGCACGTCTACCATGCAGGCTCTCTCGGCTCGGGTCGAGAGGGTTTTGCGTATGATGAGGTTGCGTTGGTTGACCGCCGCTCTCACCGCAGCTCTGTTGAGCGGCGTGGCGGCCCCGCTTTGGGCGTTCGGCCCACCCGCGCAGAAGCTGCCTTCGGCGATGGTGGTCTTGCCGTTGATCGAGAGCGGCGCCACGCGCGACACCCGCATCGAGCTGGTCAATCTGACCAAGAACAGCATCGACGTCCAATGCTTCTACGTTTACGGCGACGAGAGCTGTAACGAGATCGGTTTCTTCCTGTCGATGTCCCCGTTCCAGCCCGTGTCCTGGCTGGCCACCCGGGGATTCAGCGACATCGGCACCTTCAGCCGCGTACCCCCGTTCTACGGCGAAGGCGAGCTCAAGTGCGTGGTGCTGCCGCAGCGCCCGGAGGTCGAGTTCCACAACGCCCTGCAGGCGCGCGCCATCATCTACGGCAGCGACGGGCAGACCATCGGCTACAGCGCCACCGCCTTCCGCCGGCTGACCGACGGCGACTACACGGGGCAGCTGCCGCTCGACGGGGTCACCTACGACCAGTGCCCCGACAAGCTGCACTTCCACGTGCTGACGGCACAACCCAGCGTCACCGAGAGTGAAATGGTTCTGGTCCCGTGCACCGAGAACCTGCTGACGCAGACCCCGACGCGGCCGAACGTCCAGTACACGATCATCAACGAGTTCGAGCAGGCGTTCTCGGCCTCCATCAAGTTCAAGTGCTTCGACCGGCGCACGCTGACGGACATCAGCGGCACGCTCGATGCCAGCGTCCTGGGGAGCGACACGGCCCACGTCGTCGTGCGCGGCTCCAGCTTTGCCTTGATCGGCCTGGCCATCGATCACTTCGACTTCGGTGCCACGCCGCGGACATCGGCCAATGACCCGTCGTTTCAGGGCGGGCGCAGCGCAACGGTGACGCTGCCGTAGGGGCTCATGGGCGGGTTTGCTGCATTCATCGCGGCCGCGTTGGCGCTGTTCTTCCAACAGCTCGCCGCCCTGTTCAGCGGTGGCTTCACGCTATTGCCGGCGGTCAACGCGACCCCGACGCCCACCGTTACGCGCACGGCGACCGCCGCCCCGCCCAGCACGGCGACTCTGCGGCCGACGCAGACGCCGTCGCCGACGCGCAGCGCCTCGGCCACGGCCACGCCGCGCCCGACCCTGACGGCAACCTTCACGCGGCGTCCGTCATCGACACCAACCGCCACCTGGACGCGCAGACCGACGTGGACCGCCACCCCGACGCGGACGCCGACGGCGACGCGCACCGCCACCCCGACGCGCACCTCGACGGCGACGCGCACCCAGACCAGAACGGCGACGGCGACCGGCACGCCGACGCAGACGCGCACGCCTTCGTCGACGTGGACGCCGCGACCGAGCGCGACGCCGACCCCGACCCGTGATCCCGCCACGCCGACGCAGGGGGCGGGCAACCCGACCGGCTTTGCCGACGCCGTCGGCACGGGGCCGGCTCAGAAGCTCCCTTCGGCCCTGCTCGTCTACCCGCTGATCCAGGCGGACCAGGGCGGGAGCCCGCACGACACCAGGGTCGAGATCGTCAATCTGACCTCGGCCCCGGTCTCCGTTCACTGCGTCTACATCGCCGGCGATACCTGCGCCGAGACCGATTTCTCCCTGTCGCTCACGGCCAATCAACCGCTCTCGTGGATGGCGAGCGCCGGCTATCGCTCGTTCCAGACCTTCACCTCGATTCCGCCCTTCTTCTACGGCAGCGGCGAGCTCAAGTGCGCCGTCGAGCCGCGCACCCCCGACCTGACCTCGCACAACGCGCTGCAGGGACGCGCCCTGGTTTCGAGCACCGCGCCCAACGAATCGTTCGGATACACGGCCATCGGCTTCCGGCGCCTCACGCCGGGCTTCTTCGGCGGCTCGTTCAACCTCGACGGCAACGAGTACGAGCAGTGTCCGGACCGGCTACACTTCAACGTGCTCACCAGCCAGAGCGGCTCCAACAGCGAGATCATCCTGGTTCCCTGCACGGAGAACGTTCTCTACGGCGCCACCGAGACGCCGATCGGGCTCAGCGTCACCAACGAGTTCGAGGAGTCCCTCTCCGGATCGCTGTCGCTGAAGTGCATGCTGCGGCAGAGCTTCAGCACGATCAGCCCGCTGCGGCGAAGCAGCCTCGGCACCGACACGGCTCATCTGATCGTGCGCGGCATCAACACGCCGGTGATCGGGTTGGTGATCGATCGCTTCACCGGCTTCGGCGTCCCCTCGGTCTCGGCCAACGAGCCCTACCTCGAGGGCGGCCGTTCCGCGGTGCTCCAGCTTCCCTGAGCCATCCCTCTGCGTTCTCCGAAAATCGCTTTGACCGGAAACGGGCGACCGACTAGGATGCCGGTCGGGGAACACCGGTCATGCGAGAGTTCATATACGGGCTGATTCTGGGTGCCGCCGTGATGTACGGTTATCGCTACTTCGACGCGCCGCGCATTCTGTCCTACCTGAACAATGCAACCGAGTCGGCGGTAGAGTCGACCCACGGCTACGGCGGCACCTACCCGACGAAGCACGCGCGCTAGCGTGGCGGCGCCTCCGCGAAACGGGGGCTTCGCCCCACGCTCCCGTTGGTCGCTCCCCTCGGTGGCTCGTTGCAACTTGGGTCAAATCAAGCGAGTTCCAGGCTTCGAGAAACCTAGCGCAGCCGCCAAGCTCAAACCGCGGAAGGTCCGAGCCTCGCTGACCGCGCGGCTACTGCGCCGCCAGAACGGTGCGGCCGCACCCCGAGTGCACCGCCCGCTTGATCACCGTCACGACGTCGTGCCGGGAGACTTTGCCGGCGCGGCGGAGCTGCCGCAGAGCGCGAGCGACGCAGCGAACGTAGCCATGCTGCGCGTTCCACTCTCCGCCGTCCTTGGGCCCGGCGCACGGGCAAAGCTGGGAGATGCTGCAGCCGGAGTCCAGCACGACTTGGCCCAGGAGAGTGGCCGGGCAGCTGTCGCAGGCGTCGCCGATGCCGTCGCCGTCGGTGTCATGCTGGTCGAAGTTGGGTTCGTCCGGGCAGTTGTCGATGCTGTCGGGGATGCTGTCCCCATCGCTGTCCAGCTCGGCGGCCCCGGCCGTCTGCGCCACCAGGACGATGAGGTAGCCGACGGACTGCTCGTACGGCGTGCTCAGCACGGCGGTAAACACGGGGGATTGCAGCTCGGGTTGCCGGGTCGTGGACAGGATCTGCGCGGCGCCGTTGATCTGGGCATCGAGCACAATGCGCGAGCCGGCGCCGTCCTCCTGCAGGAAACCGGAGGCGCTTAGCCGAAAGGATGCCGAGCTGGCCTGGAGGCCGGTAACGGCCGACACCGCCGGCTGTCCCGGTAACGGCAAGGTCATCATCTCGAACGAGCCGCGCAGCGCCTCGGTGGGGCCGGGCGAGCGCACGCAATCAGTGCAGATGGGCGTAATCGTGCTGCCCGCGCCCAAGACATAGCGAATCGTCTTGGCTCGCGCCGGTCCGGCCGCAACAGCGACGAGCACACACAGCGACGCCCCCAGGCGACCCAGGCTCTCCGGCGACATGGTCATCAAGGTACCGGGGCGAGGTGATCCTGGCAAGCTTGCCCGGGAGCTTGGGCTGTTGCTCCGTTGCCACTGGTGAGAGAGGGCGGAGCCGTACGACACCGTCGAACGCAACGATTCGACGGGCGGCGAGGAACTAAGAGCAATTTGGGGGGGAGCGGCCGCGTGACGGCCGTAGAACTCAGCTAAGCGAGAGCCCTTTTAGGCTTGGTAACCACCACCACCTCCTGCCCATTCACCCGCAGCGTGCGACGATCGGTCGGCGTCTGGCGCCCACTC
This sequence comes from uncultured Binatia bacterium (SeqCode), assembly GCA_964648215.1. Taxonomy (GTDB): domain Bacteria; phylum Desulfobacterota; class Binatia; order HRBIN30; family JACQVA1; genus CAZYMF01. Next base: position 12,093 of record CAZYMF010000068.1, on the reverse strand, counting down.
TGTTTTCGCGCCCTCGCTTCACGCCACTTGCGCAGCTCCTTCTCCAGATTCTGCTTGATCATGTTACTTCCTCCACACGAGGCGGAACGCAATCGGCTCAGTTGTTGCCGACGAATGCCTCGATACTCTTGGCCCGGCTGGGGTGGCGCAGCTTGCGCAGCGCCTTGGCCTCGATCTGCCGGATCCGCTCGCGCGTCACCGCAAAACGCTGACCGACTTCCTCGAGGGTGTAGTCCGACTTCTCCCCGATGCCGAAGCGCATGCGCAGGATCTGCTCCTCGCGCGGGGTCAGCGTCGCCAGCACCTTGCGCGTCTGCTCCTCGAGACTCGTGTACACCGCCGCGTCGGCGGGCGACACCGTCTGCCGGTCCTCGACGAAATCGCCGAGCGAGCTCTCCTCCTCATCCCCGATTGGCGTCTCCAGGGACACCGGTTCCTTGACGATCCGCAGCACTTTGCGGACCTTGTCCAGCGGCATTTCCATCTTTGCCGCAATCTCTTCCGGGGTGGGCTCGCGCCCCAACTGTTGCACCAGATAACGCGAGGAGCGCACCACCTTGTTGATCGTCTCGATCATGTGGACCGGGATGCGAATCGTGCGCGCCTGATCGGCGATCGCCCGGCTCACCGATTGCCGGATCCACCAGGTCGCATAGGTCGAGAACTTGTAGCCGCGTTGGTACTCGAATTTCTCCACCGCGCGCATGAGCCCGATGTTGCCCTCCTGGACCAGATCCAGGAATCCGAGGCCGCGGTTGGTATAACGTTTGGCGATGCTGACCACCAAGCGCAGGTTGGCCTCGATCAGTTTCTTCTTGCCGTCCTGCGCCTTGCCCTCCCCCGCCCGGATCACGGCGAGCGCGCGGTTGAGCACGTCCTCGCTCATCGCCACGGCGCGCTCGGCGTCGCCGATCTGGCGGCGTGCGGCGCGCAGGTCCTCCACCACGCGGCGGGCCTCGTCCGGCGACAGGCGCAGTTGGCGGCTGGCGCTGGCGACGGACCGGCCGTCCTCGGCCTTGAGCCGGCTGCCGATCTTGAGCACCTCCGCCGCGGGGCGGCGCAGGCGGTGCTCGTAGCGGCGGATGACCTCGTGCTGCTGCAAGATGAAGCGGGCCGCCTTGCGCAGCTTGTCGACGATCACGGTGATGTGGTGGCGCCCGATTTGCAGTTGGTCGAGAATCTTACGGATGCGGAGGTTTACCTGATTGAGGCGGCGCTCGGCGGCCTTCAGCTTCGGCGAATGCCGGCTCTGGCGCACCGCCGCTTCGGCCTCCGCCTGGTCGGAGACGGCGCGGCGTAGCCGCTCGATCAGCTTCAGAATCGTGCCATCCTGGTTCGGTTGCGCTTCGACCGCATCCTCGCCGGCACTGTCGCTGTCTTCCTCCTCTTCGGTTGCCTCTTCGTCGAGGAGGTCTCGCTCCGACATCTCACCGACCTTGATACGATCGCCCAGCTCCAGGAGGTAGGTCAGAGTGAACGGCAGGCTCAAGACCTGCTCGCGTACCTCGCGCTCGCCCGACTCGATCTGCTTGGCAATCTCGACCTCTTGCTCGCGGGTGAGCAGGGAGACCGCCCCCATCTCCTGCAGATACATGCGGACGGGGTCCGAGGTGTCCTCGGCATAGCTCTTCTCCTCGCGCTCCTCCTCCGCCCACTCCTCTTTCTCCTCGGATTCCTTGGCGACGTTGGCCTCGGCGAGCGACTCGACGCTGTCGACGTCCATCTCGCCGAGCATCGAGATGACGCCCTCGATCTCCTCGCCGCGCGGGATGTCCTGGGGCAGAGCCTCGGCGAGGTCGTCGAAGCTCGACGACTTCGTGCTCACTAGCTCGGGGCTACGAGACGCCCGCGTCGGTTGCGACGGCATAGAGATCGCTCGCTTCCGGGGCACCGGAGTGGCCCGCTTCGATCGTGAGGTGGAATTGCGTTTCTGACGAGTCACGCGCACCTGCGCCCCGGATCAGCACTGCTCAGTACGAATTGGGGATTCAAACACAGAGATGTGATCAACGCCGCTCAGGGTCCCGCCTTAGGACGACAAGGATGGCCTCATTAGTGGAGTGGACGGTGTTATCGCGCTATCCGTATTTAGATGTGTCCCCACGCCGAGTCAAGACCTAGTTTGCGGGGGATAGCAGAAAAACCGCGCTTTTGTATCGGTTGCCACGGGAGCGCCCACCGGGTCACACCGTACCCGCGACCACCCAATGGCGGTCGCTGACCTGGCGAGCGTGCAGGTGGCCGAGATGGGCGCGGCGAAGCTGCTCGTCGACCTCCGCGACCGCGAACGCCGCCAGCAGCGAGTTGAAGAAATCCCGTCGCAAGATTTCCGCTTCGCCCGCGGCCGCCGCATCGACGAGCGCACGGGCTCGCGCCTCGCTCTCGGGACGGCACAGGTCCATGACCAGAAGTCGCGCCTGCGTCTGGCCCAAATGACGCACCTCCGCCCAGAAAAGGTCCGCTTCGGCAAGGTGATGCAGCAAGCTGTTGGAGACGATGCCCTGGAACCTACCCGCTCGCAGCGGCAATCCGGGCAGGCGCGCTCGCAGCAGAGCGACTCTTCGGCCAAGCCCGAGGCGGTCGACTTCACGCCGCGCCAGATCCAGCATCGGCCCCGAGGCGTCGACGGCCGTGATCTCGACGCCCGGCAACGCGCGTGCCAAACGGACGGGAATATCCGCCGGCCCGCAACCGAGATCCAATATTCTCCCCTGCGTAAAATCGGGAAACTCTTGCCGAAAACGGTCGACGAACCCCTGATTGACGGTGGCGAAATCCGCGCGCGCATAGGCGGCGGCCTGTTCCGGATCGGCCATGATCTCCGGCTCGGGAACGCGATTCACCGGGCCAAGTTGCCCGCGTCCGGCCACGCGCGCAAGCCCTCTCCCGATCGACCCCTCACCCGCGGGCCACCATGTTGCAGCCCGGGGTACGCCTGGCTACACTGCCGCCATAAGTCAGTTTCGGGGAACTCTGGTGCCGGCCGTCGGGTTCGGCATCGACAGAGAACAGCGCGGCCATGCCGTCATGGGCGGCCGCCCAGGCGCCGGGAAGCAGAGCCCGGCGCGGAAGGAGGAAGAGTATGAAGGGAGCAGTGAAGGGAGCCGTCATCGCCGCCGCGGTCGCGGGCCTCTTCTCCGCCGGGATCGCCCTGGCAGAGCAGCAGGCAGGAACCAAGGGCGCGACCGAAGCCAAGGTCCACTGCGAGGGGATCAACTCCTGCAAAGGCCATGGCGAGTGCGCCGGCGTCGGTCACGACTGCGCCGGCCACAACGAGTGCAAGGGCAAGGGCTGGATCACGACGACCGAGTCCGAGTGCAAGAGCAAGGGCGGCAAGATCGTGAAGTGAGCCGGAGGGAGCGCGGGGCGCGAGCTCGCGCCCCGCGCTTTCGCGCAGTGCCTTCTCCTCTTTCACAGCACCCCTTTCTCGGCTGCGGCGTCGGTCTGCGGCCGCAACACTACTCCCATATCTTCGAGGCTTGGCCCGCCGTCGACTGGTTCGAGGTGATCTCCGAGAACTTCATGGTGCGAGGGGGCCGCCCACGGCAGAACCTCACCCGCATCCGCGAGCGCTATCCCATCGTCCTGCACGGAGTCTCCCTCTCCATCGGCTCCACCGACCCCCTGAACGCCGCCTACCTGGGCGAGCTTCGCGACCTGGCCGCTCGCTTCGAGCCGGCCTGGATCTCGGATCACCTCTGCTGGACCGGTACCGGCGGCCACAACCTGCACGATCTGTTGCCGCTGCCCTTCACCGAGGAGGCGCTCCGGCACGTGGTCGATCGCGTGCGGCGCGTCCAGGACGTCCTCGGACGACAGATCGCCCTGGAGAACGTGTCCAGCTACCTCACCTTCCGTCACTCGATCATGCCCGAGTGGGAGTTCCTCTCCGCCGTCGCCGAGACGGCGGACTGCGGTATTCTGCTCGACATCAACAACATCTTCGTCTCCGCCGTGAATCATCGCTTCGACCCCCACGACTATCTCGACGGCGTTCCCGCCGAGCGGATCTGGCAGTTCCACCTGGCCGGCCACAGCGATCACGGCGACTACCTGCTGGACACCCACGATCATCCGGTCAAGGACGCCGTGTGGGATCTCTATCGCGAGGCGCTCCGGCGCTTCGGTCGCGTCTCGACCTTGATCGAATGGGACGATCACATCCCCGAGTTTCCCGAGCTGCAAGCACACGCCGATCGAGCGCGTCGGCTGCAGGAGAACCCGCGTGAACCCTCCGACATTGGCACAAACGCAGCGGCTGCTCTGGCGCTTGATCAGCGCGCCTAGGGGCGTCGCCGACGCCTTGCGCGAGATGGAACGGCGCAGCGACGACGCCGACGGATTGCTGCGTGACGGTCTCGAGGCCATCGTCGACGGCGACGACGTCCTGCCGGCCGCGCGCCGGCTCGACATCTACGCCAACATGTATTTCTTTCGGCTGCTCGATGCGCTGAAGGAGGACTACCCGACGCTCTGTGCGGTGCTCGGCAACGACGAGTTCCACAACCTGATCACGGACTATCTGCTCGCCCACCCGCCGGCACACTACTCACTGCGCTACGCCGGCCAGCATCTGCCCCGCTTCACCCGCAGCCAGCGGCTCGCGCAGAGCCGCCCCTACCTCGCCGACCTGGCAACCTTCGAATGGGCGCTGATCGAGGCATTTGACGCCGCGGACGAGGAGTTGCTTGCCGCCGGCGCGCTGACGGCGTTGCCGGCGGAGGCCTGGGCCGAGCTGCGCCTGCGACCGGTCGCCTCGCTGCAGCTGCTCCCCGTCGAGTGGGACGTTCTCTCCCTCTGGGGCGACGCGCGCGCCGGGCGCACGCCGCGGGAACCGGCAGCACGACCCGGCGGCGTCCGGGTCTGGCGCCGCGACCTGCGGGTCTTCCACGTGGCCATCACGCCCGACGAGCTCGCCGCCCTGCACTGCGTCGCCGCCGGGGAGTCGTTCGCCTCCCTGTGCGAGCTCGTCGCCGAGCAGGGCCACGAAGATCCCGTCGCGCACGTGGGCACGCTGCTGCAGCAGTGGCTCGCCGACGGCCTGCTGGCCGGCGCCCAAGCCTGAGAGGCTCAAGCGGCCCGTGACAGCGCGGCACCGGCCTCGCGGCGGGTCTCGGCGCAGCGAGAGTGGAGCAGCTCGAACATCGCGGCGAGCGAAGGCGCGCGCGTGACCATCTCGCGCAGAGTCGCGCTGTAAGGAAGGCCACGAGTCATGCGGCAGACCAGGCCGCGGCCGCGGCCGAGCGCCACCTTGGGATGGATCTCGGTGGCGATCCGCTCGATGATGTTCGTGATCAGCTGCCACACCTCGTGCTCGGGCGGAGGCGTCACCGCGCCGCCCGATCGCAACTCCGCCAGCTGACGAAACATCCACGGGTTGGTGAGCGCCCCGCGGCCGATCATCACGCCATCGACGCCGCTCTCGCGCAGGCGACGCCAAGCCGTCGCGGCGGAGTCGATGTCGCCGCTGCCCACCACTGGGATGCGCACGGCGGACTTGACCGCGGCGATCAGGTCCCAGTCACATTGCCCGGTGTACAGCTGCAGCCGGGTGCGGCCGTGGATGGCCACCATCGCGGCGCCTTCGCTCTCGACGACGCGGGCGATCTCGACGGCGTTGCGCGAGCGGTCGTCCCACCCGGCGCGGATCTTCACCGTGACCGGCACCGGTACGGCGCCGCGGATCGCCCGCACCATCTCGGCCAGCCGCGGCGCTTGCCGCATCAGCTCCGCACCGCCGCCGCGCTTGACTACCTTCGGCACCGGGCAACCGCAGTTGATATCGATGACGTCGGCGCCGTGATCGACGGCCAGGCGCGCGGCCTCGGCCATGCGCGCGGGATCGGAGCCGAAGAGCTGCACCGAAAGCGGATGCTCGATGCCAGCGCCGTCCAACATGCGGATCGATTTCTCGTCGCGGCGGCTGAGGGCCTCGATGCTGATCAGCTCGGTGACGACCAGGCCGACCGCACCCGGGTTGGCCTCTTTGATCGCCCGCCGGAACACGGAGTCGGTGATGCCCGACATCGGCGCGAGGATCGCGTTGGGCGCGATGCGCAGCGAGCCGATGCGCAGTTCCGTCACCTCGTTCATGAGAGCAACGGGGAGTAGCGAATCGGCAACGCCGGTGCAAGACGGTGTCCGGCCACGGTCACGAAGTGCGGAGCGCGGACCCTTGCTGGAGGGCGCACAGCGAGTCGGCCAAACGAGCCAGCCCGGGCTCGACGCATGCTCCCTCCAACACCACGTCCACCCTGGTCGCGGCACGATCGATCGCCACGAACCGCGTCACTTGATCGAGAAGCACCTGCTGCTCCTCGTCATTCGGTCTCCCCGCGTAGTGAAAAAGACGCTGGAACGAGCCCGCCGTCTGTCGAACGACGGTCACACTCAGCGCGGTCCCCCGGTTCTCCATTTGCCCTACCAAGCACCACCCCGGACCAGAGCAACCGCAGTGCCACGACCGCGGCACGGCTCGAATCGCGGCGCTGTCTCATCCAACCCAGGCCGCGGCGCCATCTGCACGTCGGCGGAGCGCGAAACGACGGCGAGTCACGAAAGCGTCAGCGGGTGGCGACGGGCTGACGCCCGGCATCCCGTCCCCGTTTCGCGCTCTCCCGGGCCGAGGCCCGTCCGTCAGAACCCGATGGCGCAGCCGTCCTTGCGGCGATCCGAGCCGCCCCAGTACGCCCCGGTCGCGGGATCGATCTGGATGCCCTGCCCGCCGCCGAAGCCGCCGCGCAGCAGGGTCGCGGATTCGTCGAGGACCTCGTGCCCGCGCCGGCCCAGCTCCGCGCGCAGCGGCTCGTCGTATTCGGGCTCCAACGCCACCCGAGCCTCCTCGAGGTAGTGCAGCCGCGGGTAGTCGAGGGCTTCTTGGACGTTCATCCCGTAGTCGACCATGTTGGAGACGACCTGAACGTGCCCCTGGGCCTGCACGTCGCCGCCCATCACACCGAAGGACAGCACCGGCCTCTCCTGCCGCAGCAGCATCGCCGGGATGATGGTGTGGAAGGGCCGCTTGCGCGGCGCGATGCAGTTGGGGTGCGCGGCGTCGAGGGAGAAGCCATAGCCGCGGTTCTGCAGCACGATCCCGGTGTCTCCCGCGACCAGGCCGGAGCCGAAGGGAAAGAACAGGCTGTTGATCAGCGACACGACGTTGCCGTCGGCGTCGGCCGCGGTGAGATAGACGGTGTCGGTACCGGCGCGAACCTGGCCCGCCGCGACGCCCGGCAAGGCGCGCTGCCGGTCGATGAGCTGCGCGCGCTCGCGCGCGTACAGCTTGGACAGCAACGCCCGGGTCGGCACGGCGACGTGCTCGGGATCGGCGATGTAGCGATTGCGGTCGGCGAAGGCGAGCTTGATCGCCTCCGCGCGCAGATGCAGGCAGTCCGCCGAGCCCAGCGGCACCGCGGGCATGTCGAAGGTCTCCAGGATGTTGAGGGCGAGCAAGGCCGTCAGCCCCTGCCCGTTCGGCGGGATCTCGCACAGAGTGTAGCCACGGTAGGCCGTCCGGATCGGTTCCACCCACGTAGACGTGTGCGCGGCGAAGTCATCGAGGGAGTGCAGGCCGCCACCGGCTTGCGAGCAGCGCACGATCTGCTCGGCGAGCTCGCCGCGGTAGAACTCGTCGGGCCCCCCGGCCGCCAGCTTCGCCAGGCTGCGGGCCAGCGACGGCAGGCGGAAGATCTCGCCCAGCCGCGGCGGGCGTCCCTCGATCGTGAAGGCGCGGCGCGCTTCTTCATTGGCCAATCCGCCGTAGCGCACGATCAGCTCCCACTGATGAGCGATGATCTCGCTCACCGGGAAGCCATCGGCGGCGTAGTGGATGGCCGGCTGCAGCACGTCACCCAGCGGGCGCGAGCCGAAGCGTTCGAGCGCGGCGCACCAGGCATCGACGGCGCCGGGAACCGTCACCGGCAACCAGCCGTGCACCGGCATGGAGTCGCCGGCGAGGGCGCGGACCTTCTCGATGCTGGCCGCCGCCGGCGCCCGCCCGCTGCCGTTGAGCCCGAACAACCGCTTCTGCTTGGCATCCCAGACGAGAAGGAAGCAGTCGCCGCCGATGCCGGTGGAGAACGGCTCGACCACGCCGAGAACGGCGGCGGCGCACACGGCGGCGTCAATCGCGTTGCCGCCGCGCCGCATCAGGTCGGCACCGGCCGCCGAAGCCAACGGCTGACTGGTGCACACCATGCCGCCCCGCCCCATCACCAGCGAGCGCTGGCTGCGAAATCCGTCACCCTTGGCCCTTTGGCTAGCAAACATTGCTCACGACCTCGCTGCCTTGTCCTGGTACTCTCGCGGCTGGCGGACAGTGTCAAGCCGCCTTGACCGATGACGGCGGCACGCGTCTAATGTCCCGATGACGCGCCGTTGGCTCGGGCTGGCCGGGCTGTCTGTCTGGACGCTCGGCGCCGCCGTGGCCGGAGCGACAGCGCCCGTTGGCCCGGAAGTCCGCGAGCGACTGGCCCGCAGCCCGCGCGTCGACGTCGTGGTGGCATTGCAGCCGCCGGCGACGGCGCCCCGCTCCATCGACGGCGTTCGCCGACGTGCCCGGGACATCGCGCGGCGCGCGAGCGCCCTGATCGCCACCGTCGAGCCGCAGGTCAAGAGCGGCGACATCGCGATCCATCGGCGATTCGACAACGCCAGCGGCTTCACCGCCTCGGTGTCGCAAGCGGGGCTCGAGGCGCTGGCGCGGGAAGGAGACGTCGTGCGCGTCGACCTGGCGCAGCAGGGCTCGGCGGCGCTGGCCCACAGCGTGCTCCAGATCAACGCCGACATCGTCCATGCTCTTGGCATCGACGGCCGCGGGGTGACTCTCGCCGTTCTCGACACCGCCATCGACACCAGCCATCCGGATCTGCAAGGGCACATCGTTCACGAGGAATGCTTTTGCAGCGGGAACTGTTGCCCCGGCGACACGAACCGGCTCTCGGGCCCGGGCAGTGCCGCCGGCACCGGCCACGTTCACGGCACGCACGTAACCGGCATCATCGTCTCATCGGGCGACAACGGCATTGCCAGCATCGGTGTGGCGCCGGGAGCGAAGGTGGTCGCGATCCGGGTTCTCGATGACCACGCACGCGGCACTGTCGGCGATTGGATCGCGGCGCTCGACTGGATTGCGACGAATCGTCCGGACGTCCGGGCCGTCAACATGAGCTTGGTGAGCGACGACCTCTATCCGCCCAACTGTGAGCAGTTGAGCGCATCGAACATGCTCTTCCGCCAGGTGATCGATGCCTTGCGAGCGCAAGGGACGGTGGTCTTCGCCGCCTCGGGCAACAACCTTGATCCCGAGCACATGGCTGCGCCCGCGTGTATCGCGACGGCGGTCGCCGTCGGCGCCGTCGACCGCAACGACTCGTTGGCCCTCTTCAGCAATACCGACTCCTCGCTCGATCTGCTGGCCCCCGGCGTATCGATTCGTTCGGACGCGCCCGGGGCTGCGACGGCGGTGTTGAGCGGCACGTCGATGGCCGTCGCCCACGCCACCGGTGCCGCGGCGTTGCTGTGGAACGCAGATTCAAGTCTGACGCCCGACGAGGTCGAAGCTTATCTGAAGAGCACGGGCGTTCCGGTCACGGACATTCGCAACGGCCTCACCTTCCCCCGCATCGACGCGTTCGCCGCCTACAAGGAGCTGCAATTCCACGGCGACACCGCGCGTGGCGGCGGCAGTGATCACACGGATTGTCTGGTCGAGTGGCGTTTCGACCCCGGCACCCGCGTCCGTTCGCGCACCCGCGCCGTCGCCGTGTGTCGCGACGGGGATGCGAGCTGCGATCACGACGACGTCCCCGGCCAGTGCAGCTTCAACGTCTCGCTCTGTTTCAACGTGCCGGACGGGCGCATCGCACATTGCCGCACCAACGACCCGATCGTGGCGCTGCATCTCTACACTCCGGGATCGTCGCCCGATCCGATCGACACGGCGAACGCCGTGGCCGTCTTCAGCTCCCTGCCGGCGATGCCGGTGCAGGGGGAAAACGTGTGCGCCGCACCAGCCGAGGTGCGCGTCCCGGTTCGCGCCCACGGCCATGGCGAGCGGCGGATTCGCCTGACGGCGACGAGCTTTGAGCGGCAAGACACGGACGTGGCCACGCTCGTCTGTCACGGGACCTGTCCCGGCGACTGCAACGAGGACGGCCGCGTCACCGTGGACGAGTTGGCCACCGGCGTCGCGATCGCCCTGGACCAACGCCCCCTTGCCGCGTGCCCGGCCGCCGACGTCAACGGCGACGGCAGTATCGGTGCCGGCGACGCCGTCAGCGCCCTGAATGCGGCGCTCCGCGGCTGCCCTTAGTTTTGGGGGCCGCTCCCGTCAGTCGCCTTCGGTGAGCTTCTTGTAGGCGAGCAGGTGACGCAGGGCCCGGGTGCGCTGCCCGAGCCGATCGAGCAAGCGGCCGAGGTTGAAATGCGCGTCGGCGAAATCGGGATCGATCTCGAGAGCGCGGCGATAGTGGTCGGTCGCCCTCTCGGCGTCACCCTGATCTTCGAGGGCGAGCGCCAGGTCATAGTGCGCCACGGGATCCTCGGGGGCGCGCGCGAGCGCTTCACGGTACCAGTGCATGGCTTCGACGGGGTTTCCGCCCTCGTGAACGAGTCGGCCCAGGTTGATGCAGGCGTCGCTCATGGCAGGGTCGAGCGCGACGACCTGGCGATAGGCGGCGATGGCCGCGGCGGCATCGACCTGCTCGAGGGCGAGCGCGCGCTCGAACCAGGTGGTCGCCGTCGTCTCCGCATGGGTCGTCCTGGGCGTGGCGCGCGTGCGCCGGCGCGGGACCTTCACCACGACGCCGCTCTTCCCCATCAGCTCGTCGACGGCGAACGTGAACACCGCCTGCCCGCCGTCGGGCTGCCACGCCGACCGGCCGTCGCGCACGATCACCTGCCGGCCGTCGGCGTAGATGCGCACGCCGGAGAGCGGCCGATCCGGCGGGAGCTGACGGGCCAGCTCACGCAGCGCGCGCCGCACCCGCCGCGGCGGCACGTCCGCCTGCAACAGGCCGTGGGCCGTGCGCAGGATGACGAGATCCTGGAAGGAGAACTCGAGCGCCCGCCCGCGACGGGCCGGTTGGCAGAGTCCGGCGCGGACGATCGCGCGCACGCGCACCGGCGGAAGGCGAAGGATGCGCGCCACGTCGGCGGTGCGAAACGTGCGCGGTGAGGCCGCGTGAGCCGACGCGGGGCCTCCCCCCGCTTCCATCCTGGCGCGCGAATCGGTCAAGGGGTTGTGCCCGCTACCTCGTCTTGCCCGCCGCCTTGCGCCCGCCGGCGGCACGGCCCTTCGCCCGCGGCGGCTTGCGCGCCTCGCCGGCCGCGGCCGATCGCTTCGGCTCGTGCCGCTTGGCCTCCAGGCTGGCCTTGAGAGCGTCCATGAGATCGATGATCTGTGCCCGCGGCGCCGGCGTCGCGACCGCCGCCACCTCTTGTCCGGCCACCTTGCGCTCAATCAGCTCGAGTGCCCGCTTGCGGTACTCGTCCTCGTACTTCTCCGGCGCGAACGACTGGGAGGCGAGCTGGTCGATCAGCTGCACCGCCAGGTCGATCTCTCCCGGCTTGATCGTGACGTGATCGCCGAGATCGACCTCGGCGAAGCTCGACACCTCATCGGCATGGTAGAGCCCGTGCAGAGTCAGTCCGCCCTGGGCCTGGCGCAGCAGCACCAGCTGCTGCTTGCCGCGGGTGGAGAACTTGCCGATCGCCCCCTGCCCGGCCTTCTCCATCGCTTCGCACAGCAAGCGGTAGGCCTTCTGGCCGCCCTTGTCGGGACCGAGGAGATAGGCCTTCTCGAAATAGATCGGGTCGACCTCGCTGATGGGCACGAACTCCTCGATCTCGATCGATTGGTCGGTCTGCTGCTCGAGGGCCTTGAGCTCCTCGTCGGTGAGGACGGCGTACTGGCCCTTCGCGAACTCGTAGCCCTTGACCATCGCGCCACGCTCGACGACCTCGCCGCAGGTGGCGCATACGTACTGCTGCCGCAGCCGCGACTTGTCCTTCTCGTGCAGCAGGTTGAACGAGAGGCTCTTCGACCGCGTGGCGGTGTACAGCTTGACCGGCACCGAAACCAGCCCGAAGCTG
>CAZYMF010000067.1:0-22247 GCA_964648215.1 uncultured Binatia bacterium (SeqCode) | reverse complement strand
GCGGCAGCCAAGAGATCCGTCCATCGGTGTGCGTCGGGCTCGCCCTTGGCGATGGCGATCAGCACCGAAGTGTCGACGGCGGTGATCATCGCCGCCGCTTGCGCGGGAGCTGCACCGGGCCGCGCAGCTCATCGAGCCACTCCGCCACGCTCCGCCCTGCAAGCTCCTTCTTGGCAATCCCGATCACCTGGCGCATGCGCTCGGCGTCGACCTGCTTGATCGCTTTGAGATGGTCGGCGGTCTCGTCGAATTCCAATACCGTACCCTTGTGCAGCCGCAGCTTGCGGCGAATGGGAAGCGGGATGGTGATCTGGCCCTTGCTGGTCACGGTTGCCTTCATGGCCGCAGAGTAAGGTATCAAGTAAGGAAAGTCCATCAACTGAGCCTGAGTGGACTTTCGAGGTTCGCGGTGATCGGGGGCTCTGTTCTGCAGACGAGTAGCTCGAAGACGCGCCGGCCGGCTGCCGCGCCATTGCTTTTCCGTCCGCTCCACCGTACGGTCGGCCCGGTCGTGTATCGCCTGACCAACGACTGGGCAGATCGACGCAGGGGGGCGACAGCATGAATCGTCTGGATGGAAGGATCGCACTGGTTACCGGCGGGGCCTCGGGGATCGGATTGGCGACGGCTCGCGAGTTCCACGCCGCGGGGGCGCGAGTCGCCGTTGCCGACGTCACGGATGCGGATGCCGTGGCGCGCGAGGTCGGCGGCATCTTCGTTCGCACGGACGTGAGCGATCCCGACGCGGTCGAGGCCATGGTGGCGGCCGTGGTGGCGCACTTCGGGCGCGTCGATATCGTCTTCAACAACGCCGGCATCGAGCGGCACGGGCCGTTGGCCGCAATGTCGCCGCAGGAGCACCGCCGCGTGATCGACACCAACCTGAACGGGGTCTTCTACTGCCTCCAATCTTCCGTTCGAGCCATGATGGCCAACCCCGGGCCGGAAAGGGGCTCGATCATCAACACCGCCTCGGTGGCCGGCCTGCTCGGAGTGCCGGGGCTTTCCAGCTACAACGCGGCCAAGGGCGGCGTCGTCCTGCTCACCAAGAACGCCGCGCTCGAGTACGCCCAGTTCGGCATCCGCGTGAACGCGGTGTGCCCCGGCATCATCGACACGCCGATGGCCCGGGAGACTTTCGGCGAAGGCGTGAGCGGCAGCGAGACCCTGGAAGATTTCTCGCGACGCGCGCACCCTCTCGGCCGTATCGGTACGGCGTCCGACGTTGCCAGGCTGGTGACGTTCCTCGCCAGCGGCGACGCCTCGTTCATCACCGGCGTGGCCATCCCCATCGACGGCGGCATGAGCGCCGGTCTCCCGGCGCCGCCCATGGAGAACTGACCGGGGTATCCAGAAAACCGGTTTTCCCCTGTTCTGCTATTTTCGAAAATCTGCGCGCGGCGCGAAGAGTTTCGACCACCGACCACGCCCGACACCCGACACGGGTTGCGGGCGAAGCCCGCGCGACGCTCAGGACTCGGCGCTGCGGGGCGACGTCATCCTGAGGGCGTGTGCCGGCTGGTCGGGAAGGGGAGCGGGCAGGCGGACGATCAGATCCTCCCCACTCTGACTCCAGATCAGACGCTCGTCGTGACCGAGCAGGCGCAGCTCGCTGTCGGCCGTGGCGCGCATTCTCTCAATGCGGACCTCGACCTGGCGAGGCGTGCCCAGCAGCAGCGCGTAGAGCGCACTGTCCTTCCGGGTGAAGCGGACCGGGACTCCGCATGCGGTCGTCGACTGCGCGCGGGTCCAGGGGCGCGTGCCGCGGATGGCCTCACCGTTCACCTCCATCCACGCGCCGAGCCCGCGCAGGCACTGGCGCTGCAGCTCGTGAATGCTGCCGTCCGCCCGCGGGCCGACGTTGAGCAGGAGGTTGCCGTTCTTGCTCACGATGTCGACGAGCATGCGGATGACCGCGGCCGCCGACAGGTAGCTGGTCTCGTCGTCGTCCCGGTTGTAGCCGAACGAGCTGCTGATGCCGCGACAGGTTTCCCACTTCTCCTCCTGGATCTCGTCGAACGAGGTGTACTCGGGGGTGACGAAGTCGTAGTGAGCGCCCGGCGGCTGCAGGCCCGGCATTCGCGGTGGGGTGAGACGTGTGGCGAAGCGGTCGTTGATCACGCCGTCGGGCACGTGATTGTAGTAGTACGAAAACAGCTCGGCGATGTTCGCGCCGGGCGGGTACATGATGTCGCCCCACAGCACCGACGCCCGATAACGATCGATCAGCTCGCGCCAGTGCGCGTCGGCGTACGCGACGTACTGCGGGCCGTCGAGGATCGTGGAGTAGATCTTCTCGGGCGCGTCGATGCGTTCCGGGTTCAGGAGCCAGTCCATGCCGCCGCTGTAGTAGAGGCCGGCGCGCAGGCCGCGTGCCCGCACCGCCGCCGCGCACTCTCCGACGAGATCGCGCGTCGACTGGTATCCCGAACGCCCCAGGTTGCCGACCCGACTCGGCCACAGCAGATAGCCGTCGGTGTGCTTGGCCGTCAGAACGACGTAGCCCGCCCCCGCCCGCTGGAACAGCTTCGCCCAGTCGTCCGGAACCCACTTCTGCGCCTCGCGCTCGAAGATGGGCTGGAAGTCCTCGTACGCAAAGCGCTCGCCATAGGTGCGGTCGTGGTACGCGCGCGTCGGCCCATCTTCGAACTTCAACGTGTTGAGGTACCACTCGGCGTACGGATTCTCGCGGAAGTACCTGTCGAACCCGCCCGCGGCGATGATGCTGTAGGGATCTTCTCGCGCGGCCGCCCAGGCCGGCACGGAGTACAGGCCCCAGTGCACGAAGATGCCGAGCTTCGCGTTCTGGTACCAATCCGGGAGCGGATGCCGCCGGATCGATGCGAGCGTCGGTTCGTACTTCTGCGGCTCGGGCACCATGCGCGCAGCAGCCTATCATCGCGCGCCCGGCGACGCAGCCGAGAGCCGAAGGTCTCTGCCGCGTCAGCGCACCACGAGCGACACCCAATCCTGCCGGATGGCTGATTCCCTCCCGGCGGTCGGGGCTACCAGACGACGCGGTAGAGCCGATGGAGACCCGACAGCCCCTTGAGCTGGACCTCCCCCGCCTCGTCGAAGCGAAGGTCGCCGGCGCTCTCGGTGAGGTCTCGGAGCGTGGAGGAGACGAGGATCTCTCCTTCCCGTGCCAGGGCGGCGATCCGCGCCGCGACGATCACTGCCTTGCCGGAGAAGTCGGCCGACATGTTGATGGGCTCTCCCACGTGCAAACCGATCCGCACCTGAATGGGCGGGTCGCTGTGTTGCTCGGAGTAGGCCGCCAGCGCGCGCTGGATCCCGATCGCGCACAGGAGCGCGCGCCGAGCGCTGGAGAAGGCGATCATGAAGCCGTCGCCGGTCGCTTTGACTTCGCGGCCTCTTTGGGCGGCGACCTGCTCGCGCACGATGGCGTTGTGCTTGCTCATGATCTCATGGGCACGCAGATCACCGAGCTTGTCGAACAGGCCGGAGGAGTCCTTCATGTCCGAAAACAGAATGGTGACGGTGCCGTCGGCTGCCGCCTGCCCGCTGAGGGCCCCCGGGTCGGCGACGGCTGCCGCGGCCAGGGCTTCGAGCGAATCCGTGTCGCTCTTTCCCGCCCTCCCCGCAGGGCCCACATCGGCCAGCGCGACCGGAGGCGCGACGGCAACGGCCGGCGCATCGATGGTGGCTGTGCTTCCGGGTGCGACCCCTCCGGCACGAGTCAAGGAAGCGCGCACCCTCATCTCGAGGTACTGCATTCCCAGAGCCGAGGCGGTTGCCAGAGACTTGCCCAGCAGGTCGACGGCCTTTTCCCGATCGCCCGTGTGGCCCCGCTTGAGCAACAGCCGAGCGTACTCGAACTGCGTCCGCGCCACCGACGGGCGGGCTCCCATCCGCTGGTTGAAACGCAACGCCCGTTCGAGGTGCGCTTGGGCATCATCGACGCGGCCCAGCATCCTTGCCAGGGAGCCGAGATACAGAGCGGCCGACCCGTGTGCGACATCGCCCCAGCCTGCGGTCATGTTGCGATCGGCGTACGGCAGCAGGAGCTCGTACACGCTGGCCGCGTGCCGGGTATCACGCAGGGCGACGCACAGCATGGACAGGCCGCGCATGTTGTCCAGCCAGTTCCAGTCGCGCGGGATCGCCGCACAGTTGTCCTGCATCAGGGAGTCCAATGCGGTCGCTGCTTCGGCGCGGCGCCCGGAGGCCAGGTGCACGAGTGCCCGAATGACCCGATACTGCGCCGCCAGCGCCGGAGACTGCGCGCTCGCGGCGAGCTCGATCTGGACCGGATCGAGTTGCCCCCGCTCTTCGCCCAGGACCACCAACAGCGCCTGCGCGCAGGCGAGGAGCGCGGGATCCTGCCGGCGCTGGGCGTGCCTGGACAGCTCGCGTGCCGCGCGCTCGGCCTGGTCGAAGTCGCCTCGCAGCAGTGCGATCGCGGCCTGGAATCGTTCCACGATGCCGAATTGCTCGCCCGCTCGCTGCGCCAACGCTTCGTAGGCGCGCGTCTCCGCCTCCAGCCCGTGCATGTCGCCGAGCTCGAGCAGGGCCGTGAAGCGCATCTCGTGCGCCCGCAGGGCTCGTTGATAGTCGCCGATCGATTCGGCCAGCGCGGCAATCTCCGTGGCGGAGGCCAGCCGGCCCTCGACGTCATCCGGGCCCCAGCGGATCTGGCTCTTGACCCAGAGGGCGGAAACCAGAGCGCGGCGGTCGCCGAGCCGCTGTGCCATTGCCACCGCCTCTTCGGAAAGCGCCAACCCGCCTTCGCGGTCCCCCGACCAGAAGCGCTCGCCGGCCAGAGTGGCCATCAACGACGCGCGAACGGCGTCGTCGTCATCACCGATCGTGTCCAACGCCTCCTCGATCAGCTTCATCAGCGGTCGGTCGAGCGTGAAGAAGGTTCCGAACCACGCGCTCGCGTGCAGGGCCGATTGAGCCAGCAGGGCGGGTTGTTCCAGGCGGCGCGCGACGGCAGCGGCTTGCTCGAAGGCGTGCCGTGCTTCTTCCAGACTGCCGCCCTGAGCCTGGGCCTCGCCCATCGCCAGCAGCACGCGACAGCGCCGCTCCTCGTCCGCTTGCGGCATGGCGGCGAGGGCGCGGAGTGCCAGGCCGTAGAGGCGGACGGCTTCCGCGAAGGCGAGCTGGTTGCGCGCGCTCTCGGCCCCGAGCTGCGAGTATTCCAGGGCCTTCTCCGCCCCCCCGATCGACAGCGTCCGGCTGTAGTGATGGGCGAGCTCGGCCAGGTGCGGGGCGAGATCGCCGGCGTGCACCTGCTCCAGGGCGGCGGCGACCCGCCGATGGAGCTGCGCGCGCGCGATCGTGCCCAGATCGGTCCGCAGGACCTCGGCGATGATGGCATGTTTGAACCGGTAACGGCCGGAAACGCCGACCGGCTCGTCGATGATCGCATCGGCGGCGGCTTCGGCGAGCGATACGATGACGTGCTCGTTGGGAGTCTCGGAAATCGCCACCAGCGGCGCGAGGTCGAACTCGCGTCCCAGCAGCGCCGCGATCGTCAGCAGGGACTTGGTTTGCTCCCGCAGAGGCTCGATGCGGCGCCGGATCGCGGCGCGAACCGAGTCGGGAATGCTGAATCCGGACGCCGCGCGATCGGCAGTGCCCAAGTCTTGCTGGGCGACCAGGAGTCGGACGATCTCGTCGAGAAAGAAGGGGTTGCCGTCGGTCTTCTGGTGCAGCAAGGATACCAGTTCTTGAGCCGCGCGAACCCCGGCAAGATGTCGAAGGAAGTCGGCGACCTCCGCGAGGGTCAGGCCACGCAGGGGAATGGTGGTGCCTTCGCGCCCGATCTCCGCGAGCAACGCGGCATGCTGGGCGGATTGCCTCACCTCGACGTCGCGATAGGTGGCGACGATCAGGATGGGGGTCTGTTTCAGCTCCCGGCCGAGAAAGCGGAGCAACACCAGCGAGTCTTCGTCGGCGGCGTGCAGGTCGTCGAGCACCATCATCAACGGGGTACTCCCCGCGAGCCCTTTGAACAGAAGCGTGATGGCGTCGAAGAGTTGGAAACGCTCCGGCCCGGGTCCCCGCGAACCGTGGCCGACCGCGAGCTCGGATGCCGATTCGTGAAGCGGCTCGGGCAGAGGCAGCGTCGCGCGCAGCTCGGGGACCATCAGGGCGATCCGGGCGAGCCCCGGCTCGAGGCCGGCCGGCAACCGGGCCGGCCTCGCGCCGGCGTCCAGGCTTCCCCGGATCAATTCGATCCACGGCCAGAACGCCGGAGCGCCACCCCCTTCCCAGCAGCGTCCCCACAGAACGCGCAGCCCGTTGGCGGCCGCGTAGTTGGCGGTCTCGTCCGCAAGCCGGGTCTTGCCGATGCCGGGCTCGCCCGCGAGCATCACCAGCCGGCCGCGCCCGGCGACCACCTCGTCCACGGCGCCGCGCAGGGCCGCCACCTCGCGCTCGCGTCCGACGAAGATGTTCGTCTGGGACGCGAGATCGTGCTGCTTCAGGTCGGCAGGCGGCACAGGGATCCCCCCCGCACCATCATCGCCGCCCCCGCCTGCGCTGGCGGGCACGGGCGGCGTGATACAAGTGATGCGGGAGAAGCCCGGCAAAGGTGAGAGTGTTCAACGTCGCTCGTTGGACTCCCTGCTCCAGACGCCGGAGCGGATCGGAATCGTCGAGAACGCCCGAGCGGGGGCGATGGCGGCGCGAGCGTTTCTTCTTGGACATGTTTCTCGCCGCGAGATCCCGGCCGGCGCTCTGAAGATGTTGGACATTCACGACCCGGTCCGTGTCAGCGGCGATCTTCATGAACCACGCGGCGACCTCGGCCCACAGCCGTTCCTCGGACGACGCGCCGGGACTCGCCAGAGCCGGCCCCCGGGCCGGCTGCTGTCCGTAGAGTTGCACGATCACCTTGTAAACGCCGGACTGCAGGAGCTCCCAGTCGAGCACCAGGCGCAGCACATCGGCTTCGTCGAGCTCGGCGCCGAAGGCATCGGGCCACACGGGGCTGCCGCCCATGTGGAGCACGGCGAGGGCCGCGTGGTCGGCGATCCTTCCAATGTGATACGCGGCCTCCGTCTGTGAGAGTTGCTTGTCCGGGTACGGCGGAGGGAGCACGGCAAACGGCGTCGGGTCGAACCTCTGACGGTACTCGTGTAGCTCCGCGCGCAGGTTCAGGTGTTCGCACACGATCGCGTTGTCGGCCGCCAGGTTCTCCAGCCCGTTCACGATCTGCTTCAGCAAGTGTTCGTTGGCCATCATTCCTCCCTACGCTGAATGGTACCCGTCAAATTGGGACTTCGTACGTCTCGGGACGGATGGCGAAGATGTGAGGATGGCGAAGATGTGAGAAGGAGCGGATACGCGGTACTATGGCCTTGTTTGCCATACGGCTGCTGCCGAAGCGACCTCGCGCCCAGGGCACGTTCTCTATACGGGGCAAATGAGAGCTCGGTCAAGCGCGGGGCCGAGCGGGTCACACGGGCCAGCGTGACCGACCCTGCGTGCGCCGCCAGCGCCTGCAGCCGCACCGCCGCAATCGCCGCGCGACCGGGTCACGCGGGAAACTCGGGCGGCCCCGCCGCGCCCGCCCTTCATCCCGCGCGATTCGTGGCGACACGAAGCGCGGCGGCGACTGCCCGTCGACGAATCAGAGGACGAACTCCTCGCCCGAGGCCCGCACCGTGATATCGCTGATCGAGACGCCCCAGGGTTGGTCGATCACGTAGACCACCTGCTCGGCGAGTTGCTCGGGGGTGATGGTCCAGTACCGGATGCTGTCCGCATCGCGGCATTCGAGGGGCAATTCGCCGCTCAGATACCGTGCGAGGTTCTCCCCGAACGACGCCTGGTGGTGACCGACAATTCCCACCACCGCCGCCGGGTTGACGACCGTCGCGCCGAGCCCGGTCGCCGGGACGCCCGTCGGGCGGATCACGCTCACCTTGATCTTGCCCTGCGACTCGACACGCAGGGCTTCCGACAGGACGTTCACCGCCGCCTTCGTCGCCGTGTAGACCGCCGCGCCGGCATTGGGGAAGTTTCCGTAGATCGAGGAGATGTTCACGACGTGGCCGCGGCCCTGGGCGATCATCGTGTCATGGACCGCCGTGATGCCGTTCAGGACGCCCTTGAGGTTGATGTCGATGCAGCGCTCCCAGGCCGCTGCGGCCGCGGCATGGTCGGCGAAGAAGGCGAGCGGCATGATGCCGGCGTTGTTCACCATGACGTCGATGCGCCCGTAACGTTCGACCGCGAAGGACGCGAGCGCGTCCATCTGCGCCTTGTTGGTCACATCCGCGGGACACGCTTCGGCCACCCCCCCGGCGGCGTGGATCTCGTCGATCACCGTCCGCAGGCCGCTCGCGTCAATGTCGGCACCGACGACCCGCGCGCCCCTGGCCGCCGTCATCGTGCAGACGAGCCGGCCGAACCCGGCCGCGGCGCCGGTCACTACGATCACTTTGCCTTCGATGTGGTTTGTCACCATTGCCTCCTGCGCCGCATTCACCTGGGTGATGGCGCTGCCCTCATCTAGCGAATCAAAAGACTGCGGTCCACAAGAATGTCCGCTCGGTAGTAGGTCGGTTTGAACCCACTCCGAACCTGTCGGCAGCAACGTGGGCGGTTACGCGGTTGGGCGGTTGGCGGTTCGGCCTCGGCGCCGTCTTTGCGCCCTGACTGCCAACCGCTTGCAACCACCTGTGGAAACCGACAATGCCCCGCTGCTGTGCGCGCCGGTGACGAAATCCGTCTCAGACGGCGGCGAGCTCGCGCCGCAGCTCCTGGGCCAGGACCTGGACGTTGGGCTCGAGGAGCATTCCCTCGTGGTTGCCGGGGATGTCGTGGATGGTGAGGCCGCCGCCGGCCAGCCGGGCCCACCCGAGCGCCGGATCGAACTCGTACCCGGGCCACCGCCGCCCTGCGGCGGCGCGAAACAGGACGACGCTTCCGGGATAGCTCTGCGGGACGTACCGGCGCCGCAACGTGGCGCGAAACTGCTCCTCGCGCGCGCTCAGCAAGGCGAGCCGTCGTCGGGCGCGTTGCATCGCGTAGGCCGGCCCCAGACGAAGGCTCTGGCGGAGGTGGTGTATCAGCCAGCGCAGCGGCGACCAGGTGAAGGCACCCGGCATGTAGGTGTCGAGGACCGCGAGCAGTGCCACTTGCTCGCCCCGGCGACGGAGCTGGTGCGCGATCTCGAGCGCGATGCGGCCGCCGAAGGAATGACCCACGAGGCGATACGGTCCATCCGGTTGCACGCCGCGAATCCCCTCCACATAGAGGATCGCCAGCTCCTCGATGCTGGGAAGGTCGAGAGGTTGCTCCTTTTCCTGGCTGGCGGCGATGAAGTCGATCTCGCGTTGGAGGAGCAGCCCGTACGCGGGCTGTTCGGGTCCCAGGTGTCTGGCCAGCGCGAGGTAGCGCGCGGCGCCGTAAATGCAGAATACGGAGGGCCGCACGTTGCCGCGGCGCACCGGGGCGAGGAGGAGAGTGGCCACCGCTTGCGGTGTCGGCGCCGGGCTGGGGCGCGCGGCGCGGGCGCGTTCGAGCCATGCGCGTTCGAGGGCGGTCCGCTCGGCGACGCTCATGACGGCGCCGCCGTGCGAGCGGGGCGAAACGGTCGTCTCCTCGGCCACGAGCTGCGGCGCGAGACAGGCTGCCTGCTCGGCGATCGTCGGCGCTTCGAAGAAGAGGCGCAACGGCGCCTCGACGGAGAACCGGCGCCGCAGTCGCGCCAGGATCTCCAACGCCAGTAGCGAATAGCCGCCGAGCGCGAAGAAGTTGGCGTGGATGCTGACGGCGTCCAGATCGAGTGCTTCCTGCCACAAGTCGGCCAGTACCCGCTCGAAGGGTGTCCGGGGCGAGACGTCTGCGTCGGCGGAGCCAGCGCCGGATCGAGGCGTGGTCTGCGAGTCGGGCGGGGCAAGCCAAATCGGTTCGTCCTCGCTGCCGCCCTTCAGGTGCAGCCGCTGCACCTTGCCCGACGGCCCCTTGGGCAGGTGCTCGACGAAGTGGATGCGCGCCGGCGTTTTGAACTCTCCGAGGCGGCCGGCGCAGAAGTCGCGCAGCTCTTGCTGCGTCACCTGGAGCCCCGGCTTCGGCACCACGTAGGCGACGATCTCCTCGCCCAGATAGGGATCGGGTACGCCGACAGCCGCGGCTTCGAGAACGGCGAGATGAGCGACGAGCACCTGGTCGATCTCCTGCGGCGCGACGTTCGTCCCCGCCTTGATGATGATCTCCTTCGAGCGCCCGGCGCTGAAGAAGTAGCCGTCCTCGTCCTCGTGGCCGCGATCGCCCGTGCGCAGCCATCCCTCGCCGTCGATCACCTGGGCGGTCGCCGCCGCGTTCTTGTAGTACCCCTTCATGACACTCGGGCCACGAACGAGAATCTCGCCGATCTCCGGCGGCACGACCGCGCGCCCGTCCGCGTCGACGATCTTGACCTCGAACCCGTACGGAACGCCGAGTGAGCCGGGCTTCCGGGGCTTGGGCGGGAGCGGGTTCAGGAAGATTCCGCCCGCCTCGGTCATGCCCAAGCCCTGAACGACGACCAGCCCGAATCGCTCTTCGAACGCCTGATGGTCGGTGGGCGACAGCGGTGCGGACGAGCAGCGCAGGAAGCGCACATGTGCCAAAGATCCGGGTGGATCGCTCCACCGCAGGAGCTGCGAGACGATCGTCGGCACCACCGCGCCCCAGGTGCAGCGATAGTCGCGCACGTGCTGCCAGAAGGTGGCGACGTTGAAGCGGCGCGGCATCACGACCGATCCGCCGCTGATCAGGACGCCGAGCAGCTTGTCGATCGAGTTCATGTGATAGAGGGGCAGCACGCAGTAGAAGCGATCGTCCGCCGTCAACTGATGCATCGCGGCGGTGTTTCGTGCGCAGGCCACGAGCTGAGCGTGGGTGAACATCGCACACTTGGGTGCGCCGGTACTGCCCGATGTATAGATCAAGAGACCGATGTCACTCGGTCCGAGCGGCGGCGCGGCTTCCTCCGCCTCGTCACGCGAGTCGGCGCCGAGCGTGTTCTCCGCGGCTGCCACGACGATGTGCCGGTCGATTTGTTCCAGCACGCCCGCGATCGAGTCGTAGTCTTCGCTGCCGACGAAGACCACGCCCGCATCGCAGTGGCGCAGGGCGAAGGCGAGGTGCGCCTGTCCCGCATCGGGGTTCAGCGGCACCGGAACGCAACCGCCGTACATCGCTCCGAGCATCAGCTCGGCGGCCGGCGGGCCGTTGCGCAGCACCGTCGCCACCTTGTCCCCCGGGCGCTGGCCCAAGAGGGTCAGGTGACGGGCGACGCGAGCGCAGCGGCGGCGCAGCTCGGCGAACGTGCGCCCGCAGCCCGTCTCGGGGCTCAGCAGAAACGTTGCGTCGGCGCGAGACTCCGCCATCGCGTCGATCAACGCGCGTACGCTGGGGTGATGGGTCTGGCCGCCTTCGGGGACGCCGAGTCGGATCATTTCCGCGCGCGGAGTATATGCCTCCACAAGCAACGGCAAAAGGGCTACACTCCCGAGCTGCCGGCGTATGAGCTGGGGAGCGGATGCAGCGAATGGAGAAGGAAGAGTCGATGGTTCGTCACCTGGTGGATGATGACGTGCTGTTGACGTGGTCGCCGTTGACGGCGGGCGTGGACGATTTGCTTCCCGCCGAACGCGCGGCGGTCGCGGCGGCGCATCCGCGGCGGCAACGGGAGTTTGCCACCGGTCGCGTCTGTGCCCGTGCCCTGCTTTCACGGCTCGGCGCGACAACTGTGCCGCTCCTTTCCCGGCGGAGCCGCGCTCCGGTCTGGCCCGCCGGTTTCGTGGGCTCGATCTCGCACACGCGCGGCCTGTGCGTCGTCGCCGTGGCGCGGCGCGCGACGGTTGCCGGCGTTGGCGTCGACGTCGAGGAGGATGCGAGCCTCGCTCCCGACGTGTGGGACTGGGTCGGTACCGACGCGGAGAATGTCTGGTTGCGCCAGCAGCCTCCCGAGCGCCGTTGGCGCCTGGCGCGCGCCATCTTCAGTGCGAAGGAATGCACGTACAAGTGTCTTTCTCCCTGGCTGCGGGCCGCGTTCGAGCCGCGCCGGATCGCAGTCGAGTTCGATCTGGTCGGTGGCCGGTTCCGGGCGCGCGTGGCGGGCGGAGAGGTGGCGAGTGAGGTCACGCGAGGGCCGCTCGCCGGGTCGCTGGCGTGGCGTGCCGGCTGGGTGCTGACGGCCATGACGTTGCGGTCGACGGCACAAGGCCGGTCGAGGGAGATGGCGTAGTGGCGATCTCGGAAGACCTCAGGCGGCTGGTCGTGCTGTCGGCGCCTTATTGGGCCGGCGAGAGCGAGATCGTTCGCGCCTACTTCCACGGCTCCGCGCGCACCACGGAGAGCGACCTGCTGTGGTTGCGGCGCCAGTGTTTCAAGGAGCTGTGGGGCTCCGGGGTCGGTGACCGCGAGAAGGGGCTTTTCCAGTGGCATGTGGCGTACCTGACGGACGTCTTCCGCGGAATCGACCGCGATTTCGACCGACACTCGGTGCTGGAGTCGATCGACGATCTGAGGACCGAGTTCGCGCACTACTGTCTGTTCGCCGACATTCACGATTTTCTCAGTGGCTCGACGTTGGACCCGACGCAGCTCAGCGGCTGGCCTGCGGATGACGAGCTCGCACGCCTGCGCTATGCGTGCCGCCGGCAATACGGCGCGCTCGGCGAGTCCGCCGTCGCCACGACCGAAGGTGGCTGTGGCGCCATGTACTCCGTCGGTATGCAGCTTCGTGGGACCGGAGAGCTGAACGATCGCATCGCGAACGCCTGCGAGCAGGTCTACCGCGACGAGATCGGGCACATGCGCCGCGGGTTGACGAAGCTGGCGCGGGAGGAACATTCGGCGCGAGAATGGGATGCCCTGGCCGAGATGATCACGGCGATCCTGCGCCAGCGGCTGCGCATGCGCAACGAGCAGTTCAGCCGTCCCGTGTCCCCCGAACGCCTGCGCTGCCTCGAGGCCGGCGCGGCGGCGCCGATCGAGTTCGATTACAGCCTGATTGCTTGAGGCATGTGGTAGCGTTCTTCGACCCGATCTGCCGCATGGGCGTTGGTGCGGACGCGGCTCGGTCTGTGAGCCGGTTTGACACCCGCGCGCCGGCGGCCCGATAATCGCCCCGTGTCACCGGCCCGCGGCACTGGAGTGCGATTGTCCGCCGACGCGACGCCCGCGGGTCCGCCGATAGGCAACGCGCTGTGGCAGTACGGCGTTGCCGTCGGCGCGGCGACCGCGGCGCTGCTGCTCAGGCTGTTGATCGGCGACAAGATCGTACCCAGCCCGTTCATGCTGGCCGTCGGCGCGCTGCTGATCACCGCGTGGTACGCCGGCTTCCGTCCGGCCGTTCTCGCTACCCTGTTGTCGACGGCCTTTGCGGCGTACTTCTTCTGGCCGAACGTTGCCTGGGGCACCCCGAGCGTAGCGATCGGCGTGGGTCGGCTGGCGCTGTTCGCCGCGGGTGGCGTCGTGGTCAGCGGCGCCGTGGTCGCGTGGCGGCGGACGGCCGAGCTCAATGCGGCGCTACGCATGGAGATCGCGCGAGAGGAACGCCGCGGGCTGGAGATGACGGCGGTTAGCGACGTCCTGCACGCCCTCAACGCGCACCTGAATGTTGCGGAGGCTTTTCCGGCCGTTGCCGCAGCCTTGACGGCGCTCACCGGATGCGATCGTTCCAGCGTGGCCCTATTCGACGAGCAGCATGAGTGGGTAACCGTTTTCGCCCTCGATCAGAGCCGCACCAACGTCCGGCGCGGCAGCCGCATGCGGATGGTCGGTAGCCCGGTAACGGCAAACGTGCTGGCCGGAAGACCGCATCTCGTGCCGGACCTAGCCGCCGAGGTGGATTCGCCCGCGCTGCAACGAATTTGCAGAGAAGGAATCCGGTCCTTGCTGAGCTTGCCCTTGCGCGACAGCGCGCGCATCTCCGGCATGCTCACTCTCGGCTGGTGCGATCTGGCCGGTGGGAAGCAACCCGAGCTGTCGTTGCTGGGGCAGATTGCCGATGCGGTTGCCCTGGCGGTCGAAAAGGGTCAGCTGTTCGAGCAGGTCCGCGCCGGACGCGAGCAGCTCGAGTCACTGTCTCACCGGCTGCTGGAAGTGCAGGAGGAGGAACGCCGGCATATCGCCCGCGAGCTGCACGACGAGATCGGGCAGGGACTGACGGGTCTCAAGCTGGCCCTGGGCGCCGTCGAGCGTTCGCCCATCGAAACCGCACGGATTCGGCTCAGCGAGCTGCACAAGTGGGTGGATGACCTGCTCGCGCAGGTGCGCGATCTCTCCCTCGATCTGCGACCGGGCATGCTCGACGACCTGGGCCTGCTTCCTGCTCTGCTGTGGCTCTCCGGGCGCTACTCGTCGCAGACCCCGGTGCGGGTGAGCGTCGAGCACAGCGGGCTCGACCGGCGCTTTCCGCCCGAGGTGGAGACGGCCGCGTATCGCATCGTGCAAGAAGCGCTCACCAACGTGGCGCGTCACGCCGGCGTGGCGCAGGTGACCGTACGCGTGTGGGCGGATGCCGCGGCGGTGAACGTGCAGGTCGCGGATCAAGGAGCTGGCTTCGACCCGGAGCAGGCGTCGGCGAACGGTGCCACCAGCGGGCTGAGGGGGATGCGCGAACGGTGCGTTCTACTGGGCGGGCACATCACCGTCGAGTCGGCTCACGGTGCCGGTACGCGCTTGAGCGCCGAGCTGCCCATCGACGACCGGTTGGGGGAGCACGAGGATGTGTAGCACCGTCGTGCCGGTCGACGACCGGGCTCAACATGCTCAGTCGGTGCGGGTGCAGCTCGAGAGTGCGCCGGCGTTCTGACGCGAATCAGGAGATACCCTCATGAGTCTGAAAGTGTACGCGTTCACGTGCGGCTGGCTGACGGTACCCACGGCGCTCCTGCTCGAAGGCGAGAGCGGGCACCTCACCGTCCCGGTTCCCGCCTATCTGATCGAGCATCCCAAGGGTTGCGCCCTGTTCGACAGCGGCCTCCACGTCGACACCCAGACGGACGCGGACCGCCGCCTGGGCAGGCTCGCCCCGTTCCACACCGTGCATTTCTCGGCCGGAGAGGAAATCGCATCGCGTCTGCGGGCCGTCGACGTCGCGGCGGACCGGATCGACTACGTCATCAACTCGCACCTGCACTTCGATCATTGTGGCGGCAACGAGCAGCTTCCGAACGCGACCTTGCTCGTGCAGCGCCGCGAGTGGGAGGCCGCGCACGACGCGGATCTCATCGAGAAGGTCTACTACGATCCGCACGACTACGATCACGGCCATCGCGTGCGTGCCGTCGAGGGCGAGCACGACCTGTTCGGAGACGGGTCGGCCGTTTGCTTTCCGACTCCGGGACACACGCCGGGACACCAGTCCCTGCGCGTGCGCATCGGCCGGGAAGACGTCGTGCTCACGGGCGACGCCTGTTACCTCCGCCGCACGCTCGACGAGCTGCACTTGCCGACGGCGGCATACGATCGCGAGCAGATGCTGGCGTCGCTGCGCCGGCTGCGCACCTTGCGCGACAAGGGATCGGTGATCATCACCGGGCACGATCCGGAGATGTGGCGGACGATTCCGCAAGCGCCCGCGCTTCTCGGTGTGCCCGCATCATGAGCGAGAGCGAAACGAAACCGCGCCTCGATCCTTCGGCGTACGTCGCCGAGGGCGCGATCATCCGCGGGGACGTCACCGTCGGTGAGCACGCCAGCGTCTGGTTCAACGCCGTGGTCCGTGGCGACGAGGGCCCGGTGCGTATCGGTGAGCGCTCGAACGTGCAGGATTGCTGCGTCCTCCACTCGGACCTGGGTATGGCGGTCGAGGTCGGCGCCTGGGTGACGATCGGCCACGGCGCGGTGGTCCGCGGGGCGCGCATCGCCGACCACGTGATGATCGGCATGCAGGCCACGGTGATGACCGGAGCCGTCATCGGCGGGGGTTGCATCGTCGGCGCGGCCAGCTTCGTCCCGTATCGCGCGCAGTTTCCTCCCGGCTCCCTGATCGTCGGCTCCCCGGCCCGGCTGGTCCGACCGCTCACGGAAGCGGAGCGCGAGCATCACCGCATCGCCTGCGAGAAGTACCTGGAGCTGGTGGCCGAATACCGCGCCGGCAAATGGCAGAAGCCGTGATGCCCGTCGCACGTCGATCAGAGATCGAGGCATTGCGTCACGAGCAGAGTAGCCCCACGGATTCTCGGCTACAGGGCAACGGCTTCCGCTGGGTGCTGGTGACGATATCAAGCACTACGTGAGGATCCAACTGTCCTTCCAGACGGTAGCCCATTCGGTACCCTCTGCCTTTTGTAACTCTCGGCGGATACCCTTTACTGCAGTTGGTGGCTTCGCCAGGCGTGCCCTTAGTTGCTCCCACAGGTCCGCTCTCAGCAACACGCACCAACCGCTCCCCGCTGGCGCGAGCCCGTGATAGTGCCTGTGCATCCACGTTCCGTCCTGCCAACCAATGCTGAGAGAGCCGATCGAGCCATCGGTGGTTCGCCAGCGTGGTGGGAAGCCCGAGTCTAGCGTGAGATCAATCGCCTTCATCGCCGACGGGTGAGGTGCAACCCAATCCGTTGCGATAACGCCGACGAACCCGAAGTTGTCGGCTCGAACCACAAGGGTATCTATGGCGCCATTCTCGACCCGATCGGCGGCCGAAGAGTAGTCGCTGAAAAGGAGACCATGTGTCCCGGGAACCATGCTGTTTCCTGACGCAAGCTTGGCCTTGAGTTCGTCCGATGGCAATGGCGCCACCAGTCTCCAGAATTGCCGCCCCTCAACGCGCCGCACGGACTCCCCGAACTCGAAGTCTGTCTCTTCAGCAAGTACGATCCAACTCGTAGGCTCCTCACCCGGCGCCGCCCACGTGACCTCTATCGTTGCGCAATCGAGCGCTGGCCGCACGCGCCATTGCTCTCCATTGCGGTCAACGTCCCGCGAATACTCCGGAGGCGCGATCCAGTCCGGCCTTCTTGTTGGCCACCAACCTACTAGCGCTGGATCGTGTCCGCGAAAGAACGAGTCCATATAGCCCGGAACAGGTGAGGGTACGGATCTGTTCTCCAGCAGCCGGCCGAGATACCTGAGTAGTGCGACTCGTGTCGCGATGGCGTTCGGTCGTACAAAGCTCGATCTCACCCAGCGGAAGTTTCTGTTGAGAGCCTCAACGGCATCTCTGAGTTCGTCTACACCAATGCCCCGCTGGAGGATGAGCGCGCGGACCTCGGCTTCTACCTCATGCTTCGGCACACGTAGCTGTTGCGCCAACAGTTCGAACCACGGCTTGAACGCTCGATTGATGATGGCTGATCTTCGATCCTCGAATTCGTCAGTCATGATGCGTTGCTCTTCAGGAGCCACGAGTCTCGCGACGTTCTTTCTTCCCTCGGAAGGTAGCGGCGACTCACCCAGCGCGAGAAGCATCCGCCTGGCTGACTCCGAAATTCCATAGTTGTCCGAAGCGGACAGCGTTCGGAACGCATCGATGCAGCTATGCAGCGCACCGCTGCGCACCAGAACCTCGCAGAGCAGTAACACATGCTCGACCAACCATTCATCGCTAGATTCAAGGGCCGAAGCGAGCTCCCGCTCCACAACCGCCGGTGCTATGCCGTATAGCCACACTAGCTCGGTCGTCGCCCTCTGCCAAATGTAGTTCACTGGGCAGCCGAGCAACCGGGCAACAACTCGGCAACACGCGCTTTCGAGATCATCCGGCTGGCGACCAGCTGCGTCCTGTCGAAGGGTGCGGAGCCGGAGCGTCGGGGGATCGTCCGCTCCTATGAATGTGCGTCGCCGATGGTCCGAAACCTCCCGGGCGATGAGTGCGCGTTCTTGGTCGCTAGCGAATACATCGACAAGTCTCGGCAACTCTACCAACCCGTCGAGGTAGATTGGCTGGCCCAGTGCGCGTTCGAACTGATCATAGGCCACAGGTCTCCACTTCAGGGGTTTGATTGCGACGAGGAGTCGGAGGCCTGCCATTCGGACACCGCCGTCGAACCACCTGGACCAGCCGCGGGAAACGTCATCATCGGATATTGCTTCCTGCGCTGCTTCGAGGGCGACTCTGTAGTCAAGGAGTTCGCCGCGCTCAACAAGCCTTCGTGCATAGTCGAAGATCTCGCTCGTCTTATGTCCGTGTCGAAGTAGGGATTCCACAAAATCGTTCCGGCCTTCCTGCGATAGGTGAGGAAACGTCCGCCGCAACACTTCCCCCCATTCAAAGCGACGATAGTCGCCGTGCTGCGTAAGCTTTTCCGACGCGACTAGGTTCTCTATGCATGCGGGATTCTCGATGATCATTCCCACCACGTTCTCACGGTGCAGCGTGGTGCCGTCTTGGAGCTGGAGTGAATATGGCTGCTCGGTACCCTCGCGCAGTGCCTGACTGTCAGGCGCGGGGATGTCGCCTAACAATAGCCCTGCCGCCTCTCTGTCGTCCGCGCTGGGAAGCGCAGAGGCGAGGGCATGAGCCAGTTGCTGCCTATCCTCACCGTCCGGCATCGCGACGCGTGCTGCGGACCAAATTCGTCCCCCAACAGCACATCGACTTACGCTGCCAGTAGTCGGGGCGCTGAGCACGAGATCTTCAGCGAGCCTTGTGATATCGCGATCGTAACTCTGGGTCCCGAGACTGAGAGTTGTGAAAACAGCTGTCAACGTCGCTAGCTTGCTCGCTGGCATCGCGTTCCCGCCGATCTTCCCGCGATCCAACGCAGAGGAAATCAGCGCCGCAGAGCCATCGCCCAACCACGAGCCGCCCATAACGTCTTGAGAGAATGCGTCCAACAGGCCGGACGCTGCTCTGGGACTCCAGGACAACATGGCGTCCATCAGGCTGCCAGCAGCATCCAGTGCGCCTTCTGCCGTTTCATGGCACAAGGCAACCTGCTGAGCCGCCTCCTCTAGCAGGTGGAGTCGTTCGGCGTCGTCGCGTGCAGTCTGGACGGCGCAGGGGAGCCACGCCATCATCGTGGCGACCTGGTGGTCCTTCTCGCTACGGGGCATGAAACCGCAGAGCAATGCGGATCGCATTTCTTGTAACGCAACTTCGGGCTCGCCTAGTGTCACTCGATCGCGAGCCCGAGCGAGGCGCCGTCCTATAAGGTCATAGGAATCCCCAGCGCACCGCACGTCGCCTGAAGCCATGCGGGAGATCACCGCTTCCCGCCATCGCGCGAGTTGATGATCAGACTCCAGCGCCCCTAGTACTGACCGTCGAAGCTCCTCGGGCCAGCAAGGCGTTCCATCCTCGGCGGTCCAGGCGTCCCGTACGTGCGATACAAAGGCCTCCAATGCGTCGGGCCCAATCTCTCGCGCGCTTGCGGCAGCCTGTATGAGCATCCGCGCGACCACGGTTGTAGCGTTCAACACAACGAAGTCGGCGGCTTGAGACGCGGGCCGTAGCCGAGTGAAATAAGTGGTCAGATATTGGAAGTGTTCGTTGCAATCGGCCGAAACGACGGGGAGATTGCCACGGCGTCGCAAGGCGAGTCCGCTCAGAATTCCTGCTCTAAGCCGCGCGATAGCGAGAGCCGCCAGCGCGTCTCGGCGATCTTGGTGGCGAGATTCCGCAAGGTCATTGGCGATCTCGATCAGTGGCGGAAGCGTTCGAGTGAAAGTGTGCAGTGCGGCATACCACTCGATGGCCTGGAGAGCATCGGCCTGGTCGGTATATGTGCGATCCAGTTCGTTCTTGATAGCAGAGCGGAGATCACTCCAATCGAGGATCGACGCATACGCTGTTGCCGTGGGCGCGTCCTCGGGCAGAAGCGCTACGGCCAGCCCTATGAGCGTCTCCACGCATATAATCGGTACGCCGTCCTCTTCCTCCTCTTTCAGCCTTTTGAGGCTGGATCGCATCCGCTCTGGCGGGAGCCGCCCCAACAGGCGACCCTTGTGTTGCGCCCTCGATGCCGCATCGATGTTGGGAGCGTGAAGAGCTTGCACAACGAGGTGAGCCCACGAGAAGGGCGTCCAATCACCAGGCCACCAATCTACCTCGAGGGCCGCCAGGAGTTGAGCAAATGTTGGCCAGCGTTCTTGATGTAAGAGTGATCGCGCGACGCGAACTCCTACAGTGCCAACGAATCGATCCCGCTCGTCTTTGCTCACCTCCAGTGACTGATCCGTAGAGTGCCGTGGCACCTCGCGGCGCTTCCAGCGAATTTCCCGAAGGCGCTGTAGTAGGGTTGTCGCGTCATAGAAGAAGAGAGCGGCAAGCATCCACGATTCAAAGAGGTCCACGGAATCGCGCATGCTGTACTCGTCCCACTCAAGCTCTCGTCTGCCATCGAGGATGTCCCGCGGCTCGCAGGATTCGAAAACGCCCGCCGCGGTCTGCGATTGCCCGCACCCGGCCAGGTGATCAAGCAGCGTGAACATGCCCTTATGCGCTCGCTTCGAATTCCACTCGGGAACCGTTGAGAGCTGTCGTTGCTCGAAGCGCAGGCGCGCTAGAGCAAGGTCGGGTCGATCAACCGTCAGCAGAAGGTGGACGAATACTTGTGTGGAGTCGCCGTTATCCAGAATGCTCGCCACGTGGTTGTATCGGTGCAAGAGCAGCAGATACCGAGCGAGGAGCACGGGCTTGCGTGATTGTGCGGCCTTTCGAGCGCACAACTTCGCATCCGCTGCTAGATCGAGCGGCGGTCGAAAATTGGTGTACTGCCTCTGGAACAGCGACGGCGTGGCCGCGTCGAAGAGGCGCTCGTCGTCTCCACCGCGCGCAAGGTGATAGACGAGCGACCATTGATGCTCCGAGTCGTCAGGGGCCGTCGAGCAACGCTCGGCGAGCCGTCGATGGTAGCGCGCATCTTCGACAGGATCAGCGCCATCAATTGTTTCCAGCGATCGGTCTATCAAGAAGAGTCGAAAGCTGTTGTGAAAAAACCGCCACCGATCGGGTGGAACCCTTACGAAGAGATGTTTGAAGTACCGTCCGAACTCCCGCTCTTCCTCACGCAGGTCGTCCCACGACCGGACCCAGTGCAGGTCGATGTCTGGATGCAGCCGTGCGATCTGCCCGACAAACTCCCGAAGCCTCGGCCTGTGGCCCTCTTCGATCTGGGTCCAGAGATAGTCGTAGTGGTCGTAGATGGACCCGACGTATGCGGGTGTCTGCTCAACTATCGCCTCGACGGATTGGCCGCCCGCAATGGCTTGTCGGAGGCGCGAGATGAGCGCGCACACAAAGAGTGGGTGACCGTCGCACAACGACACAATCCGCGCGACGATCTGTCGATACCGGTATGGTGTCCTATCCTGGGCTAACAGGGGTCCCACGCCGGCACGCTCGACGATTCGCTCTACTTGGCCGGGGCTCAGTGAATCCATTTCGACGCGCCTGCTATTCTCATTGAGTTGGCGCAATATGCCCGCTGGCAGGTCGAGTCGCAGGTGTTGGGTCCCAACAATGAGCAAGACTCCGTACGGGATTTGATGCGGTTCTGGCAGAACAGAAAGGAAAGTCCGATCGATATCCAAGGCTCCTGGGCGTTGCGCATGATCTAGACCGTCAACGACGATGATCGTCTTGCATCCCGTGGACCTGGATTCTTCTTCTAGCCACAGAAGCTGCTTACCGAAGCGCTTCCGAAGAGCGGAGAGATCGCGGCGCGGCGGAAGGACCGACGGATTGGTGCCAATTGCGTCGTCGATTGCCTTGGTCAGGTCGTGGAGAAAGTTCGTGCTGTCCAGTCTTAGGTGCGCAAGGTACGGTTCGTCGGGCACATAGGCATAGTATGAAATGATCCGCTCTGTCCGCCGCGCGCGGCGTAGCGTCGCCTCTAAGAGAGACGATTTTCCTGACCCTGGGCTACCGATTACAGCAATGTAACCCGAT
Source organism: uncultured Binatia bacterium (SeqCode) (assembly GCA_964648215.1). Lineage (GTDB taxonomy): Bacteria > Desulfobacterota > Binatia > HRBIN30 > JACQVA1 > CAZYMF01. The sequence goes on along the minus strand of CAZYMF010000067.1, from coordinate 436 downwards.
TGAATCGAGGCGATTGCAGATTCGAGTTTTCGTCGCGTGGTCTCAATCGGTTCGTATAGCGAATCAATTGGAAAGACGTGCCGGTTTCTGTACGAAAAGCGCTCCGCGCCAAGACACGCCTTGACCGCCTCTGCGGAGATACGAATCGGTCTCCCGCCCGCGGCACCTTCTGCTACACGGCGCTGCAACCACCGAAAGAGGAGATTGACATCCTCATCATCGGCAAGACGATGCTCTGGGTGCGGTTCGCGCCCGCTGCAGATAGAGAAGGTCCGGGCGAAGTCGAGGAACTGTATATCGTCGAGACCGGTTGCCTTCCTCCAGGCCTCGAATCTAGGTTGCCATTCGCTGGGCACAACGGAACCCCTGGTTCCACGCAGGAGTGATTCACGGTATGGCTCCCACACTTCGTCAATGAAGCATCGGAGGGTTGGGT
>CAZYMF010000066.1:11829-22360 GCA_964648215.1 uncultured Binatia bacterium (SeqCode) | reverse complement strand
GCAACACGCCGCTGCGCCTGTGGAAGCGCTACACCTGGCTCGGCGGCGTGCGCACACCCATGATTGCGCGCTGGCCGCGCCGCTTTGCCGCCGCCGGCGAGATCCGCTCGCAGTTCTGTCACGCGATCGACGTCATGCCGACGATCCTCGAGGCGGCCGGCGTCGAGGCGCCGGAAACCCTCGCCGGCGTGACGCAGCAGCCGCTCGACGGCGCCTCGCTGCTGCCGGTGCTCACCGATCCGAACGCGCCGGCGCCGCGCAAGACGCAGTACTTCGAGATGCTGGGCAGCCGCGCCATCTACTGCGACGGCTGGAAGGCCACCACCGATCACGTCGGCTCCCAGCTCAGCGTCGAGTTCGAGCGCATTCCCGGCAGCCACGACTTCGACACGGATCGCTGGGCGCTCTTCGACCTCGGCAACGACTTCGCCGAGGCGCACGACGTCGGCGCCGGGAACCCCGAGCGCCTCAAGGCCCTGACCGAGCTGTGGTGGATGGAGGCCGGCCGCAACAACGTCCTGCCGGTGATGGACTCCTTCCTCGGCCGCGTCACCGCGATCGAGCCGCCGCCGTGGGGCCCGCGCTGGCGCGCGGTGCTGCGCCCCGGCGGCGGCCCGGTGTCGGAAGACGCGCTGCCCCCGCTCGGCGGCGGCTTTCGCCTGCTGGCCAAGATCGAGATCGGCGCCGCGGCCGGCGGAATCCTCTGCGCCCTCGGCGACTGGAGCAACGGCTGGGCGTGGTATCTGCTCGAAGGCAAGCCCGTGATCGTCTTCAACCTCATGGGCGAGGTCTTCCGCTACGCTGGCAGCGAGCCCCTGGCGCCGGGCCGGCACGCGATCGTGGTCGAGTACGACTGGGCGGGGAAGGCGAGTCGGATGCGGCTCGCGGTCGGCGGCAAGGTCGCCGCCGAGGGGCCGTTCGCGCGGCGGATGCCGCTGCGTTGGCAGATCGGCGGCGCCGGCCTGCTCGTCGGTCGGGACCGCGGCTTCCCGGTGTGCGACGACTACCGGCCGCCGTTTCCGTTCGCCGGCACGATCGAGCGCCTGGTGCTCGAGGTCCCCGCTCTGGCCCCGCGCGACGCGGTGCAGGAGACCGCCCTGGCGCTGCATCGGGAGTAGGGCCGCGCGCGCGTGCCGCGTCGAGCAAGCGGCGAAGAGCGCACGCAGAGGGTGCTGCATTCATCCCCTCACCCTCGCCCTTTCCCAGAGGAGTCTGTCGATTTTCTCGATGGGGATGGGCGCACTCCGACTTCCCCCTTTGAAAAAGGGGGACTGAGGGGGATTTGTCCGAATGATTCGATCTCAAAATCCCCCCTGACCCCCCTTTTCCAAAGGGGGGAACCCCGACGCTCGAGAAAATCGACAGACTCCTCTGGGAGAGGGTCGGGTGAGGGGGGGCAGCACGCTATTGACTTTGGCGCGGATGACCCATCAGATGAGCCCACTACATCCACGCGGAGGCGGCGCATGATCGACGTGCATTACTGGCCCACGCCGAACGGGAAGAAGGTGACGATTCTGCTCGAGGAGTGCGGCTTGCCCTATCGCATCGTTCCGTGCCGCATCGGGCGCGGCGATCAGTTCGCGGAGGAGTTTCTCCGCATCAGCCCCAACAACCGCATGCCGGCCATCGTCGACCACGAGCCCGCGGGCGGCGGTGCGCCGATCTCCGTGTTCGAGTCGGGGGCGATCATGATGTACCTGGCGGAGAAGGCGGGACGCTTCTATCCAAAGGATCTGCGCGCTCGCTGCGAGGTCGACCAGTGGGTGATGTGGCAGATGGCGAACCAGGGGCCGAAGACGGGGGAGTGCGGCCACTTCCGCCGGCTCGGCGATACGCAGGGCGACCAGTCCTACGCCGTGCGGCGCTTCACCGACGAGGTCAACCGCCTCTACGGCGTAATGAACAATCGCCTCTACGACCGCCGCTACCTGGCCGGCGACGAGTACACGATCGCCGACATGATCTCCTACCCGTGGACCGTCGGCTGGGAGAACCAGGGGCAGGACATCAACGAGTTCCGCTATTTCAAGCGCTGGTTCGAGGAGGTCGGCGCGCGTCCCGCGGTGCAGCGCGGGATGGCGGTGGGCGCCGACCTGGCTTCCGACTACGGGAAGCTCTCCGCCGAGGAGATCGAAGCGTTGAAGAAGCTCCTCTTCAATCAGCGCGCGCGGCCGGCCCCCGAGGGCGGGCTGCTGTAGCGGTCGGTGCTCGCGACGGCGCCTGGCACCGCGCCTTCCCAGCGGCCGTCTCGAAGGGCGCGAACTTGGCAGTAACTCCCTCAACTGACTGGCCTTTGGGCTTACGTCGTTCGCCCGGTGTGTGGTAAGCGCCGAAGATCATGCCTGCGCTCGGGGAGGTTCTGGCCAACTACGTGCCGGCAATGGTCCTGCGCCATCTGGTGGCCGATGGGAACAAGCTCGAGCCTTGTGCCGTCTCGTTTCACGGCGCCGTGTTGTTTGCCGACGTGTCCGGGTCGACGGCGCTGGCCGAGCGGCTGGCCAAACGCGGCCCTGGCGGAGCCGAGGAGTTCAGCCGCATTCTCAACGGCTACTTCGGCACGATCATCGACGTCGTGACCGCGCACGGCGGCGACGTCGTGAAGTTCGCGGGTGACGGGCTCTTTGCGCTGTGGCCGGCGGACGGGGACGCCCTGGCGACCGCGACGCAGAGCGCCGCGCAGGGTGCGCTCGCGCTCCAGTCGACGTTGAGCGGACACGCGGACGACGGTGTTCGCCTGTCGATGCGCGTCGGCGTCGGCGCGGGCAGTCTCACCGGCCTGTGCGTCGGTGAGCCCGAGCACATGGAGTTCGTCGTCGTCGGCGCTCCGGTGACCGCGGCCTGCGCTGCCGAGCGACTGGCGCAACCGGGGGAGGTCGTGCTCGCCGCGACCGCGTGGGCTCTGGTTCGCGACCGCTGCGCGGCCACGGACCTCGAGGCCGGCGCGGCGCGGCTCGACGCCGTCGCCCGCCCCGTGCCGGTCTCGCCGCTGTCGCCGACGCCGATCGACGAGGTCCCCGACGCTACGTTACGCGCCTTTGTGCCGCCGGGCATCCTGGCCCGTCTCGACGCGGGCCAGGGCGAGTGGCTCGCCGAACGGCGCCGGGTCACCGCGCTCTTCATCCAGTTGCCTGACTGGACCGAGACGACGCTGGCGCAGGCGCAGGCGACGATGGCGACCGTGCAAGCCGTCCTGGCCCGCTACCAGGGGGTCGTCTCCCGGCTGGGAATGGACAGCCGGGGCCCGGTGGTCAAGGCGGCTTTCGGCTTGCCCCCCCTGGCGCACGAAGATGACGCCGTGCGCGGCGTCCAGGCGGCGCTGGAGCTGCAGGCGGCGCTGCACGCCGGCGGCGCGCGCTGTGCGATCGGGGTGAGCTGGGGCCGGACGTTCTGCGGGGCGATCGGCAGCCCGCGCCGTCGCGAGTACACGATGGCCGGCGACGCGGTGAATCTCGCGGCGCGGCTCATGCAGGCGAGCACCGACGACATTCTCTGCGATGCGGCCGCCTACGAGGCGAGCCGGGCCGCGGTCTCTTTCGAGTCGCTGCCGGCGATCACTGCCAAGGGCAAGAGCGATCCGATCGCGGTCTACCGCCCTCGTGGGCGGAGCCGAAAGGCGGCGATGGTGTGCCGGGCGGCACTGATCGGCCGCTCGGCGGAGCGCGCGCGTTTGCGGGACTGCGTGCGGCAGATGGCCGCGGGCGCCAGCCGTACGCTGGTCGTCGAGGGCGAAGCCGGCATCGGCAAGTCGCGCCTGGTGAATGACCTGACGCAGCACGCCCAAGAGGCCGGCGTTGCCACCCTTGTTGGTGCCGGCGATGCCATCGCCCTGGCTACGGCGTACCACGCGTGCCGGCCGCTGGTCAGTCAGATCTTCCACCTGGACGAGCTGCCCGAGGACCGCGAGGCACGGCGCGAGCGCGTCGGTGAGACGCTCGCGGCCTGGGCCGACGGGCCGGGGTCGGGAAACGCGCGCCTGCGGGCGCTGGCGCCGCTGCTCAACCCGATCCTCGGCCTCGATTTTCCCGAGAACGAGGTGACGGCGCAGATCAGCGGCGATGCGCGCGCCGACAACACCCACGAGCTGCTCGTGCGGTTGGTGGAGCACACGGCACGTGCCCGGCCCTTGGTGCTGATCTTCGAGGATGCGCACTGGTTGGACTCCGCCTCGTGGGCGGTCGTGGAGATGATTCAGGTGCGGGTGCGGCCGCTTCTGATGGTCGTCGTGACGCGGCCGCTGGGCGAGTCGCTGCCGCCGCCCTACCGCCGTTTGCTGCAGGCGCCGGAGACCGAGCGGATCGAGGTCGGGCTGCTGCGGGCGGAGGAGAGCGACGCCCTCGTCGCCGATCGCCTCGGCGTGCGGACGGTGTCGGAGCAGGTGCTGCGCTTCATCCACGAGCGTGCCGGCGGACATCCCCTGTTCGCCGAGGAGCTCGCCCACGCGCTGCGCGACGCCGGCGTGGTGCACGTCAGCGGCGACGAATGTCGCGTCGCGCCCGGCGCCGGTGACCTGCGCTCCCTCGAGCTGCCCGAGACGGTCGAGGCGACGTTGACCGGCCGCATCGACCGTCTCGCCGCGCGGCAGCAGCTTGCTCTCAAAGTCGCCAGTGTCCTGGGTCCGGTCTTCTCCGGCGCCGCCCTGCGAGACGTGTATCCCATCGACGGCGACAAGCCGCATCTCGCCGCCGACCTCGAGCTGCTCGACCATCTCGACCTGATTCATCGCGCGCCCGGCGAGGGCGCGGATGCGTACGCCTTCAAACACGCCATCATCCGCGACGTCGCCTACGATCTCATGGCCTTTGCCCAACGGCGTCAACTCCACCACGCCGTGGCGCAGTGGTACGAGCGCACGTATGCCGGCGACCTCGCGCCCCACTACCCGCTGCTGGCGTATCACTGGGGGCGCGCGGTGGATGCGCGCCTCCCGGATCCCACGGCGGGTCGCCGCGCCCTCGATGCGCTCGAGCGCGCCGGTGAACAGGCGGCGGCCTCGTACGCCAACAGCGAGGTCGTGCAGTTTCTCGACGAGGCGCTGCGACTGCAGGTACCGCTGGGCGAGGCCGCCGATCCCGACGGTCGCCGCCGGGCGCGCTGGCACCGCCATCTCGCCGACGCCACCAATCGCCTGGGCCGGATTCCCGATGCCATCGATCATGCCCTGCGCGCCCTGGAGCTGATGGATCAGGCGTTTCCCCGCCGCCCGCTCCGCCAATACATCGGCCTCGGGCGCGAGCTCGTGCGCCAGGTCGCTCACCGCCTCTTCCCGTCCTGGCGCGGCGGCGCCGCCGGCCGCGTCCGCGACGAAGTGCTCGAGACGGCGCACCTCTGCGAGCTGCTCGGTCTGATGTGGTACGTGACGCTCGACAGCGTGCCGGCGGCGCTCGCCAATCTGCGAGCGCTCAACCTGGCCGAGCGCGCCGGTGCCTCCCCCGAGCTGGCGACCAGCAGCGCCATGGTCGGCTTGCTGGCCGCGATGCTGCTTGGGCCGAGGTTCAGCGACTACTACTTCCGCCGCGGGCAGGAGGCCGCCCGTGAGGCCGGGGATCGTTACGGTCACGGCCGTGTGTGCTTCAATCGGGGCTTCGTCTACAGCGGCGAGGCTCGCTGGCCGGAAGTGTACGCGGCATTCGCCGAGGCGCTCGCCACCTTCGAGGAGATCGGTGACGCTCGCTGGCGGGACATCGCTGCGTCGATGACCGCCTCGACCTGCGTCCTGCGACGCCGGTACCCCGAGGCGCGGCGCCGCTACGAGGCGGGGGGCGTGTCACCGCGCGCGCGCGGCGACGTCCAGGGCCAGGCCTGGTTCAGCGAGGGCGTCGCCATCTGCCTGGTGGCCGAAGGGCAGACGGTCGCCGGGCTCGAGGCCTTCGATCGCTTCGAGGCATGGCTGGCGAACAACTTCGCTCACCTGGCCGATCGCACCGCCGAGCTGTACGTGTCGGCGATGCGCGCCACGGCGTACTTCCGCCTCGGGCGGTACCCTCTCGCCGTGCAGGCCGTCGAGGAGAATCTGCGCCTCGTCCGCGAAGCGCCGCCGCTCACCTACTATGCCGTGGCGGGGTACGCCTATTGCGCCGAAGCCTGTTTGCGGCTGTGGGACGGCGGTCACGTCCCGCGCGCGCGGATCGCGCCTCTGGCGCTGCAGGCGATGCGCAACCTGCGACGGGTGGCACGCCTCTACCGCCTGGCGCAACCGTCGCTCAAGCTGTGGACCGGGTTGCTGCTCTGGCTGCGGGGACACCCGCGGCGGGCGCGCGCTGCGTGGGAGGCGGTGATCCCGCTGGCGCAGGCGCTCGACATGCCCTGGGAGGAGGGCCAGGCGCACTACGAGATCGGGCGGCACCTGGCGATCGGTGATCCCGGGCGCGCGCGCCACCTCGTTCGCGCGCGGGAGATCTTTGCCACCTTCGAGTTGGCCTACGAGCTGGAGCAGACCGAATGTCTGCTGCCCGCGGACGTCGCCGTCAGTCCGCGTCGGGAGGTGGTGCCCCGGCCGGCATCTTCGGTGGTGTGATGTCCGGCGCGGGTGACGTCGCTGTGGGTGAACGCCACGTTCTTCGTCCTCAGTCGAGGTGCTCCTCGCCGACGATCCGCGGCGGCCAGCCGCCGATGGCGCGGGCGGCCCGCAGGCCGGACATCGTCGCCGCTTCCACGCAGCCGGAGTTGAGCCCGGTGTACGTCCAGTCCCCGGCGAGATAGAGGTTGTCGAAGCCCGAGTCGTCGCTGCGGAGTCGGGCGGCGACGGAGCCGGGCAGCGACTGGACGTAGCGCTCGCTGGGATCGATGTTGGCTCGCCAGAACTGATCGCGCAGGCGCTCGGCGCCGGCGCGACCGTCGCCGTCCAGCAACGCGTCCCAGGCGAAGGAGTGCGGCCCGGCGATGTCGGGCCAGAGGTGGTGCACGGCCCGCTCGAGAAAGGTGCGCATCTCCTGGAACGTTCGCTCCGCCATCGCCGGGGCGAACTTGCCGTCCGAGTACGGCGCGGGCTGGGCGGAGTCCGCCATGGGCCCGCAGAAGTAGGCGATCTGCTCCGGCTGGCGATCGGCCGGCCAGTCCTCGGTGGCGCGCGTGTGCGTCATGTCGGCCCAGGTGTCGATGGGCTCGACGAAGGCGCTGAGGACCGGGCTTCCCCGCGTCCAGCCGGTCTGCGCCAGCGGTTTGTTCAACCACAGCTGGAACGCCTGCGTGCGCACCGTCTTGACCTTTTCGACCATCGCTTGCCATCGTGGATTCGCCGCCACCAGCTCGCCGCAGATTTCCTCGAGCGAGCCCAGCGAGATCCCCAGGACGAGGCGATCGAAGCCGGTGCCGGCGCGCAGAACGACCTCGTCCTCGTGTTGCGGTCCCCACGAGCTCCACGCCGACTCGAGGTCGACGTGCATGCCGGGCTGCTCTTTGAGGGCGAGCATGTCCCGGCCTTCCGCCAGCCGCTCGTAGTCGGGCTCGTTCGGCCAGCACCACAGGTTCTTCACCTTGCGCAGGTAGCGGTAGTTGGCTTTGGGCGTCGCTTGACGGCCGAGCCGTACGCTGTCGATCGACCGACCATCCGCGGACAGGTGCAGCCGTCGCACGCGGTGGAAGAACTTGAACTTGACGCCTCTCTTCTTGAGCACGCGATAGAAGGGGGCGAAGACGATGTCGCCCATGCCGCTGCGCAGCTTGAAGGCGAACGAGCGCCGGTAGGTGAACAGCAGGCGTCCCAGGCTCCGCAGGGCGACGCCCGCGGCGGCGCGGGGCTTGCCGACATCGCCGTCCTCGAACGCAAAGGCCATCGAGTACAGCGCCCGCACCCACTCGGAGTCGAGAGCGAGATCGTCGGCGCCGTTCTCGCGCAGCCAGTCGGCGAAGTCCTTGTCGTTGATGACGTCGAACCCGTGCAGCAGGACGCCGTCGCGCACCATGCCCCGGGCCGCCGCGGCCCCCAGCTCCATCAGCACCCACAGGCGCCGCGCCAGATCGTTCGCGTCGACATGGGGGCGCAACCCCTCGCGCAGCCAGTCCCGCGCGTGCTCGAGGACGCCGTCCACGGCGCCGTAGTCGCGGCCGTCGAACTCGCGCCGGCGCGTCGCCGACGCGGCGATGGTGACGGCACCGGCGAGCAGGTTGGCCGGGTGCGGGGAGGCGATGCCCCCGCCGGGTTCGAGCCGCCAGCGGAGCGCCGCCAGCAGCTCGTCACGAACCGGGTGGTGGCCCGCGGCTTCGGCGAGCGCCGGCGGCAGGTCGTCGGCGAGGAGCCCGGACAGCATCCAGTGGAGCAGCTCGGTCAGGTACTCGTGGGGCGCAGCGGGCGCGTCGTTGTCTTCCCGCCCGGGCCAACCCGGTGCCGGCGGCATACGGATCGACGTCGGCTGCCACGAGCCGTCGGGCGCATGGCGCTGGAGCGCCAGCAGATCGTGCGGCTCGAAGCCCCACAAAATGGGATCCTCGAGGCGGTGCTCCTCGTCGTCGGAGAGCAGGGCGCGGTAGCAGCGCCGCATGACGCGGAAGGCGTTCTCGTAGAAGCCGAACCAGATGTGGATGCCGTGCTCTTCGATGCGTTCCGCGTGGCCGCGGTCGCGTCCGCTCGCCCCCTTGCCCCCCAGCCGCCAGCCGAGCTGATAGAGGGTGATGTCGTAGCGCTGCCGCCAGTCGGGGGCCTCGGTCAGGGCGAACGCCGCGGCCAGCGCGCCCACGCCGCCGCCGAGGATGACGACCTTCTCCTTCCTCCGCCTCTGCTTGGTCCGGCGGGGTTGCGGTGCCGGCTCGCGCGGCAGCGGCGCGGGGGAGGGGCCCGCCCACGAGGCCGCCAGCGTCTGCACCGCGCTCACGCCGAGGTCGACGATGTGCCGCGGCACGGCCGCGGCGAGGTCACAGGCCTGGGAGAAGAGGGAGCCCGGCGCGGCCGCTGCTTCGTCCGCCCGCCACACTTCCCTGCCGGCTTCGATCTGGAAGCTGAGCTTCATCTCGTAGGCGACGCGGGCCGGCTCGCCATCACGCAGACCCAGATCGTTGGCGAGGGGATGGCCCGAGCGCGGCGGGAGGCGCAGGACGTACGGGTCCTCGAGCACGTAGCCGTAGCTCAGGTCGGTCACCTCGATGTTGGACTCGACGACGGCGAGATAGCAGGGATGCGACGGGTCGCCGCAGTCGGGAAACTGCTTGCGGAACACCAGCGGGGCGTGCGGCGGCCAGATGCTGCCGAGCAGCGACGACACGGCGGCGATGGGCGCGGCCGGCGTGGTGCTGAGCAGGCGAGCGCGCAGCTCGCTGGCCGCCTGCGAGAAGCTGCTCCATTCGCGCGGCACACGCGGCGCGCGCCCGACCCGGTCCACCGACACGACGCGCGTCCACTTCCTTCGGGCGCGGCCGTTGCGGTTCTCCACGACGAAGGCGTCGACGGGGAACTGGCGCGGCCAGCGCGACTTCCGCAGCCAGGCCATCTCCTTGGGGAAGCCGTAGATCTCACGGCCCTGGATCACCGCCATGGGGTTGTTGACGAAGATGTAGGGCGTGAAGAGCATGGGAAGGAGCGAGCCGCGGCGGCGCACGGGAACCCAGACGGCCAGCTCGTATTCGTAGGCGCCGCCGATCGCGTTGAAGGGCGGCGCGACCGCGGTGCAGTAGTCGATGGAGCTGAATCCGAACATGACGAAGGGCGCGAACGGGGCATAGGCGACCCGCCCGCTGGGGTCGTGGTTCAAGAGCCGGTCGACGAGACGCTCGAGCGTGGTCAGTTCCGCCGGGAACACGAATCCCCACATGTAGGTCCCGTAGATCTGAAACGGCTGCATCGAGCCGGAGATCTGCCAGCGGTTGACGTACTCGGGGCGGTTCGGTTCAGGCACGTCGAGCTCCTTCGGGTTGCGCCGGCGTGGCGACCGGGAACGCCTCCTCGCCGGCGATCCGGCGCGCCACTCCCGAGATCGCCTGCGCCGCGCGCAGGCCCGACATGACGGCGGCCTCCACGCAGCCGAGGTTGAGGCCGGTGAGGGTCCAGTCGCCGGCCAGATGGAGGTTGTCGAAGCGCGAGGAATCGCTGCGCAGGCGGTACTTGACGCTGCCGGGTACGGTGAGGACGTAGCGCTCGCTCGGGTCGATGTTCGCCCTCCAGAACTGGGCGCGCAGCCGCTCGTCGCCGCGCCGATCCTGCAGGTCGACGAGCTGCTCGCAGTCGAGACCGCCGGGGCCGCTGATGGCGGGCCAGAGATGGCCGGCGTGCCGGCGCACGTACTGCGTCATGGCCTTGAAGACGCGCTCCTGCATGCGCCGCGGGAAGTCCGGATCGCTGTCGTGCGGCGGCTCGGCCGAGTCCGGCATCGGGCCGCACATGTACGCCACTTGCCCGGGTCGGGCACCTGCCGGCCAGGTCTCCGCGGCCAGGGTGTGCGTCATGTCGCCCCAGGTCTCGAACGGTCTGACGTAGCCGGTCATGAAGGGGCTGGGGCCGGGGTAGCCGGCGTCGGCCAGGGAGGGCTTGAGCCAGAGCTGAAACGCCTGCGTGCGAATGGTCTCGACCTTGTCGACCATGTCGCGCCAGGCGGAGTCGGCG
>CAZYMF010000066.1:0-11819 GCA_964648215.1 uncultured Binatia bacterium (SeqCode) | reverse complement strand
CCTCGGAGCCGGTCAGCTCCCGGCAGATCTCGGGCAGGGCGCCGAGGGAGATGCCGAGCACGACGCGGTCGAAGTCGATGCCGCGACGCAGCTCCACCGGATCCTCGTGTCGCGCGTCCCAAGCGCTCCACGCCGACTCGAAGTCCACGTAAGCGCCGGTCTCTTCCAGGGCGCGCACCGCCGCTCCCTCCGCCAGCGCGTCGTAGTCGGGTCGGTTCGGCCAGCACCAGCGCCCCTTCACCTTGACCAGGTAGGGGTAGCTGCGCTTGGGGGTGGCCTGACGGCCGATGCGGATGCGCTCGATCGACCGGTCGGCCCCGAGATGGAGCCGGCGCACGCGATGGAAGAACTTGAACTTTACGCCGCGCTGCTTGAGGACGCGATAGAGCGGCGCGAAGACGATGTCGCCCATGCCGGCGTTCATCTTCCACAGGAACGCGCCGCGATAGTCGAGCAGCATGCGCAGCACGGCGCGGATCGCGGGGCCGGCGGCCGTCTGCGGCTGGCGGATATCGCCGCGGAGGAAGGCAAAGGTCATGGCGTACAGAACCCGCCCCCAGTCGGAGCCGATCGTCTCGTCTCGCGCGCCGTGGTGGCGGAGCCAGTCGCTGACCTCGGTCTCGATGGCGTCGAAACCGCGCGGCAGGACGTCGCGAACGAGACCGCGGACCACGGCGGTGCCGAAGTCCATGGCAGTGAAGAATCGCCGGGCGTCGTCGTTGCCCTCGGCGAAAGGCTTCAGCTGCTCCCAGAGCCAGTCCATCAGCCGGTCGAGGGGTCCGAGAGCCATCTCGGCGCCGGCCTCGAGGACGGCGGGCCAGTCCGCTGCCGCGACCTCGGCCAGCCTCACGAAGGGCTCCAGCCGCGCGGCTACCTGCTCGGCTTCGCTTTCCATGCGCTCGCCGAGCAGCTCGCCCAGCCAGTCGCCCAACAGGTTGTCCGTCATCCAGCGCAGGAGGTGCTCGACGTAGTGGGCGGGTGTCCCTGGATCGCCCGTGCCCGGACGCTGGTCGTTGGAAGGAAAGTGAACGACGTGGTGTTGCCAGCCGCCGTCGACTCTCTCCTCGAGAAGAGCGTCGTGCAGGGGCTGGAAGCCCCATCGCAGAGGGTCCTCCGAGGCGGGCCAGTCGTGCAGCTCCGGCAGCTCGCGGAAGCACTGGCGCATCATGGCGAAGGCGTTGTCGTAGAAGCCGAACCAGCCGTGGAGACCGTGCTCCTCGATGCGATTGTGGGCGGCCTCGGTGTCGCGTCCGCTGGCGCCCTTGCCCCCGAGGCGCCAGCCGATCTGGTAGACGGTGATGTCGTAGCGCTGGCGCCAATCCTCGGCCTCCGTGAGTGCAAAGGCGGTGGCCATCGCTCCGACGCCGCCGCCGAGGATGGCGATCTTCTCGCGGCGGCGGGGGCACCGCTCGCGCGCGACCGGCACCGGGGCCGGCGCGACGGGCGCGGGCGGCGGCAGGACCGCCTCGGCCATCCGCCGCAACGCCGTCGCACCGAGGTCGACGATGCGTCTGGGCATCTCCCCGGCGGCTTCCGCCAGCCGGGCGAGCCACGGCTGTGCGGGCGGCATCGGCAAGGTATGCGCGCGCCACACCTCTTCGCCCGGCTCGAGTTCGACGCTGCACTCGATGGTGTAGCCGAGCAGCGCCCGCGCCCCGTCGCGCAGACCGAGGTCCCGCGACAGCGGGTGGCTGTCGCGCCGCGGCAGGGAGAGCCGGTAGGTATCCTCGAGGATGGCCCCGCCGCTGAGCTGCCTCACGCGGCAGTCCGCCTCGACGATGCTGCTGTAGCAGGAGAATCTGCTGTCGGAACAGTCGGGGAACTGCTTGAGCTGGACCACGCGCCCGTGCGGTGGCCAGAACTCCGCGAGCATGAGCGACGCCCCGATGGGGTCGGCCCCGGAAACCTCGTGGAGAAGACGGCGCTGCAGCGCGCCGGCCGCGGCGGCGAAGTCGTGGCCCGGCAGCGCGGCGGCACGGCGGCGGCCGGCCCGGCGCACGGACAGCACGCGACCCCACTGGCCCACGGCCTTGGGGCTGAACTCGCCGATCACGTAGGCGTCGATCGCGAACTCTCGCGGCCAGTGGTTCTGTTCGAGGAAGGCGATCTCCTTGGGGAAGCCGTAGACCTCGCGCCCCTCGACGGCGGCGAGCGGGTCGTTGGTGAAGACGTAGGGTGCGAACATCATCGTCCCGACGGCACCGCGGCGGCGCACCGGAACCCAGATCGCGAGCTCGCACGCCGCGTCGCGCCGCGGGTGAGCCGACGGCCGACGGTGGACCAGGGCGGGCTCGCTGGCGCTGAAGCCAAGCAGGACGAACGGCGCGTACGGCACGTAGGCGAGACGGCCGGTGGGGTCCTGATTCAGATAGCGGCCGCACAGGCGATCGAGCCGATGCAGGTCGGCGCGAAAGACGAAACCCCAGAGCTGTACGGGGCGTCCCGCCGGGGCCCGAGCTCCGGATCGCTGCGCGGCTCTAGTCAGATTCCGTTCGTTCGCCATCGTCATCTGTCAAGAAGATCGTGGGATCTTTATCATCCCCAACGGCATCGGTGAACAAACCCGTCCACTGCCGCTCGGGCAGTCTGCGCTCGGGGAACGGAGTCGCCCATCCTTGCCTTGCGGGGCCCAGTCGCTCGCTCAGGTGCCGACGTCCGCCTGCCAGAGGGTGGCGACCGCGCGGCACGTGAAGTCGAACTCGAGCCAGTACTGCAGCACCGGCCTGGCGCCGCTCTCGAGGCCGAGATCGCGGGCAACCGGGAGGGTGTCGCAGGCGGGCAACGTCAGGGTGTACGTACCCGGGAGATGGCGCCCTGCGCGAATCGAGCGCACGTCGATGATCGACCGGACGATGGCCTGGTAGCAGGCGTAACGGGAATCCTCGGCCGCGGGAAACTGCTTGAGGAAGACGATGGGGCCGTTGGGGGGAACGAAGCTGGTTAGCATCCGCGCCACATCGTCCCCCGCGAAGTTTCGCGTCTCGCCAAAGGCACGCCGCAGCCTTTGCGCCGCTTCGTCGAAGCTCGGCCAGTCGAGGGGCGCGTGAGAGCGATCGCTCTCCGCCTGCAGCAGGATGACGGGACAGTACTCTTCCACCGGGCACGGCGCGGAGGCTCTCAACGTATACGCTTGCACCTCGAAGTGATCGTCGTCCCACTGCGGGAAGCGGGCCATCTCCTTCGGAGCCCCGTAGATCTCGCGCCCCTGCGGAACCGACTGCGGATTGTCGCCGAAGATGTAGGGTGCGAACAGGAAGCACTCGCCCGTGCGCTGCTCGCGCACCGCCACCCATATCGTCAACTCGTACTCGTCGATGCCCCGCGAGCCAGTGTAGAGGGAAACGCCAGGGACGGACCGCCCGAGAGCGGTGAAGCTCAACAGGACGGCGGGCAGCAGCGGGCGGTACTCGAAACGGCCCGGCGGCGCCACGTTCAGGCAACGTGCACACAGGGCTTGCAGCGCATCGCCGTCCGCACGGAACACGAACCCGTGCGTCGATGCCCCCTGGAGGAAGGGATGGGGACGCCATGGGTTCCGTGCATGCCGGATGTAGTGCGGACGGTCAGCGGGCACCGCGATTCGCCTGGTCGAACATCGTCGTCGCTCCATGCGTCAACGTGACCAAAGGCTGTGCCAAGCGCAGTCGGGCGCTGCCCGTGTGGCGGTGGGCACGCCGCGGCACGGGTCCGGGGCCGCGCCTGTCCACAATGGTACCCAGTGTGTCGACCACCGTTCAGCCGTAGTCTCATCAATTGCACAGCTGAGAAGCTGGTCCAGACGAATTTGCGCGGCGGCGAGAAGTGCCTGCGCGAAGCATGAGGTCGTCCGCCGGGCAGATGAAGTGCGTTCTCAAGAGCCGATCTTGTACTCGCGGATCTTGTTGTAGAGCATGCTGCGGGAGAGGCCGAGCTTGCGCGCCGCCAACGAGACGTTGCCGCCGTGCCGGTGGAGCACGGTGGCGATGTGGCGCGCTTCGAAGGCGGCGCGGGCGCGCTGCAAGGATTCACCGTCGCCGCTGTCGTCGTCCGCGGCTTGCGGCTCTGGCTGGGGCTCGGCCACCTGCGGCGGCGATGGCTCCACCGCCGGCGTTGCGAGGAACGGCGACAACACCGGAGAGTCGATCAGCTCGCCGCTCGGGGTGAGGACGACGGCCCGTTCGAGCTCGTTCTGCAACTGCCGCACATTCCCCGGCCACGAGTAGTGTGCCAGCGCCTCGAGGGCGGCGGTGCTGAGACCCGCGATCGTCTTGTCGAATCGCTTGCTGATACGTTCGAGGAAGTGAGCCGCCAGCAGCGGAATGTCTTCGCGGCGCTCTCGCAGCGGGGGAATCGTGATCGGGAACGTGCTCAGCCGGTAGTACAGGTCCTGGCGGAACCGGCCTTGCTCGAGGTCGTCGGCGAGATCGCGGTTCGTCGCCGAGATCACGCGGACGTCGACGAACCGCGGGAAGCGCTCGCCCACGGGCAGGATCTCGCCGCTCTGCAGGACGCGGAGCAACCTCACCTGCATCGCCGGCGTCATCTCCCCCACCTCGTCGAGGAAAACCGTGCCGCCATTGGCGACCTCGAAGAGGCCCTTGCGGTCTTCGACCGCCCCGGTGAAGGCACCCCGCCGGTGGCCGAAGAGCTCGCTCTCCAGGAGACTTTCGCCCAGCGCGCCGCAGTTGACGGCGACGAAGGGTTCCGATTGGCGCGGGCCGTTGAAATGAATGGCCCGGGCGATCAGCTCCTTCCCGGTTCCGGTCTCCCCCTGCAACAGGACGGCGACCGGGGCCGTGATCGCGCTCTCGACCAGGCGAAGGACCTGTTGCATCGCCTCGCTGCCGCCGACGATCTCCGCGAAACGACTGCTGCGGGCGACCTCGCGCTGCAGGATGGCCACCCTGTCGCGCAGCCGCACTTCCGACTCCTTCACCTTCTGGTAGAGCCGGGCGTTGTCGATCGCCACCGCGATGCCTTGCGCCAGAGCGTCGAGGAGCTGGAGGCCTTCGTTCGAGAAGGCGCCGACGCTCGAGCTGCGCAGCTGGATGACCCCGATGATGCCGCGTTGGGTTCGCAGCGGCGCCGTCAGCAGGGAGCGCGTCCTCATGCCGGTCTGCTGATCGACCTCCGGGTACCAACGCTCGTCCTGTGTGGCATCGGCGATGAGCTCGGATACGCCGTGGCGCACCACCCAGCCGGCGATGCCGCTGGCGACCGGAACGCGGATGCCGGCCAGGCGCTGATCTACCTCGGGCGACGCCTCGGCGGTGAAGGGGAAGAAGAGCTCCCGTGCGTCTTCATCCAGGAGCAGAACGGCGCCACCTTCGGCACCGAGCAACTCCTTGGTTTTCCGGATGACCAGCGGAACCAGGTGCTCGAGCTCGATCACCTGGGCGAAGGAACGACTCACCTCGTAGAGAAGTTCAAGGAACTCAGTCACGGCTCGGTTGCACCGTCTCCTTTGTGGTTCAGGCCGGCTTATTGCATCAAAGCGCCCGGCGGTTCAAACGAATCGGACGGGTCTTGCCCGCGACGGTTGCGAGACCGTCCCGAAGCGGCCGGGTGACCGCCGCGGACGGCGAACGGCCGGCGACGGAGGGGATCGGCGGCCTGACCGAGAGCAGCCGATAAGCTACCCGTTGCCGGCTCGATGACGTTGACTCGCCGCCGCGGCGCGGCGACTCTCTGAGGCGGAGGTACAGAGCCATGGCCGGACGCCTTGCCGTCACCGATCCCGACAGCCGCTACTTCATCGACACGCGCGCGCGGGTGCAGCAGGTCCAGGACGAGATGCAAAAGGCCGGGCTCGACGCCTACGTCGGCTCGCGGCCGCGCACGCTGAGCTGGATCGCCGATGTTTTCGCGCCGTGGCGGAGCTACCTTTTGATACCGGCCGAGGGCATGCCGTTTCTCTTCACCTTCCTCATCGACGCCGCCCGCATCTCGAGCGAGACGTGGCTGGACGCGGATCACGTCCTCGGTTACGCCGGCATGCCGGGGACGGAGCCGATCCCGAATATCGCCGCCGTGATCAGGGGGCAGCTCGGCGTGACGCGCGGGCGTATCGGCTTCGAGGACGGCATCTCCGTCTACACGCCGGAAGGTTATCTGACTCGCTACGAGCACGCGCTGCTGCAGGAACACCTGGCCGGCGCCGAGCTGGTGGACGCGCACGAGATCATCGATCGCCTGTCGCTGATCAAGGACAAGGGCACGATCAACCGCTTCCGCGAGGCCGGCCGCATCTGCGACGCCGGGCACCAGGCGGTCTACGATGCGGTGCGCCACGGCGGGTGGAAGAAGCTCACCGAGACCCAGGTCGCCGGCATCGGCGCGGCGGCGATGCGCCGGGCGGGCAGCGTCTCGGAGTGGAACTTCGCCGGGTTGAACGAGATCGCGACGGGGTGGCGCACGGCGCTCGGCGCCTGCACGCCGCCGACCGACAAGCCGTTGGCCGCGGGCGAGCCGTGCATGTTCGACCTGCACTCGATGTTCAAGCTCGGCCTCGGCGACCACTCGCACAACTATCTCCTCGCCCCGGCGAGCAAGCGGCAACGCTGGCACGCCGACAACTTCGTCGCCCTCGTCGATCACCTGCTCGAGAGCTATCGCGCCGGCAAGACCCCCGCGGGGCTGCTGGCCGAGGTGCAGGAGCTGGCCAACGAGCGCGGCTGCTTGGAGTACGTCCTGCCCGGCGTGGAGCACGGCATCGGCCTGTGGGGGGACGAGTGGAAGGTGGGCGCGGAGACGCGCCAGGCCGTGCCGTACTGGACGGACGCGACGCACGTGTACCAGGAGAACGAGATGGTCGTCGCCGCGATGCAGTACGTGTGCGCGGAAGACGACATCGGCTTCCGCTACGAGAACCCGATCGTGCTGTACAAGGACCGCTGCGAGACGATGTCGCAGTTCCCGCTGGCCATCGAGGAGATCGACTGAGGGTGGTTTTGTCGAGAAAGTCTGGTTAGGCTCGCTTCGGAATGCGGCCTTCGAGTCAGATCGACACCATCCTTCTCGCCCGCCGCGTCATCTCCGTCGCCGGCATCGAGGCCCAGGCGATTGCCATTGTGGATGGCCGGGTGGCGGCGCTGGGCTCTCGGGACGAGATGCTCGCTCTGCGCACCGCGCGCAGCGAGGTGGTCGACCTCGGCCGCTCCGTCGTGTTGCCGGGGCTGATCGAGCCGCATACCCACCCCGACCTCTGCGCCCAGTGCTATAGCTGGGTCGACGTGAGCGGATTCACCCACGCCACGGCCGCCGGGGTCGAGGGCGCGTTGCGCGAGGCGGTGGCTCATACGCCGCCGGGCGAGTGGATCTACGCCTTCGGCCTCGACTTCATGCTGACGCCCGACCTCGGGGTGTGGGACCGGGCACGGCTCGACGTCCTGGCGCCGGACAACCCGATCTTCGTGCTGATTCAGTCGATGCACACGGCTTTCGTGAACTCGTCGGCCTTGCGGGCGGCCGGGATCGACGAGACGACGCCGGATCCGCCGACCGGCGGTCGCTACGTGCGCGACGGCAACGGCCGCTTGAACGGCAAGATCGAGGAAAGCGCGGCGATGACTCCGTTCCTTGCCGGCTTGGACTGGTCTCCCGAGGCGTGGTCGCGGCGGATGCGCGACCAGTTCGAACGCTACGCCCGCGTCGGCATCACCACCATCGGCATGCCGGGGATGTTCGTGCCGGCGCCGTATCTCGACGTGTACGAATCGCTCAGCCCGACGGCTCCCGTCCGGACAGTGGCCTATCTGCGATTGGAGCAGATCGACACCTCGCGCTGGCGCCCGGGGGACGGCTGCGATCGTTTCCGCGTGCAGGGCGCAAAACTCTGGTACGACGGTTCCCCCTATTCGGGGACGATGCTGCTCGATGACCCGTATCTGGCGTCGGAGCTGTGCTGCTGCCGGCTCGGCATCGCTCCCGCTACGGCGGGCTACGCGATGCACGATCGCGCGGCGCTCGTGCCCCGGCTGCGCGATCTGGTGGCGCCGGGTTGGCAGATCCTCACGCATGCGCAAGGCGACCGGGCCATTCGCGAGACACTCGACGTGTACGCGGAGGCGCTCGGCGAACAGGCGCGCGGTGTCGATCACCGATGGCGGGTGGAGCACGTCGGGCTGATCTCGCCGGCGGACATCGAACGCGCGAAACGGCTCGGGGTCGCCTTGAGCTTCCATGTGAATCACGTTCGCTATTACGGACCCGAGCTGCGCGACGATATTCTGGGCGCGGCGCGTGCCGAGCGAATGATGCCGGTCGGCAGCGCCGTGCGGGCGGGACACCGGGTCAGCCTTCACGCCGACTCGCCGATGTATCCGCCCGGGCCGCTCGGGCTGGTGCAGACGGCGGTCACGCGCCGCACGCGCCGCGGTGAGCAGCTCGGGCCGGGCGAAGCGATCTCGCTCGAGCAGGCGTTGCGCGCCGTCACGATCGACGCCGCGTGGCAGCTCCGTATCGACGACGAGGTCGGCTCACTCGCGCCGGGCAAGCGTGCTGACCTCACCGTTCTCGCGCAAGACCCCTTCGAGGTGCCGCCGGATGATCTCGACCGTATCGAGGTTCAAGCCACGTGGCTCGACGGCCGGCGCAACTTGCCAAGCTGAGTCCACTCCGGCTGGTCGGGGACTTCCCCGGTGCTGCGAGGTGACGAGGCGCTTCGAAGCAGATCGACGCGCGCGGCCCGAGATCCCGCCCCGTTCAACCCCCTTCCTGCTATCGGCGGAGTAGCCCTTCGCGCACCAGCACGAGGCGATCGTTGCCGAAGTACATGTCGTCGCCGTCGATGAACATCGTCGGCGAGCCGAAGCCGCCGCGGGCGATCAGCTCGTCGGTGTTGGCGCGCAGCTTGTCCTTGTACGCGGCGGCATTGATCTTGGCGAAGAAGGTCGCCGGGTCGAGACCCACGCGCCGCACGATCCGCTCGAGCACGGCCTCCTGCGAGATGTCCTCGAGGTCGCCCCAGTAGGTTTCGAACACGGCGCGCGCGTAGGCCGGCAGGCACTTCTCTTCCAGCGCGACGAAACAGCCGCGCATCGCCTTCACGCTGTTCACCGGAAACACCGGCGGAGTGCCGATGCGCAGGCCGTAGTAGCGGGCCCAGTCCTGCAGGTCCTTGAAGTAGTAGGCCGCCTTGGCCGGCACCGGGCGCTCGCGCTGCTCGTAGACGCTGCGGTTCACCGTGTTGAACACGCCGCCGACGAGGAACGGCCGCCATTCGAGCGCCGCGCCGGTTTCCGCGGCGAGCGCCTCGATGCGGTGGAAGGCCAGGTAGGTCCACGGACTCGAACAGTCGAAGAAGAACTCCAGTCGCGCCATGACATGTCCCTAGCGCATTTCGCTGCCTCGGCGCGAGAGGGACCTTGTTGCGGGGGTCGACTCCAATTGCACGAACCGTTGACGCCCGGAATCGATCGCGAGTCACGGCGACCTGTAGTGTTCGTCAAATCAGCTCGAGGATCAGTAAGCTCTCCTCTTGATTCCTGTCGAAGAGGGCGATGCGAGCCTGGCTATCCCGCAATAGCCGAGAGATCGCGTCGGTTCCTGCGTTCCCGACGGATAGCCAAATCACTTTTGGTGGTGCACCTTTCAAGAAGCTCCGCTGCCGGAAGTCGTTGTCTTTGGAGACGATGATGAATCCCTGCAGCCGAGCGTACTCCCAGATAACTTCGTCGGACTGGCCGTGTAAGCCGGCGAGATCGATGGGCTGGCTGCCCGGAAAGACATCGGCCAGATCTTTGGCGAGGCGTGAACTGAGGTTTTCGTCGAACAGCAGCTTCACGCGGCACGCGAGCTGGAGAGGCGACGTTCCCTTGCTGCTGCGAACGCGAGGCAGGCGCGGATGTCTTCCTGGGACAATCTGGGGAAGTCGGTCAAAATCTGATCTTCGGTCATGCCGCCCGCCAAGTACTCCAGGATGTCGTATACGGTGATCCGGGTACCCTTGATGCACGGCTTGCCGCTGCGGATGCCGGGCATGATGGCGATCCGATCTTCAAGCTTCATGCTGCGAGCGTACTGCCGGCTCCGACAGGATGCAAATCGGGACTGCCAGAGGGTTGCACGGTGGCGAGAGATCGAGGAGCCGAGGTCGAGTGCGTGATGCGGATTCGTTCCCGGCGGGTCGTTCTGCGGTGCCTCTTGGAACAGCCGCGGCAACAGCGGCGCGGAATGCCGTCTCGAAAGCAGGCGGGATCGTCAGGAAGAGGCATTGACCGGTGTCGAAAGCTCCCGGATCAAGTCGAGAAGCTCTTGCCGCTCGGTCACCAGCGCTTCCCATTCCATGAAGTTGCGCTCTGTGCGATGCGAGAACCGGTCGGCGATGCGGCCGGCGTTCCAGTCGCCGGCGAACTGCTCGAACGTGCGGCCGTGGCGAGCTTCGAAGGCGCCGAGCTGCTCGACTACGTCGCGCAGACGGAGGCGCACGGCATCCAACGAAACTGCCTCAATGGGGCGGCAAGGTCGGTCGCGGGTTGCAGGCGGCGCAGCACACGCTGCGCCCTTTCGCTCAGCTGGACATCCAGGATGCCAGGGTACTATTGCAATGCGCCTATCGGCAGCACCCCGAGGGAGTGCGCCCGATCTTTGGCGAGGCGTGGCCGCTGCCCCGCTACTTGCTAGGCACCGTAACTAGTGTAATGTCTCTGAAGTTTCCGCACCATTCAACGTCCAATGCGCATGGGCTACAGAGTGGTGCGGATGCAGGTGAAGAGCAGGGATCGCAGGATCATGGAGTCGTGGTTGCGCGCCCCAACAACTCCTCATGGGTTGGCGACGCGAGCCAAGATCATCCTGGCCAGCCTCGAAGGTGAACCGGTGCGCCCCATGGCCAAGCGTCTGGGAGTGTCGGTGAACACGGTCAATACGTGGCGCCGTCGCTATCGGGAAGAAGGCTTGGCGGGGTTGCGAACGCGGGAGCGCTCGGGCCGCCCGCGGCGGATCAGCGAGGCCAAGGAGCGCTCGGTGGTGGCGGCCACGATGCGGCGACCATCGGTGACGACGCATTGGAGTGCCCGGCGGCTGGCGAAAGCCGTGGGACTGAGTGCCGCCACCGTGCATCGCATCTGGCTGAAGTACGGGTTGCAGCCCCATCGCGTCGAAACGTTCAAGTTTAGTAACGACCCGGCATTTGATGCGAAGCTGGCCGACATTGTCGGGTTGTATCTGGACCCGCCCGAGCGCGCCTTGGTGTTGTGTGTCGACGAGAAGTCGCAGATCCAGGCCCTCAATCGCACCCAACCGCTGCTGCCGATGCGGCGCGGGCTGCCGGCACGGATGACCCATGACTACGAACGCAACGGTACCACCAGTCTGTTCGCCGCCCTGGAAGTGGCCAGCGGCAAGGTGCACGGGCAGTGTTACGGGCGTCATACCCATGTTGAGTTCATTGCCTTCCTCAAATCGATCGCGAAGAAGTATCCGCGTCGCGACATCCATGTGATCTGCGACAACTACGGCACGCACAAGCATCCCAAGGTCAAAGAGTGGCTCGCTGCCCACCCGCGCTTCCAACTGCACTTCACCCCCACCAGCGCCTCGTGGCTGAACCTGGTGGAACGGTGGTTCGGGCTGATCACCGGGCAAGTGATTCGCCGCGGGAGCTTTGATAGCGTTCGCACTCTTGAGCGTGCGATCCGCCGTTATCTGGAAACCTGGAACCAAGACGCCCAGCCCTTCACCTGGACCAAGTCCGCTCGGCAGATTCGGAAAAGCATCGATCATGTCGCAGCGACTTACGAGACATCACACTAGGCGGCCAGCTCGTAGAGGCGCCAGGCGCGCCCGATGCCCTCGGCGTCCATGACGGCCGTGATGTCGCCGATCCGCTCCTCCAGCGT
>CAZYMF010000065.1:0-22546 GCA_964648215.1 uncultured Binatia bacterium (SeqCode) | reverse complement strand
ACGATGGCCAGCCCGATGGCGGCCTCGGCCGCGGCCAGCATGATGACGAAGATGGCGAAGATCTGCCCGTCGTACGCGCCCGAGCTGTAGCGGGCGAAAGCGAGATAGTTGATGTTCGCCGCGTTGAGCATCAGCTCCACCCCCATCAGGACGCCGATCGCGTTGCGGCGGGTGAGCACGCAGAACAAGCCGAGGGCAAACACGATCAGGCTGACGACGAGGTAATGGTCGAGGCCGATCATCCCTTGCTCCCTCTCTCGTCCGGCTTCAGTTCCTTGCGCGAAAGCATCACCGCGCCGATCAGCGCCGCCAGCAACACCACCGACGCCACCTCGAAGGGGAGCAGGTACCCGGTCAGCAGCGCGTTGCCGATCCCATAGGTCGTCGGCTGCGCCACCCGCGGCGAGATCGCGTGCCACGAGGTGGCGAACACCGCTTTGGCCATCACCGCGCCGATGGCGGCGACGATGAAGAGAGCCGGAAGGCTGCCGACGGAGCGATTCGAGACCCTCACATCCGAGATGCGGTGCGTCAGCATGACCGCGAACAGGGTGAGAACCAGGATGCCGCCGACGTAGACCAGAACCTGGACCACGGCGACGAAGTCGGCGGCGAGCATGACGAACAGGCCCGCCGCCCCCATGAACAGGCCCATCAGGGCAAACGCCGAGTAGAGGATGTTGCGCGAGAAAGCCACGCCGGCGGCCGACGCCACGGTGACTCCCGCGATCAGGTAGAAGACCAGCGCGCTCACCGCGGCCTCCGGACGATCGTGCCCGCACACGGGCAGGGGCAAAGAGGACGAACCAGCATGGGGGATCTCGCGGCCTCAGGCCCCGCCGACCGCCGCCGGCTTCGCCGCCGCCTTCTTCGTCTCCGGGGCCGCGAACTCCTCGACGTAGCGCAACCCCCGCTGCAGCAGGGGTTCGATCTCGGGATCCGCCTCGCCC
Organism: uncultured Binatia bacterium (SeqCode); assembly: GCA_964648215.1. Lineage (GTDB taxonomy): Bacteria > Desulfobacterota > Binatia > HRBIN30 > JACQVA1 > CAZYMF01. The sequence continues at coordinate 21,596 of CAZYMF010000065.1, read as the reverse complement.
CCCTTCTTCGGCTTGTACGCCACCACCGGCTCGGTCACGAATCGGCGCACCAGGCTCTCGAGCGAGTAGTCGGCGCCCTCGAACTCGGGCGTGTGGTGAATCGACCCGGTCGGGCACGGCTCGCTGCACAGCCCGCAGTACATGCACTTGGCCATGTCGATGTCGAAGCGGGTCAGCAACATCGCCTTGGTCTGCGGGTCCTTCTTGGCATCGATCACGATGCAGTCGATCGGACAGGCGCGCTCGCACGCCAGACAGCCGGTGCAGATCTCGAGATCGACCTCGAGAATGCCCCGGTAGCGAAACGGGAGCGTGTCCTGCACCCGCAGCGCCGTGCGATCGGGGTACTGCACGGTGAACGGCTTGCGCACGAAGTGCGAGAACGTCACCGCCAGCCCGTCGAGCACCGTCGTCGCGGTCTGTATGATGTTGCCGATGTAGCCGTGTGTCCTCATCGTTCCCCTGCCTCAGGCAAGCGGGCTGAACTGCATCTGCGGCCGCGCCCGGCGCAGATGGAACAGCACGCGATGGAAAAAGTAACCGATGATGCCGAAGCCGAGCAGCATCAGCAGTACCGCCATCACCAGGCTGCCGTTGGGGAACAGCACGACCCAGACGGCCTGCCCGATCAAGTTCAGGAAGGAGATCGGCACCAGGTACTTCCAGCACGTGGTCATCAGCTGGTCGACGCGTACCCGCGGCAGCGTGGCGCGGATCCACATCGCCACCAGCACCCAGAAGTACGACTTCACGAAGAAGGTCAGGAACTGGAGGACGTTCTGCAACAAGACGTTGCTGGTGACCGGCGGGATCTGCCAGCCGCCGAGATACAGCGTCGTCATCAACGCCCCGATGATGTACAGATTGCCCCACTCGACCAGGAAGAACATCAGATAGCGCACGCCCGAGTACTCGGTGACGAAGCCGGCCACCAGCTCCGACTCCGCCTCCGGCAGGTCGAACGGCGTGCGGTTTCCCTCCGCCAGGGCCGAGATGAACAGAATGAAGAACGCCACGAAGGTGAAGGGGCTGTTGCAGACGAACCAGCTGTAAGGGGCCCAGCCTTGCGCCTGGATCGTCCCCTGCATGCTCAACGTCCCGGTGACGAGGACCACCGGGAAGATCGACAGACCGGCCGGGATCTCGTAGCTGACGATCTGGGCGGCCGAACGAATACCGCCGATCAGCGACCATTTGTTGTTCGAAGCCCAGCCCGCCATCAGGATCCCCACCACCACCAGCGCGGTAACGGCGGTGAGGTACAGGATACCCACGTTCATGTCGGCGATCACCAGGTGGCCGGTGAAGGGGATGACGACGAAGGCGGCGACGAAACCCATCGTCACGACATAGGGAGCCATCCGGAACAGGCGCGGATCGGCGTCCGCCGGCACGACGTCTTCCTTCATCAGCAGCTTGATGCCGTCGGCGAGCCACTGCAGGACGCCCTGCGGCCCGACCCGATTGGGACCGACGCGCGACTGGATGCGGGCCCAAACCCGCCGCTCGACGAAGGTGGTGACGCCGGCCACGGTCAAGATGAAGCCGAGCACCACCACAAGGCCGAACACGACCATGCCGACCAGGTAGACCAGGTCGGTGGGGACGCCGGCGAAGTAGCCTTGCGCCATCAACCGATCGAGAAAGCCCTGCATGCGTCCGCTTCCCTATCGATCGCCGCCGTTCAACGGTCGACCTCGGGCGCCACGACGTCCAGGCTGGCGATCACCGCCACCAGGTCGGCGATCATCAGCCCGCGGCTGACCTTGTCGATGATTCCCATCGCGGAGAACGAGCCCGTGCGAATCTTGCAACGGTAGGGGAACTCGCTGCCGTCGCTGACCACGTACCAGCCCATGTCGCCGCGCGCGCTCTCGACGCGGACGTAGGCCTCGCCCGCCGGCGGCTTGAACTTGCGCGGCACCTTGGCGATCACCGGACCGTCGGGCATCTGCAGGAAGCACTGGCGCAGGATCTTGACGCTCGCCTCCATCTCGCGAATGCGCACGATGTAACGGTCGAAGCAGTCGCCCACGGTCCCCTGCTCGCCAGTGCCGATCGGCACATCGAACTCCAGCTCCGGGTAGACCGAGTAGGGCTCGTCGCGCCGGACGTCGTACTTGACGCCGGAGGCGCGCAGGTTGGGGCCGACCAGGTTGTAGTCGATGGCGTCTTCGGCGCTGATCACCGCGACGTCGGCCACCCGTTCGATGTAGATCTTGTTCAGCGTGACCAGGTCGTTGAACTCGTCGATCAACGGCTCGAACTGGTCGAGAAAGGCGATCGATTTTTCCGCGAAGCCCGGCGGCAGATCCCACGCCACGCCGCCGATGCGCATGTAGTTGTAGGTGAGACGCGCCCCGCACAGCTCCTCGAGCAGGTCGTTGATCCGCTCGCGCTCGCGGATGGCGTGGAAGAACGGGGTGGCGGCGCCGATGTCGAGCACCATGGTGCCGAGCGCCAGCAGGTGGCTGGAGATGCGGTTGAACTCGGAGGCGATCACGCGGCAGTACTCGCCGCGCTTGGGCACCTCGATGCCGGCCAGGCGTTCGCAGACCATGCCCCACCCCTGGTTGCAGAGCATGGCGGCGACGTAGTCGACGCGATCGGTGTAGGGCATGAAGCCGTGATAGCCGACCTTCTCCGCGATCTTCTCGATCGAGCGGTGCAGGTAGCCGACGTCGGGGATCGCCTCGATCATGACCTCGCCGTCGGCTTTGACCACGAAGCGCAGCACGCCGTGCGTGCTCGGGTGCTGCGGCCCCATGTTCAGGGTCATCTCTTCGGTCGTCAGGCCCGCTCCCGCAACCTGCTCGACCTCGATCTCGTAACCGGCCAGGCCCATCGTTACCTTTTCACTCGTTTAGCGGACGGCAACGTCATTTCAACATGCTCTCCCGCCGCGTGCTGATGCCGTGGTACTCCTCCGCCTCGACGTAGTCCTTGCGCAGCGGGTAGCCGACCCAGTCCTCCGGCAGGAGCAGCCGCCGCAGGTCGCTGTGCCCCTCGAACACCACGCCCAGGAGGTCGTAGATCTCGCGCTCGAGCCAGTTCGCCGCCTTCCACACCTGCTCCACCGTCGACACCACCGGATTCGCGCGCGGCAGACTCACCTTGAGAACGAGCGGATGGCGGTGCGCGTACGAGTACAGATGATAGACGACCTCGATCGCGTCCTTCGCGTTGTAGTCGACGCCGGACTGGTTCGAGAGGGAATCGAAAGCGAGCTCGGGCTCGTCCTTGAGGAACCGGCAGACCGCGGCGATGGCCCCGGGCTGCACCGCGATCCACGGGTCCTTCGCCGCCGAGTCGCAATCGCCGACTGCATCCCCAAAGCGTTCTTTGAGGCGCTGATGAATCGCCGTGGCATCCATGCGGAGAAGGAGAGGCGTCAGGCCACCGCAGGCTCCGCGGCCCCGCGCACGAGCCATTTCTCGTGCATCATCTTTTCCTGCAGCTTGAGGATTCCCTCGGTCAGAGCCTCGGGGCGCGGCGGGCAGCCGGGTATATAGACGTCGACCGGGATGACCTTGTCGACGCCGTCGCACACCGAGTAGGCCAGCTGGAAGAGGCCGCCACAGTTGGCGCAGCTACCCATCGAGATCACGTAGCGCGGCTCCGGCATCTGCTCGTAGAGCAGCTTGGTGCGCAGCGCCATCTTCATCGTCAGCGTGCCGGCCACGATCATCAGGTCCGATTGCCTCGGTGCCGCGCGCGGCGCGGTGCCGAAACGGTCGACGTCGGCCCGCGGCCCCTGGGTCTGCATCATCTCGATCGCACAACAGGCCAGGCCGAAGAGCATCCACCAAACGGAGGACTTGCGTGTCCAGTTGAGAAACTGGTCCGCCTTGGTGGTGATCACCATCTCGGGCAAGCTGTTGATCAGCGACATGGTCTCCCCTTTCCCCCACCGCGCCGTCAAGCCGCCTTGCGCACCGGCCCCGGCTCCGCCGTGGCCGGCACACGCTTCAGCCACTGCAAGTCGCCCTTGGCCCAGACGTACACCAGGCCCACGAACAGGATGCCGAGAAAGGCCAGGATCTCCGCCAGGGCGAACAAGCCGTTCCCCTTGAGCACCCAGTCGCGAAAGACGACGGTCACCGGATATATGAATGCGATCTCAACATCGAAGATGACGAAGATCAGCGCCACCAGATAGAAACGGATGTTGAAATTCATCCAGGCGTTCCCGACCGGGGGCTCGCCGCACTCGTAGGAGGTGAGCTTCAGTGGCTCCGGATTCTGCGGCCGCAGGAAGCTGCCCAGCAGCAACATCCCGGCCACGAACAACACGGCAAGGATGAAGAAAACTAGTACGTTGGCAAATTGAAACAGCACGGCAGGTAGGTAACCTTCCTACGTTCTCGGGTAACACACGGGTCAGCCCATAGTCAACGTAGGGTCGGCCCACGCTTCTTGCCGAACTTCGCCCGGACCTGCTCTCGGAAGGGCCGGCGGAGCTCGTGAACCGAGGACGGGAGCTCGATGGCCGTCTCCGGCGACGCCCCGATCACCCGGGCAAGCTAGCGCCGCGCGGGCACGGGGAGCCGCGAGCAGGGTCAGACGTGCCCGCATCACCGACCCACGCCGGTGCTGACTCTTCACGCGCATCAATCTAGAACGTCAGCCGCACACCGGCCAGCACGTTCACGGGAGGCGAACGAAAGCCGCGCACCTCGGAATACTTCCGGTCGAACAGGTTGCCGATCCGGGCAAACATGCCGGCCCGCCGGATCGCTCGGCCGAGGATGGGCGTGTCGTAGCGCAGCGCCAAATCAGCACGGTCGTACGCGGGCTGATTGTTGACGCTCTGAAACGTGAGCGGGTCCAGATCGCTGCGCTCGCCGACGAACACGACGTTGACATTGGCGTCGAACCGGTCCGAGGCCCGCAGCAGATGCTCTCGCTGGTAGTTGACCGTGGTCGCCATGCGATTGTGCGGCCGCCGCAGCAGGGCGCCGCCGCCGGAAAGGTTCCAGTCCAGATACGTGTAGCTCCCACGCAGCGACAGCCCCAGAACCGGCCCCACCCCGATCGCCGCCTCGACGCCGCCTACGTCGGCACGCCCAACGTTGCAGCCGGTGAACGACACGCCGGGCGGCACCACCGCCCCGGGGCATTGCGCCACCGGCGCGAACTGGATCAGGTTCTTCGTCCGGCGGGTGAAGTACGTCCCCTCGACCGACAGCCATCGGCTCCCCAGGTGCTGCTCGACGCCGCCGTCGTACTCACTCGAGGTCTCGGCGTCGAGGTTCCGGTTGCCCGACTGGGGATAGAAGAGCTCGTTGAAGGTCGGCGCGCGGAAACCTTCCGCGTAGCCGCCCTTCACGTGCGTGTCCCAGCGGCCCGCGGCACCCCAGTCTTCCACGTAGCCGATCGACCACGAGCTGCTGACCTCGCGGCCGAAGTCCTGGTTGCCGTCGACGCGAAATCCCGCGACGGCCGCGAGGCGATCGTCGAGCAGGTAGATCTGCTGCTGAGCATACCCGGCGTAGTTGGCGCGACTGCGATCGAAACGGTCGACGCTGCCGTCCAGATTGATGGATTCCAGTTTGCCGGACTTCTCCTTGAACTCGAACCCAACGGTGCTGAGGCCGACCTCTCCCTCGGCGTAGTTCACTTGAGTTTCCGCCACGGCGATCTCGTTGGGAACGCGGAAGTGGGTGAGAAAGAAGGCGTCGCCGAAGAAGTTGGGCGAGGTGAGGACTTGCGGGTCGATCTGGTCCGAGAAGACGTTGACGGTGCGGCTGTAGGCACCCGAGATTCGGTACGTCAGGTTCGGCACCGGCGTGTGCTCCCACTCGCCCTTGGCAAGGTAGAACTCGTCGCGCTGGCGCGCGTTGGGATCGAGAAAATCGCCGTACCCGTTGCCAATATCGTTGTCGGCGAGGCCGAGGCTGGAGTTCGCCGAGCGCCAGAAGGCGCGCAACGTGCCGTGTTCGAGCACGGAGACATCCACCCGGGCGGCGCTGGTGAGATTCGAGAAGTCGTCGTTGACCGGGCGAAAGCCCGCCGTCGTGAAGTACCCCAGCGACACCGCGTACGACACGATCCCCGACCGGCCGGCGACACGACCCTGTTGCGAGGCGGTTCCAATGTTGCCGCCGGCGCTGCTCAACGACAGATGGGGCGTGCCTTCGCCTTTTCGCGTGATGACGTTGATCACGCCGCCGACGGCCTCCGACCCGTACAACGTGCCGCCCGCTCCGCGCAGGACCTCGACGCGGTCGACTCCGTCGGTCGTGATGTTGCCGAAGTTGAACCCGCCCAGCGTGGCGCTGTTGACCTCGACACCGTCGATCAGGATGAGCGACTGATCCGCATCGGCGCCACGGATGAACACGCTGGCCGTCGAGCCCGGCGAGCCCGACTGCGACACGTCGACGCCAGGCACCGCTCGCAACGACTCGATCACGGTGGGGGACTGGGCGTTCTGAATGTCCCGGTGCGAGACTACGGAGATCGAGCTGGTCACCGACTCCAGCGGCACCTTGGTTCGCGTCGCCGTGACCACCACGGTGCCGAGTGTCTGCTCCTCCGGTTGCTCCGCCGCGACGACGCATCGTGGCGCCATCGACAGCATCGCGGTGAAGATGCTCAACAGAACGGTTCCTCTCATCCTCCCTCCCCTGTAAGCGAATTGGACAGCCGAAAGAGATAATCGATCCGACCGCGCAGCGGGCTGGGCATGCCGCGGCTGGCTGGCGGCGCAAAGCGGCTGCGGCGGGCCACGGCGACGGCGGCGCGATCGAGAACGCGGTAACCCGAGGACTCGCGCAGGCTGGCCTCGGTCACGCTCCCGTCCGCCGACACCGACAAGCCGACGCGCACGGTGCCCTGCCACCCGCGCGCCCGCGCGATCAACGGATAGCGGGGCGCTGGGCAATAGACGCAGGAGGCACGCTGATCGCCGGCACCGTCGCCGCCGCGGCCGCGACGCCCTCCCCCGCCCCGAGCACCTCCGCCCGCTCCAGCCGACCGCGAGACCGCGCCGGCAGCCGCGGCCGGCGGGGCGCTCGCTTCAGTGCGGCTTGCCCGACCCGTTGTGCCGCCTTCGTCGGGCGACGCGACAGATACCGCGACCGCCCTCCGGCGTCGCCGCGGCGAGACTCGGCTTGGCCGCCGATGTTTTGCCCGCACGGGCGCGGGATCCGGAACGCTGACCGGCCTGGCCGCCGCTTCGGCGACCGCGACCTTCGTGCCGTCGCCTGACGCGCCCGCCAGCGGGCCGCCAGCCCCGGTCAGCAGGAACACCTGGATCAGCGGCGGTGGCGCCGAACGAGCCGGAAATCGCTGGCGGGCGAGCCCGAACAGCACTGCATGCAGCGCCAGAGAGACGGCGAGCGCCAGCATTCCCGGCCGTTTCGCCGCCAATGAAAGGAGAAGTCCGTGATTCGTCGCGTCCCGTCGCCGCATCAAAAAAGCCCCGACTCCCGCAGGGGAATCGAGGCTGATCGGGCTCGCGTGAGATCGGACCAGCCGCTACCTCCCCCTCGGGAGTACCGCTCGGCTCATCTCGATCAGGCAGGTCTCCTGGCTCGGGGATCTTCCTCGTGCCGCGCCTTCCCACCCGGCTCTCCGGACAGTGGCTCGTGCGGCACTCGTCCCCCCATACAGTTGCGGGGCAGCGGGGGCCTCTCACCCCCTTCCCTATTTTCGCCCCGAAAACTTCTCGGGACCTGATCGTGGACCGCTTCTACTGGCCAGCGCTCCGCGAGTCAAGCTCAAGCGTTGGCCGCCCGACATCGGCCGGCCCCGGCCTGTGTGCGGCCGGTGAACGAGCGCGGCAAACGGGCGGCTCAGTCGCGACGACCGTCGGCGGTCTGCGGCGGCAACAGCGGCGCACGCCACCGCACGCGCTCGACGATCGCGCCGCCGCAGTACACGGGCACGGCGAGGTACAGCACCGTCAGCACCTCCGGCGGAAGCAGCCGCAGCGCCGCCGTGTCGTTGCACACCAGCACGCCGACCAGGACGTAGTTGAGCACGCCGCCGATGTGCCCGAGCCGGCTCGGGCGCAGCGGCCTCTCGGCGTCCGCCCACGAGCTCAATGCGTAGGTGGCAAACGACGCCGCCACCGCGGCCGGCACCCACCACGGGGTCTGCCGCAGCGCGACGTAGCTCGCCAACGCGCTGAGCAAGAAGAAAATGTCGGCGCCGTGGTCGAGCACCCGACCGCTCGAGCGCGGCTTGCCGGCCCGCCGCGCCAGGCGGCCGTCGAAGAAGTCGCTGGCCGCGATCACGGCGAAAACGGCCACGGCCAGCCAAGCGGCCGCGCCGCCGCCGTCGCCACGCAGCACCAGCAACACGAACGCCGGGGTGAGACCGATGCGCAACAGGGTCAGGACATCGCCGGCGTGGCGCGGGAAACCCGGTCGCGCCGGGCGGCGCGGGCTCATGCCCCCCACGTAGACCGGGCTTCGCCCGCAAGCCATGTCGGGCGTCCGGCGTCGGGTGTCGGGCGTGGTCGGTCGTGAAAATCTTCGCGCCGCACGCAGATTTTCGGACATAGTAGATCAGCGTGCCATCGAGCGGCCGTCGCCGGATCGCCGGGACCGGCCATGGAACCGGGTCGCATGGGGGCACGATAGCGAGTCGCTCGCTCCACGACAATCAAGAAAAGAGGCCGGCCCTTGAGCCGCGCCGCGGTCCGTGTCAAGAGCAGGGGCATGCGCGGCCTCGTCGTGCGTTGGTTCGTCACCGCGTTCGGCCTCTGGTTGATCAGCCAGCTGATCAGCGGGATCGAGATCCAGGGTGTCGGCTCGGTCTTCGTCGCCGCGCTGGTCCTCGGCGTATTGAACGCGTTCCTGCGTCCCCTGGTGCTGTTCATCACCTTTCCGATCAACCTGTTGACCCTCGGGCTGTTCACCTTCGTCATCAACGGCTTCATGCTCTGGCTCACCTCGGGGGTAGTCCGCGGTTTCGCCGTCCACGGCTTCTGGTCCGCCGTCGTCGGGGCGCTGCTGCTCGGCTTGGTCAGCTTCGCGCTCAACGTGTTCGTCAGCGACAGCGGGCGGATCGAGTACATTTACGTCGAGCGGATCCACCACTACTAGCCGCACGAGCCGGGAGATTCCTCGCCATGGAGCTGCAACCCCTCTTCAGCGTCAGCGGCACCGCCGCCACCGAACCGCTCGGCAAGGTGCAGGGCGGCGAGCGTCTCAAGATCGAGTACCGCAGCACGACCGCGTCGAGCTCGCCGATCGCGGGCAAGGCCCACGGCACCGATTGGGTGTTCGTCGGCCCGTTCGGTCCCGGCGAAACCAACGCCGTGCACGAGGTGACGACGCCGGACAAGGAGCATCTGGTCGTCGAGCTACGCGGCTACGCCATGGCACGGGACGGGGACGGCATGGAGATCCGCACGGCGGGGATCATCCGCGCCGCCGCGCCGCGTTTCGCGGAGCTCAACGGCAAGGTCGCCCTGGTCGTCGAACGACTCTTCCCGGACAAGAAGATCGAGGTGACCGCCTACAAGTTCTGATTTGCGCCGCGGCGTTCACGATCACGATTCCACACACGCGATTCGCGGCGGATAGGAAAACCCCGGTAGCTGCTGCGGCGCGAGGCCGCCCCGCGGGTGAGTTACGCGGGAGCTACCGGGGCTCGTGGTGCCTGGGTCCCCAGGCGAACGCACGGAAGTGTGCACGAAGCTGGTTCGTGCGAGCGCGCCACGAAAGCCGACCGCGACGCGCGTTGACCGCTGCCGGCCAATCGCCGACAGCCACGCGCCCGTCGCGCTCCGCGGCTCGCCCCTCACCTCGTGGGTTGGCCTAAGGGGCCACCACCTCACAGCTCACCGTAGTGGAATACATGTCTGGACCACCTCCTTTCTCGGCGCGCCGACCATGGGGCGAGCCCATGCCTCGCCTGCCGGGCGACGGCCGCCGACTGCCGCCTCCCGGCCTGGTCCACCGGCCGGGACTCCCCGTGAGTCGCGACCGGCCGCGGAGCCTGTGCGCTCGAACCAGTACCGTGACCGAGATTAGCGCGAGGGCACGCTCGGGTCCACGCCTTTCTTTCCCCGCTCGTGTCTCGTTCCGGCCCGCCTTCCCCCGTTGCCCTTCTTCCTTCCCTCATCGGAAGCCGCGGGCAACCCGCGACCGCTAAGAATATAGTAGCCGTCTCGGAGGCAGGTCTGCTATCGTAGGCTTGCTATGTCCTTGGCGACCCCGGAAACGCGCTGGCATGACGAAGTCGACATCGGGATCATCGGTGCCGGCGGCTGCGGCCTGGCGGCGGCACTGGCGGCCGACCACCCGGATCTGCGCGTCGCCGTCTGGGAACGGGCCAAGATCGCCGGGGGCAACACCGCGTTGACCGATGGCGCCATCCCCGCCGCTGGGACGCGGTTGCAGCGCGAGGCCGGGTTGGCCGACACGGCGGAGGATTTCGCGCGCGACGTGTTCGAGCACAACGGTGATCGGAGCGATCCGGCGCTGACGCGCCGGCTGTGCGCGTCGTCCGCGGAGTTGATCGAGTGGCTGAGCGACCGGGTCAACCTCGTCTTCGAGCTCGAGCACTACATTCTACGAACCGGGCATCGCCAGCACCGGATGCACGTGGTCGCGGGTCACACCGGTTCGGCCCTGGTCGAGCACCTGGTCTCGCGCCTCGGCCGGCAGTCCAACGCCGCCCTTCGTCTCGGCGCGCCGGTGCTCGAGCTGTGGCACGACGCCGATGGGGCCGTCCTCGGGTTGCAGGTGAGGCTGCCGAAGAAGAGCCCGACAAACGTCCGCTGCCGGACGGTGATTCTCGCTTGCGATGGTTTCGGCGCCAACGACGAGCTGGTGAAGCAGCACTGCCCCGGGATTGCCGGCGCCGCCTATGCCGGTGTTGCCGGACAGAAGGGAGACGCGTTGCGGTGGGGCGCGGAGGTCCAAGCGGCCTGCGAGCACCTGGATGCCTTTCACGCTCATCCGACGGTTGCCGTTGGGTCCAACTACGTGCTGCCGAGCACCCTCATCGGGCTGGGCGCGGTCATCGTCAACCAGCAAGGCAAGCGCTTCGCCGATGAGGCCGGCGATCTGGCGGCGGTGGCCGAGCGGGTGCGGGCGCAACCCGGCCGCCTGGCGTACGAGGTGTTCGACGCGCGCATCCTCAAGATTGCGCAGCAGCACGATCCGCGTTTCGAACGGGAGATCGTGCCGCGCACCCTGCGGCGCGGCGCCGACATCGGCAGCCTCGCCAATCAGTTCCAGCTCGATCCCGCGGCCCTCGCCGCCACGATCGCAGACTACAATGCCACCGTGGGCCGTATCGCCGGAACCTTCGGCCGCCTGATTGCCGGCGAGCCGATGGTCCCGCCATTCTACGGCGCCCGCGTCACCGGCGCCCTGCTGGCCACCCAGGGCGGGCTGAAGATCGACACCGCCGCCCGGGTACTGCGCGCGGACGGCACCCCCGTCCCCAATCTCTACGCCGGAGGCGGCAGCGCGGTGGGCCTCTCCGGCCCGGGGGGTCCGGGCTACCTGCCCGGTATGGGCCTCCTATGCGCTCTGGGGTGGGGCAAGATCGCCGGCGAAGAGGCGGTCCGCGCGGTTTTGACGGCTCGCGCCGCTGGGGCCAGCGCTCCGCCCGCGGCCGAATCGTAGGGCGCGGGCTTCACCCCGCCGGCAAGCTCGTCCGCCCAGGTGAGACACGTGTCCGATTCCAATCCAGCGAGCATCCGGCAGAGACTGTACGGCGCCATCCGGCCACTGCTGTTCCATCTCGACGCCGAGACGGCGCACCGGCTCGTGTTCGACCTGCTGATCGCGGCGCAGCCGGTGCTGTCGCGCTGCGCCCCGCACACGTCGCCCGCATTGCGGCAGCGACTTTGGGGGCTGGATTTTCCCAACCCGATCGGCCTCGCCGCCGGCTTCGACAAGGACGCCCGCGCTCCGTTGGTCTGGCCGGGTCTCGGCTTCGGCTTCGCCGAGCTGGGCACGGTCACGGCGCAGGCGCAGCCCGGCAACCCGCGGCCGCGCATCTTCCGTCTCGTCGACGAGCGGGCGCTGATCAATCGTCTCGGCTTCAACAACGCCGGCGCCGCGGACGTCGCCGCGCGCCTGAGCCGTCTCGACCGCGGCCAGCGGCGCGTTCCTCTCGGAATCAATCTCGGCAAGTCGCGCGTCACGCCGCTGGCCGAGGCGGTAAAGGACTACGAAGCCAGCTTCCGCCTGCTCGCGCCGCTCGCCGACTACGTCGTCGTCAACGTCAGCTCGCCCAACACCCCGGGCCTGCGCGACTTGCAAGCGCAGACGCACTTGGCGGAGCTGCTCACCGCGTTGCAGGCGGAAAACGATCGGCTGTCGCCGCGCCGGCCGTTGCTGGTGAAGCTCTCTCCCGACATGGCCGACGACGACCTGGCGGCGGCGGTGCAAACCATCGAGCGACTGCGCGCCGACGGCATCGTCGCCACCAACACGACGATCCGGCGCGATCTGTTGACACATCCCGTCGACCAGGCCGGCGGTCTCAGCGGCGCGCCGCTGCGCGATCTGGCGACGCAGATGATTCGCCGTGTCTACCAGCTCAGCGGTGGCCGCCTACCGATCATCGGCGTCGGCGGCGTCTTCACCGCCGAGCACGCCTACGAGAAGATCCGCGCCGGCGCTTCGCTGGTGCAGGTCTACACCGGTATGATCTACCAGGGTCCGACGCTGCCGATGGACCTGTGCCGCGGTCTGGGGCAGCTGCTGCAGGGCGACGGTCGGGAGCGTGTGACTCAGATCGTCGGCGCCGACGCGCGGCCGTAGAGACGTCCACGGACGCGTTCGGGTAGTCAACCGAGAATCTTCCCAAAGATCTCGGGCTCGAAACCGACCAGGAGCAGCTTGCCGGCGCGCATCGCCGGCGCGCGCAGGTTGCCGCTCGGTCCCAGCAGCAGCGCCAGCAGCTCGTCGTCGCCGGGGCGGTCGCGCTTCAGGTCGAAGTGCACCACCTTCTTGCCCTTGGCCACGTAGACCTCGCTCGCCGCCCGCGCCATCGCCAGCGCCTCGGCGGCGCCGAAGCGCTCCTTCTTGGCGTCGGCAACGACCTTCGGCTCGATCTTCTTTCGCGCAAGAAACTCTTGCGCCCGACCACAGGTCGTTCAACCTTTGCGGTTGTAGTACCAGTCGATGGTCATTGGCAGAGAGTCGATAGTCGATAGTTGATAGTCGAAAGCTCGGAGAAAAAACAAGGACGCTTCATATGCCTCCTTCGGCGGATTTCGACTCCAGCGGGATGCCCTCGCGGATCATCTTGTTGATCTTGCGCTTGTAGAGGTCGCGTTTGAGGCGGCTGATGCGGTCGATGAACAGCTTGCCGTCGAGGTGATCGATCTCGTGCTGCAGAGCCACCGCGAGCAGATCGTCGGCCTCGATCTCGATCTCCTTCTGATCCAGGGTCCATGCCTTCACCAGCACGCGCGCCGCGCGCCGCACCTCGGCCTTGTAATCGACGACACTGAGACAGCCTTCCTCCCAGATCACCTGGCCCTCGGCCTCGGCAATCACGGGGTTGACCAGCTTGAGCAGATGCTTGCCGGGCTCCTCGTGGTCGACGTCGACGACGATGATCCGGTGGCCGTCCCCCACCTGCGGCGCCGCCAGACCGACTCCGGGGGCGGCGTACATGGTCTCGACCATGTCGGTGATCAGCTCGCTCACACCGCCGTCGATATTCGGCACCGGCGCCGCCTTCTCCTTCAAGACCGGCGCCGGAAACTTGAGAATCTTCCGCAATGCCATTGCTCTAAGTGTGTAAACGCTTCACCGATCGGAATCAACACGAGCCAGCCGGGTGGTAAGTTCGTTTGCTCTGTCCCCCTTGGGCCTTGCCCCTTGAACCTTGAACCTTTTCCATGTCCGGCTTTGACCTTTCCCCTTTGACCTTGAACCTTTTCTTCACAACATGCTCTGCGGATCGATGTCGACGAGCACTCGAACCGCGGCAGCACGGGCCGCCGGACGCAGCTGCTCGCGGGCTGCCGCCAGGCGCTGCCGCAGCAACGCCCCGCTGGCGGCGCGGCAGAGCAGCTGCCAGCGGTGACGGCCGCGCAGCCGCTCGATCGGGGCCGGGGCCGGCCCCAGCACGACGAGACGACGGTCTCCCCCGCGCCGCAGGTGCTCGGCCGCGGTCTGCGCCAGGCGCTGGACCACGGGCAGCTGCTCGCCTTCCACCCGCAGCAACGCCAACCGCGAGAACGGCGGATAGCCGAGCTCGCGGCGGTGGGCCAACTCCTCCGCCGCGAAGGCGGCAAAGTCGTGCTCGGCGGCGTGCCGCAAGCTGAAATGCTCGGGCTGCAGCGTCTGCACGATCACGCGCCCGGCGCGATCGCCGCGCCCGGCGCGTCCCGCCACCTGCGTGAGCAGCTGGAAGGTCCGCTCGGCGGCGCGGAAGTCGGGGAAGTTCAGCGACAGATCGGCCTGCAGCACGGCGACCAGCGTGACGCCGGGAATGTCGTGTCCCTTGGTGATCATCTGCGTGCCGATCAGGACGTCGAGCTGCCCCTTCTCCCACGCCGCCAGCAACGCCCGCTGCGCTCCCTTGCGCGCCATCGTGTCGCGATCCATGCGCGCCACCCGCGCCCCCGGCAGCAGCTCGCGCAAGGTCGCCTCCACCTGCTCGGTGCCGGCGCCCCAGCTCGCCAGCGCCGCTTCGCCGCAGACGGGGCAGTGCTGCGGCACCGGGACGGTGTGGTCGCAGTGGTGACAGCGCAGCGCGCGCCAGGCGCGGTGGTAGGTGAGCGCCACGCAGCAGTTGGGACAGCTGATGGCCTCGCCGCAGGCGTGGCACTGCATGACACTGGCAAAGCCGCGGCGGTTGAGGAACACCAGGCTCTGCCCCGCCGCGGCCAGGTTGGCGTGCAGCGCCGCGACGAGGTCGGCGGTGAGCACCAGCGCTCCCGCCTTGCCCCTCGTTCGCTGGCCACCGCCGTGACGCAGATCGACCAGCTCCACCGCCGGCAGCGCGCGCGCCTCCACGCGCTGGCGCAGCTCGAGCAGCCGGTAGCGCCCGCTCTGCGCGTTGGCGTAGCTCTCCATCGCAGGCGTCGCCGAGCCCAGCACCACGGGACAACCGGCGCCGCGGGCGCGTACCACCGCCACGTCACGACCGTGGTAGCGCATCCCCTCGTCCTGCTTGTACGACGAGTCGTGCTCCTCGTCGACGACGATCAGACCGAGCCGCGGCAAGGGCGCGAACACCGCCGAGCGCGCGCCGACGACGATGGGGGCCTGGCCGCGCGCGATCCGGCGCCACTCGTCCCAGCGCTCGCCGGCGCTCAGACCGCTGTGCAGCACCGCCACCCTTTCGCCGAAGCGCGCCTGCAGGCGATCGACGAGCTGGTGCGTCAGCGAGATCTCGGGCACCAGCACCAGCGCGGTCTGGTTGCGGCGCAAGACCTCGGCGACGGCGCGCAGGTAGACCTCGGTCTTGCCGCTGCCGGTTACGCCCCAGAGCAGAAACGGAGCGAAACCCGCCGTCTCGGCGATGGCCGCCAGGGCCTGGCGCTGATCTTCCGTCGGCGTGACGCTTCGGTCCGGCGGCGGCGGGCCGCTCACCGTGCGGTAGACCTCCTCTTCGTGGCAACGAGCCAGGCCCGCCGCGGTCAACGCCCGCAGCTTGGCGGCGGCGTTGGGGAAGCTGTCCCGCAGCTCGCGCGCGCTGGCGCGACGCAAGGGATGCTCGCGCAGGTAGCCGTACAGCGCCGCCAGCGCCGGCCGCCGTTTCAGCTCGGCCGCCGCGCCGGGCCGCGCCACGGCCTGATAGAAGCGCAGGTGCTTGGTGGGGGCGTGCTCCCGCAACGTCTCGCTCACCTCCACCCAGCCCTTGCGTCGCAGCGCCTGCAAACGCCGGTTCAGCTCGGCCGGGGCGAGGCGCAGCTTGCGCGCCAACGCGCCCACCGTCTGGCGGCCGGGTCGCAACGCCGCGATCAGCTCGCGCTCCCGCTCGGATGCATTCGCCGTCTCCGGGAACGCGTCGGTCAGACTCGCCGCGCGCTCGGTTTCGATCCGCAGCGGCGCCGGCAAAGCCGTCGCCACCGCTTCGGCGAGGGGGACGAGGTAGTAGTCCGCCATCCAGCGGCAGAGATCGAGCAGCGGAAGATCGAGAACGGGCACGTCGTCCAGCACCGCCTCGACGTCCTTCAACTTCTCCCGCGCCGGCGCGCCGACGAGCTCGCACACCACGCCGGCGACGCGCCGGTTCCCGAGCGGGAGAAGCACCCGGCAACCGACCAGATCGGCGCGGCGCAACGCCGGCGGCACGCGGTAATCGAGCTCGCCGAGCCCGCCGACGGCCGGCAGCAGCACCACGCGCGCGACGCCCTCCTGATTCACCTCATCCCTGCCCGCAGTGGGGCTTTGCGCGCGCACGGGGATCTCGCCCGGAGGTTCCGCCGCGACGCACCCGCATTCAACCGGGCTTCGGCAGGTACTTCTCCACCGCGGCCAGCAGCTGCTTCATGTTGAACGGTTTGGAGATGAAGCCGTCGACACCGACCTGCCCGGCCGACTGCGCGATGCCGTCCCACATGTGAGCGGTGACCGCAACGATCGGGATGTGCTGCGTTTCCGGATCCTTCTTGATGGCGTTAATGACCTCCACGCCGCTGACCTTGGGCATGGCCAGGTCGGTCAGCACCAGATCGGGCATCTGCGCCTTCACCTTCCGAATCGCGTCCTCCCCGCCATACGCGTGCACCACCTGGTACCCCGACGCCGTCAGCGCGTGGGTGATGATTCGCATGATATCGGGCTCGTCTTCGACGACCAAAATCTTCGCAGCCATCTTCCGACTCTATGTACCATGGACCGTGCAGCGGCACCACCGCTTTGGCCGCGTTGCCGCGGCGGATGACCCCGGATCGAAGCCGCTCGCGTCGTGCGCGTGAGATCGTGCGTGTGCTCGGGAGTCGTGATTGGTTGGTCACGGCCGCTGATCGGATCGTCGTTTCCCGGTTGGAAGTTGGCAGGGACGTGCATTCGTCATGGCGAGGAGCAGAGCGACGAAGCAATCTCGTCGTCCGTAGCAGAGACCCCGGCGGCCACTGTCCAGCGGGCAGCGGGCGAGATTGCTTCGCCTTGCCGCTGGCAAGGACGGGAGGGGAAGGCTCGCAGGAACCAGACATAATTCCCCGATTGACCGCTGGCGAAAATTAAGCGAAGATCGCTGCGTGCTGGTCGCCACCTCACCCAGCGCCGCCGGGCGCGTGTTGGCCTCGCTCGAGCTTCCCGGCAGCGTCCGTTTGGGACTGGCGGGAGAGCCGGTGCGCCGTCTTCCGAGCGGCATCGCCGCGCTCGACGGCGTGCTGGGTGGGGGCTTGCCGCGCGGGCGCCTGAGCGAGATCTGCGGCCCCGTCAGCGGCGGCAAGACGGCCCTGCTGCTCGCCTTTCTTGCCGCCGCCACGCGCCGGAGCGAGGCCACCGCCCTGGTCGATCTCCCCGATGCCCTGCATCCGGCCACGGCGTACATGGCCGGAGTCGAGCTGACCCGCCTGCTGTGGGTGCGCCCGCCGAGCCTGAAGGAAGGTCTGCGCTGTGCCGAGCTGATTCTCGCAGCCGGCGGCTTCGGCCTCGTCGCGGTCGACCTCGGCGCGCCTCTTCCACGGCAGCTGCGCGTGCCGGTCTGGCCCCGCCTGGCACGGGCAGCCGAACGCGCCGGCGCCGTGCTGACCATCGTCGCCGACCGCCGACTCGCCGGCAGCTTCGCCTCCATGAGCCTCGAGGTGGCGGCCCGGCAACGGCAATGGAGCCGTGGAGCCTGGCCCCTCTTCGACGGCCTGCAGCTGCAGCTCTCCGTCACCCGCAACAAGCTCGGCGCGCCGGGGCATCGGGTCGCGTTACAAGCCGCGCCCTACTCCTCTTCCGGCTTGCGACTTTCGACTCTCGACTTTTGACTTCGCTTTTCCCGATGCGCCTCGCCTGCCTCCACGTGCCCGACTTCCCGCTGGCGGCGGTGTTGCGCGCCGAGCCCGAGCTATACGGAGCGACGGTGGCAATCAGCGAAGGATGCGGGTCGCGGGCGTTGATCATCGCCGTGTCGGCCCCGGCCGCGCGCCACGGCCTCGTCGCCGGCCTCAGCGTGGCGCAGGGGCAGGCCATCTGCGCCGATCTCGTCACGCGTCAGGTCTCGCCCGACTGCCGCCGCGCCGCCCGGGCCGCTCTTGCCGACGTGGCCTACTCGTTCTCGCCCCGGGTCGAAGAGACAACCGACGGCGAGGTGCATCTCGACGTCGCCGGCTCGGGAGCTCTGTTCGAGAGCGAGGAGCAACTGGCCCAGACGTTGGCCGTGCGCGCCGAGCGAGTCGGCCTGCCGGCCCACGTCGGCGTGGCCGGCTCGAAGATCGCGGCGTCCCTCGCCGCGCGCCAGGGCGGCGGCGTGACGGTGATTCCCGCCAACGAGGAATGGGCCTACCTCGCCCCGCTACCGGTCAACCTGCTGGCGCCGAGCCCGGCCCTGGCGGCGACGCTGCAGCGTTGGGGCATTCGTCGTATCGGCGATCTGGCGGCTCTGCCCGCGAGCGGCGTTGCCACCCGCCTGGGGCCGGAAGGGCTGGCACTGGCCCGGCGGGCGCGGGGCGAGGACGAGCAACCGCTGGTACCGCGCCCGGCGCCGTCGTGCTTCGAAGAGAGCAGCGAGCACGACTACGGCATCGAGAACCTCGAGCCGTTTCTCTTCGTCCTGCGCGCCCTGCTCGATCGGCTGACGGCTCGTCTCGCGGTGCGCGGTCTGGTGTGCGGCGACCTGCGACTCTCCCTCGGCCTGACGACTCGCGGTCGCGACGAGCGCACGGTCGTGGTGGCGGCGCCGAGCAACGACGTCAAAGCCTTGCTGGCGCTGGCTCGCTTGCACCTCGAGGCGCAGCCGCCTTCGGCCCCGGTCGAGACCATCCGGCTCAACGCCGTACCCGAGCGCTTGCGCGCCGCCCAGCTCGATCTCTTCCGCCCCGACGGCCCGGCCCCCGAGCGTCTCGCCGTCACTCTGGCCCGTCTCTCCGTCCTCTGCGGCGCCGATCGCGTCGGCGCTCCCGCCGTCGCCGATTCGCACCGACCGGAGGAGTACGGCTTGGAAGATTATGGGGTCAGGGGGTTACGAGGTTACGGGGTTACGGGAGGAGAGGAGGATGGGCCCCTAACCCCCAACCCCTCAACCCCCAACCCCCCGCTCCCCCTGGCCCTTCGCGCCATCCGGCCGCCGCGGCCGCTGGAGGTGCACCACGACCGCGGGCGGCTCGACTTCGTCCGCGGCGACGGTCTCAGCGGCCGCGTGGTTTCGTGCGCCGGCCCCTGGCGCCTGAGCGGCGAATGGTGGCACGACGGCGCCTACACCCGCGACTACTACGACCTGCAGCTCAGCGACGGCGGCGTCTATCGCGTGTACCAGGATCGTGACCGGTGGTTCGTGGCGGGAAGCTACGATTAGGATTGCCGGTGTTGGGTGTCGGGGCTCAGGTGCTGGATAAAGAAAGGAGAAGGCAATGGCTATCCGAAGCTTTCGTGATTTGCGGGTTTGGCAAATGGGAATGGACCTAGTCGAGCAGATTTACTCCTCCACACGCACCTTTCCGAGGCATGAGATTTATGGACTCGCTGCCCAGTTGCAACGAGCGGCTGTATCAATTCCCTCGAATATCGCGGAAGGTCACACTCGTTGGCATCTGAAGGAATACCTCCATCATCTCTCGATAGCGCAGGCATCCGTAGCCGAGATGGAAACCCAGATCGAGATTGCCCGACGCCTTGGCTACCTATCCGCCGAAGCGACCGAACGGCTCCTGCGACAATCGACCTCATTGAGCAGACAGTTACACACCCTGCGAAAGGCCCTCGCAAAACCCAAGGAATCGGATTGATGCCGAATACGCCAACACCCGACACCCGACATCCGACACCCAACCCCCGACACCCATCACCCGACACCCATCACCCGACACCCATCACCCGACACCCATCACCCGATTACCTCGAGCTGCGCACCCACAGCGCCTTCAGCTTCCTCCGCGGCGCGTCGCTGCCGGAGGAGCTGATCGAACGTGCCGCCGCGCTCGACTATCCGGCCATCGCCCTCGGCGATGGCGACGGTGTCTACGGCGCGCCGCGCTTCCACAAGGCGGCGCAAGCCGCGGGCCTGCGGGCGATCGTCGGAGCTGAAGTGCAGGTTGTGAGGTTGTTGGGTTGTTGCGGTGTTGGCGAAATACGGAATCCTCTTCCGGAACCTAACAACCCGACAACCAACAACCTGACGACCTCTCTTTACTTGCTCGCCGCCAATCGCACCGGTTACCAGAACCTCTGCCGCATCCTCACCGACGCCAAGCTGCGCGCCCCCAAGGGCGAGGGCGTGGCGACGTGGGGAGACCTCGAAGGCCGCACCGCGGGGCTGATCTGTCTGTACCGCCCCACGGCTCTGCCGGAGGTTGTTAGGTTGTTAGGTTGTTACGGTGTTGGGGAAGGAGTGGGGAAGGGCAGACTAACAACCAACAACCTAACAACGAACAACCTGCTGGAACTGCTGCGGGGCCTGTTTCCCCGCCGCCTCTACCTCGACCTCCAGCGCCATCTCGATCCCGACGAGGAGCGGCTCAACCGGGTGCTGGTCGATCTCGCCCGGCACTTCCGTCTTCCGCTCGTCGCTACCAACGATGTCCGCCACGCTACGCCCGAAGGCCGGCCGCTGCTCGACGTCCTCACCTGCATCCGCGAGAAGACCACGCTCGACGCCGCCGGGCGCAAGCTGCTCAAGAACGCCGAGCGCCATCTCAAATCGCCGCGGGCGATGGCCGCGCTCTTTCGCGACCTCCCCGAGGCGATCGCCAACACCCGGCGCATCGCCGAGCAGTGCGAGTTCACCCTTTCCGATCTCGGCTACCGTTTCCCCGATTTCCCTCTACCGGCGGGCGCGACGCCGCTGAGCCACCTGCGCCAGCTCACCTATGCCGGCGCGCGCGAGCGCTACGGCAAGCTGACGGGCAAGGTGCGCCGCCAGCTCGAGCACGAGCTGGCCGTCATCGGCAAGCTCGACCTCGCCGGCTACTTTCTCATCGTCTGGGACATCGTCCGCTTCTGCCGCGAGCAGAAAATCCTGGCGCAGGGCCGCGGCTCGGCCGCCAACTCGGCGGTGTGCTACGCGCTGGGGATCACCGCCGTCGACGCCGTCGGCATGGAGCTACTCTTCGAGCGCTTCCTCTCCGAAGAGCGCGGCGAGTGGCCCGACATCGACATCGACCTGCCCAGTGGCGACCAGCGCGAGCGGGTGATCCAGTACGTCTACCAGCGCTACGGCGAGCGCGGCGCGGCGATGACCGCCAACGTCATCACCTACCGCACCCGCAGTGCCGTGCGCGAGGTGGGCAAGGCGCTCGGCTTCACCCTCGAGCAGGTCGACAAGCTGTCGAAGCTGCTCAACCGCTTCGAGTTCCGCGACGACATGGACGAGCTGGGCAAGCAGCTCAAAGCCGGCGGCGCCGACCCGACGGCACCGCGCGTCGGCCTGCTGGTCGATCTGGTCGGTCGGATCCAGAACCTTCCTCGCCATCTCGGCCAGCACTCGGGCGGCATGGTGATCGCGGCGGGCCGGCTCGACTCGGTGGTGCCGCTCGAGCCGGCCTAATGATACGGCGACCACCG
>CAZYMF010000064.1:0-22846 GCA_964648215.1 uncultured Binatia bacterium (SeqCode) | reverse complement strand
CGCGGCTGTCACCGGTGGTGGCGGGGAGAACGTAGGGATAGAGGCCGTACGCGGCACTGGCCAACATCCACCACGCCGACGGCGAAGTTGATGCCGAACAGACGCGCCCAGAAGCGAGCGCAACGGCCGTAGACCTCATCGTCGCTACGCAGAGCCAGCGTCTTGAAGATCACCAGCAGCGCCGCCAAACCCATGGTGAGCTGCGGAAAGAGGTAGTGGTAGGTAACCGTGAAAGCGAAATGCAACCGATGAATCGCGAGAGCTGCATCCACGGCCGCGCGTCAGCCTATCGAACGATGCCCGCGGGCGCCATGCCTCCCTCGGCGCCGCGCGACTTGAACCTCGGGCGCCGAGGCAATAGGGTACGGTCCGCTCAAGTCCCGGGACGCAGGCCCGGGTGCCGACGACAACTAGGGGCCCGGAGGAGTGCCGCGGCACGGGCCGCCTCTGCGACACTGCCGAGCCCGCAACGACAGCGCACGAAAGGAGCGTGGATGGCTGCGGTTCGCGATTTTCTGAACAAGCATTTTCGACATTTCAACGCTCGCCAGACGCTGGCGGCGGCTCGGGCCTACGAGGAGCATCTGCAAGCGGGGGGCAAGATGTTCCTGTCGCTGGCCGGCGCCATGTCGACCGCCGAGCTCGGCATCATCCTGGCGCGCATGATCCGCAGCGGCAAAGTCCACGCGATCTCGTGCACCGGCGCCAACCTGGAGGAGGATCTCTTCAATCTGGTCTCGCACGAGAGCTATCGCGTCGTTCCCGACTGGCGCGCCCTGTCGGCGCAAATGGAGAAGGATCTCTTCGAGCAGGGCTACAACCGCGTCACCGACACCTGCATCCCCGAGCACGTCATGCACGAGATCGAAGCGCGGCTGCTGCAGCGCTGGAAGGCGGCCTGTGGCAGCGGCGAGCGCAAGTTTCCGTACGAGTACCTCTACGACATCCTGCTCTCCGGCGAGCTGACGCCGCACTACCAGACCGATCCCGCGCACTCGTGGATGCTCGCCGCCGCCGAGAAGAACATCCCGGTGTGGACGCCGGGCTGGGCGGACTCGACGACCGGCAACCTGTTCGCCGCCGGCGTGCTGCGCGGCGACATTCCGCATCATCAGTGCGTCAAGAGCGGCACCGAGCAGTTCGAGTCACTGATTCAGTGGTACCTGCAGACCGTCGAAGGGCTCGGCGCACGGCCGGCCCCGGGCTTCTTCCAGATCGGCGGCGGCATTGCCGGCGACTTCGCCATCTGCGCCGCGCCCGCGATCATCGTCGATCTCAAGCGTCCGGAAGTGCCCAAGTGGGGCTACTTCTGCCAGATCTCCGACGCCATCACCTCCTACGGCGGCTACTCGGGAGCGGTGCCCAACGAGAAGATCACCTGGGGCAAGCTGGAGGTCGATACGCCGAAGTTCATGATCCAGTCCGACGCCACCATCGTCGCGCCGCTCATCTTCGCCTACGTGCTCGGCGACTGAGCTCGCCGGGACGTGGCCTTGCCGGCCCCGCGGATCACTCGACGGCGAGAACCTTGACGTCGAAGATCAGGGTCTTGCCGGCCAGCGGATGGTTGAGGTCGACGACCACGGTCTCGTCCCGCACCTCGTGCACGCGCAAGCGACGCTCGTGTCCCTCCTGGTCGCGCGCGACCAGCTGCGCCCCCACCTTGTGCGCACCTTCCGGCACGCGGCTCTTGTCGATCTCGTGAAACGCCTCCGGGTTGACCGGCCCGTAGGCGTCCTCGGGAGCCACGTTGACCTGCTGCGCGTCACCGACGGCAAGACCGGACAACGCCTGCTCCAGACCGGGAATGATCTCGTGCGAGCCGTGTGTGTACTGCAGCGGCGGCTTACCGACGTTGCTCTCCACCACGCTCTGGTCGTCGAGGCGCAGAGTGTACTCCACCGAGACTCGCTTGCCATCTTCTACCTTCATCGAAGAAAGACCTCCTCTGCTCTAGCTTCGCGCCGGCGACAAAAGCAAAGCTCCCCAAGCGCCCGGCGACCCTCGGGGTACACGCTGTCCTCATCGCGACTGGTCGTGTGGTTGGCGGCGCTGCTCCCACCCCAACAGATCGAGAGCGGGGAGTCAATGCGCGGCGTGAGCACGACCGTCTTTTCGGCCGGGTGGCAGAAACCGAGCGAGCTCGGAAACCCGAAACAGTCGTCATGAAGCCGGTGGCTTTGCCCGAGAGGGATGAAAATGACCGACGGTGATCCAGGAGAAGGAACCCACGGTTGTCAGGACCCTGCGGGCCGCACCACGGCGACAGTTACCCAGCAGATTTTCGAAGCAGGAGAACCGGCCAATGGCCGGCATCGGCCGGTTCGCAGAGGCTCAAGCGCTATTCCAGGACCAGCTCTTTGTGCTCTTGGCTTGCGAAGCCGAGCAAGAGGGCGAACAAACCGGGGAAGAGCGGCGGATCTTCCCGGGCCAGCTTCTGCCGCGCGATGGGAAGCCAGCTGAGCAGGTGGCGCTCCAGGAACTCGCGCTCGAGACGCGCCAGAGCGGCGCCGTTCTCGGGGTCGGGGGTGTTCTCGCGCGCGTAGCGGACCGCGGCGAGGAACTCGAGCTGGGTCACCAGATGGTCCGGCGCGTAGCGTGCCGCATCGACCTTGAGGCCGAGAACGTCGTAGAAGTCGACGTTCTCCAGCACCGTCTGCGGCGCCGGGTTGCCGTCGTCGTGCGCCGTCTCCCGCAACGGCACCGGCGGCGCCGGCAGGCCGACCTCGAAGACGGCCACGTACGTCGACTCGTAGTCGTCGTAGTCGCGGTACGTCCCGGCACCCGGGTAGTGGCCGGGGCATTCCAAATCCTCCCACAGCCGCCCGAGGAACTCGTCCATCTCCGGCCGCTGCAACCACCCGAAGCGCTCCACCGAGGGAACGCCGAAGGCGTGGGCGAAGAAGCGGTAGAGATCGATCGGCTCGCCGTCACACGCCTCCGGCCGCAGGCTCGTTTGGCTCGGATGGACCATGCAACCCTCCTACTGCAGGCGGTACCAGACCGAGAACTGCTTGCGACCGTCGCGATCCTGCTGGTGGCCGTTCCACACCGCGAACGCCAGCGGCACCCCGGCGGGCACGGCAGGCAGCTCGAGCGCCAGACGCCACTCGCCCGCCTGGTAGATTGCGCGGGCCGGGAAGCCCTCCCCTGTCCGCGCCGTGGTCCCCCGCCCCGCCGCTTTCATCAGCATCGGGCCGCGCGCGGCGTTCCAGTAGTAGATGGTGACCGGGTCCTTGGCGTCGCCCATCTGCAACGACGGCGACGCCACGCCGGTGGAGAGATTGGCCGGGAACATCACCGCGGCGGCGTCGAAGAAGCGGTTGCTCTCCGCGGTGTGCTCTTTCATGCGCCGTGCCTCCGCCGGCGTCGCGGGAGCTTTGGCGATGACGGCGGTGTCCTCCGTCGCGTCGTGCCAGGCGAGACGCACCAGCAGCTTGCCGCCGGTGCGTGCCAGGCGAACGTTCACGTGTCCCACCACCAGTCCCGCGGGCGGGTCGGTATCGTAGAGGGGCGGCGTGCGGTTGAGCGCCACCTGCTTGGCCGCCACCTGCTGCCACGCCGTCGCCTCGGGATCGAGGAGCGCGGCGGGAGCCGCCTGCGTGCCGGCAACCCGCAACGCCAGATTGTTCGCGGGCGCGTCGGCGCCCTTCGCCTGCGCCGCGGCGCTCGTCGCCGTCGCGACGAGCGCCGCGAGGGACAGGGCCATCACGGTCGCCTTGGCCTTGCCGGCCGGCATTCGGTACGTCGTCATTCCATTTCCCTCACCTTGACCCTCTCCCGGGGAGAGAGGGAACCCGCCGTCAGACGTCGGGCTTCCTTGGCGTTCGTTGGCGGTGCGGTTTCCATCCCTAGGCCTTTTGCGGCGCCTGGATCTGCACCAGGTCGGGGCGCACCTGGTAGCGGGTCTCGGCGTCGCGGCCGATCAGTAGCTGCAGAATCTCGCTGCGCCCGCCCGACTGTGCCCTGACCAGCTCCTTCTCCAGCCGCGTGATCACGTCCTTCACCCCGGTCCCGAAGAGATAGACGAGATAGTCCAGCGGCAGGCGCGGATCCTCGAGAATGCTCTTGCCGTAGTTGCCGCGCTTGGGCGGATTGAACGGCGGCACGTAAAAGACGTTGGGCTGCGTGCCCTTCTCCGGGAACAGCGGCAGCGCCACCTTGTGTACCTGCACGATCTTGTGCACGGCCGAGTCCGGATCGTCGAGCAACCCCACGAAACGCAGGCGGCCGGGGCACTGCGCCGCGCAGGCGTTGACCTGACCCTTCTCCAGCCGCGGGTAGCAGAAGATGCATTTCTCCGACTTGCCGCTGATCTCGTTGAAATAGATCTTCTTGTAGGGACAGGCGGCGACGCAGTAGCGATAGCCCTGGCAGCGCTCCTGGTCGATGACGACGATGCCGTCCTCCTCGCGCTTATAGATCGCCTGCCGCGGGCAGGCGGCGAGGCAGGCCGGGTTGGTGCAGTGGTTACAGATGCGCGGCAGGTAGAAATAGAAGTTCTCCTCGCCGTTCATGCCGCCGACGTCCTCGTCCCAATTGGGACCGGAGACCGGATCGGGAGTCGGCATCACCGGTTTCTTGCCGCCCTCGAAGAGGCGCTGCTCGTAGTCGTACTCGAACGGGCGGCCGTAGTCCTCCATGTCCGGAATCGGGCTCGGCTGCAGCTCCCCGTTCTTCCAGCCGCCGCCGATGGTGTCCCACTGGCGCGGGTAGCCCATACCCGGGCGGGTTTCGACGTTGTTCCAGTACATGTACTCGGTGCCGTCGCGGTCGGTCCACAGCTTCTTGCAGGCCATGGTGCAGGTCTGGCAGCCGAGGCACTTGTTGAGATCCATCACCATTGCGTATTGATGTCGCGACATGGCCGCCTCCTAGACCCTCACCGTGGCCTTCTCGATTTCCACCTTGATGTCGCGGTTGTTGCCGGTCGGTCCCCAGTAGTTGAGGCGGAAGTTGACGTGGCCGTACTTGCCGATGAGCTGCGTCGGCTTGATCTTGATGTAGGTCAGCGACTGCCAGCCGCCCTGCTGGAAGCCGAG
The DNA here is from genome assembly GCA_964648215.1 of uncultured Binatia bacterium (SeqCode). GTDB lineage: Bacteria > Desulfobacterota > Binatia > HRBIN30 > JACQVA1 > CAZYMF01. The sequence continues at coordinate 17,804 of CAZYMF010000064.1, read as the reverse complement.
GTACTTCTCCCAGCCGTGGTACATGGTGACCCTTCCCGGCTTCTCGCCGGGGAGGATCTGCAGGCGGCAGACGCACTCGCCGATGTCGTTGTAGATGCGCACCCAGTCGTTGTCGCGCAGGCCCCGCTTGCGCGCGTCGTCGGGGTGCATGTAGACGATCGGCATGCCGCGCTGCAGCCGCAGCAGCGCCCGGTGGTCGCGCCAGGTGGAGTGGATCGACCAGCGCCCGTGCGGCGTGTTCCAGTGCAGCGGGTAGGACTCCGCCACCGGCTCCTTGTAGACCGGGAGCGCCTCGCCGAGGTCGATGAACCAGGGGTGGTCGATGTAAAACTGCTGCCGGCCGGTGAGCGTGCGCCACGGACGCTTGTCGTCGACCTGGAACTTGAACGGGGTGTAGGCGATGCCGTCCTCGATCGGGCTGTTCCACGCCGCCGGGTCGGTGGCGACGAAACGCTTCGGGTGCTCCTGCAGGTTCTGGTAGGTCATCCCCTGCGTCTCCTTCGAGTGCTCGAGGATGAAGTTCGCGGCCTGCTCGTCGGTGACCAGCGTGCCCTTGCCGGTCCAGTCGTCGGCGATCGTGGTGAAGTCGCGGTCCCACTCGAAGGCCTCGTCGCGGTAGGGCTTCAAGTTCTTCCGGCGCGCCACCTCGGCGATCTTCTCGGCCAGCGCGTGGAAGATGTCCCAGTCCGTCTTGCTCTCGTAGAGCGGGTCGAGGGCCTTTCCGAACGTGTGGACGTAGCTGTGGCAGTCGGTGGTGTTGATGTCGACCTTCTCGTAGTAGCTGGCCGCCGGCAGCACCACGTCGGAGTACAGCGCCGTGGTGTCCATGCGGTAGTTGATGTCGACGATGAAGTCGAGGTCGCGCCACAGCGAGTTCTCGAGGATCTCGTTGCCCTTGGCCTGGTTGAGGTAGTTGGCGCGCCAGACGATGAAGGCACGCGGCTTGCGCTTGTTGTCGAGCGCGCCCTTGGGCCACAGCGGCATCCAGCCGTTGTCGACCGACTCCTTGATGTACCACTCGATCGGCTTGCCGTTGTAGAGATGCGGGTCCTTGTTGGTGGAGTGAACGTAGCTCCACAGCGTCGTGTTCTGAAAGCGCTGCTTCTTGCGCGTCACGGGGAAGGCGAGCTCGAAGAAGCCGTGCTCGGGCCACACCCGCTCCTGGCCGACGTAGTGGTTGAAGCCGCCGCCGTTCTTGCCCACGTTGCCCGTCAGCGCCACCAGCAGGATGAGCGAGCGGTTGACCAGGTCGTTGTGGAACCAGTGGTTGACGCCGGCGCCGTGGATGATCATCGCCGGCTTGCGGGTGCCGAGCTCGCGGGCGAAGGCCTGGATCTCGTGCGCCGGCAGGCCGGTGATCTCGGCGACGTGCGCGAGCGGATACTGCGCCAGCTCGGCGCGCAGCAGCTCGAAGGCCGGCGTCACCTGGGCCGTCTTGCCGCCGGCCAGCGCCACCTCGAAGGTGCCGGTCAGGGCCGGGTCGATGCCCGAGAGAGCGATCGTCTTGTTCTCGGCTCCCATCGAGCCGGGGGCGGCAACCGCCTTCTGCTGCTTGCCGTCCCAGAGATAGAAGACGTCTTCCCTGCCGCCGGACTCGAGGTCCGACTCGCGCAAGAACCGCTTGGTGTCCGTGAGCACGAGCAGGGGCAGATCGGTCTGCTCCTTCACGTAGGGCTCGTCGATCAGCTTTTCGTCGATCAGGATCCTGGCCGCGCCGAGAGCCAGCGCGGTGTCGGTCCCGGGTTTGATCTTGAAGTAGAGGTCCGCGTGCATGCAGCTGGAGTTGAAGTCGGGTGAAACGGCGACGATCTTGGCACCGTTGTAGCGGGCCTCGTAGCCGAAATGCGCATCCGGGATGCGGGTCTGCGAGATGTTGGAGCCCCACAGCACGACGTACTTGGCATTGAACCAGTCGGCGCACTCGCAGGCTTCGGTCTGCACGCCCCACGTCAGCGGCTCGCCCGGCGGCAGGTCGCAGTACCAGTCGTAGAACGAGCACATCACGCCGCCGAGGTAGTGGGCGAGACGCGACCCCGCGCAGAAGCTCACCGGGCTCATCGCCGGAATCACGCTGAAGAAGGTGTTGGTGTCGGGACCGTGGTTGTAGACGTTGTCGAGCAGCTTCTCGGCGATCAGCGTCAGCGCCTCGTCCCAGGTGGCGCGCTTCCACTTGCCCTCGCCGCGGGCGCCGGCGCGGATGAGCGGGAAGCGCAGCCGCTGCGCGCTGTAGACGTACTCGACGAAGCAGCCGCCCTTCTGGCAGCCGCGCGGGTTGTAGTCGGGCAGCTCCTCGCTGATGCGCGGGTAATCGGCCGCCTGCTCCTCGCGCACCATCACGCCGTTGCGGACGTAGACGTTCCACGAGCACGAGCCGGTGCAGTTGGCCGAGTGGGTCGAGCGGACGACTTTGTCCCAGGTCCAGATCTTGCGGTAGAACTCCTCCCAGCCGCGGTAGGGATAGTTGCGCAGCGGGTCGAAGTCGCCGTTGAGCGCGGTGAGCGTCGGCTTCTCCGCCAGGCTCAACCCGGGCACCAGGAGAGCCGCCGTGCCCGCGGCTCCGGCGCGGAGAAACGCGCGCCGCGACCAGCGCCCGGGAGGTGTCTCCTCGGCCCCGCCGGCCGGCTTCGGGTCGAGCTTCTCAGTCATGACGAACCTCCTGCTTGCCGCCCTCGGCTTTGGCCTGCTTCACCGCCGCCTCGGAGCCTGGCTGACCCAGCTGACGCACGTAGGCGAGCACGTCGCCGATCTCGCCATCGGTGAGCGCCGGCGCTGCGGCGCGCTGAAAAGACGGCATCGCCGTATCCTTCCGGCCGTGGCGGACGGTGGTGACGATGAACTCGTCGGTGGCGGCCTCCTGGAACGTCGCGTTCGCGAGCTCGGGGGCAATGCCACCGCGCCCGCCGACTCCGTGGCAACCGACGCAGTTCTGGGCGAACAGCACGGCACCGCGTTCGGCGTTGCCGCGCGCCACCAGCGGACCGGCGGCGGGCGCCGCCGGCGCCCCGGCGCGCAGGTAGGCGACGAGTGATTGTATCTCCGCCGGCTTCAGGCTACCGCCCCGCCCTCCCCACGGCGGCATGATCGTTCCCGGCCGACCTTTGATGATGTTGGTCGCCAGGTAGTCGGGCGTCGCCGTCGCTGCCAGCGACGGCCCGCGCACCGCCGGCATGAAGCGCTTGAAAACCTTGTTCCACGAGCCGTACGTGCCCTCGCCGTGGCAACCGAAGCAGTACTGGTGGTAGATCTGCTCTCCCGCCAGCGGCGGCCGATGAAGGTCGTGGTACTTCTCCTCGATCTTGTCCGGCGACAGGTAGCTCTCCGGCACGTCGCGCTGGCGCAGCGCCAGCATGTAGACCGTCAGCGCCAGCGCCTGCCGGCGATCGACGGCGGGGTTGCGCATCTGGCTGGCAGGGATGAGCGCGCGCGGATCGCGAAAATGGGCGAGCTGCCAGCGCGCGGTGGTGCGCGGCGGCTCGAGGTTGGTCATGATCAGCTCGTGGCGCGTCTTCGCCCCTTCGTCGTCGAGTGCCGGTCCCAGCGTGCCGCCGCGGCCGCCGAGCTTGTGGCACGAGCCGCAGCTCTTCTCCGCGAAGAGATCCATCCCCTCCACCAGCAGATCCACCTGGCCGCGCGGCAGGCGCTTCACGTCGTGGCACGACAGGCACGAGGACTGGGTGAGCTGGGCCGACAGCAGCGGGTAGTCCCAGTAGACGTCGTCGGTGTCGGCCTTGGCGTCGTGGAAGTTGGTCGCCGGGCCCTGGCCGTGATGACAGGTGGTGCAGCCGAAGCGGTCGGCCGGATGGTTGTCGAGGATGTCGCCCGGATGAACCCGCATGGGGTTGGGCACGTCGACCATCCGCGGATCGTCGATGCCGGTGTGACAGGTGACGCAGCGGTCGACGACGTCGAGAGCGGGCACGCTGATCTGCTTCAGCTCGATGCGGAAGTTGTCGCGGATCTCGCGGCCGCGCTCGTCGGTGGCCTTGCGCGCCAGCTGATCGCGGTAGGCGCGTTGGATCTGCTGCCACTGCGCCAGATAGTTCTCGCGCATGGCGGCGGCCACGAGATAGCCGACCGTCACGACGCTGGCGACCAGCAACGTCCAACGGTAGAGCTTTGATGGATCTTTCATGGATTCTCCGGATCAAGTCGATCGTTGATAGTCGATAGTCGAGGGTCGATGGCTTGGACGGCCTCCACGTCCGCCGGCGCGGGCCGCGGTCGTTCATCTATCAACTCTCGACTATCGACCATCGACTGCCTCTCAGTGAATCGGCCACTGCGACGGCCACCAGTAGAATTGCCAGTTGGGGCCGCGGTGCACCGAGGCGAAGTAAGTCAGGACGGTGAAGCCGACCAGGAAGCAGGTGAACAACGCCACCGCGGCCAGGCGCACCGAGTTCCGCCGTTTGAGCACCACCAGCGACCACCCGGCGTAGAGCAGCACCAGCAGGGAGCCGGGGTTGACGAGGATGATCCACAGCTGGTGGATGTGCGGGAACCAGTTGCGCAGCCAGCCGAAGTTGACGGTGAAGGCGAGCATGCCGACGGAGGCGGCCAGACCGAACACGGCGGACAGCGCCGCGATCGGCTTCTCTCCCGGGCTGCCGAACCACACCCCTTCGCCTCCGGGCTGGCGATCGAGAAACGGAATCAGCGCGAGCCCGACGAGCGCCACCATCGGGATGACCATGCCGCCGACGAACGCCGAGTAGGACACCAGCTCCTGCAAGCCGAGGAAGTACCAGGGAGCCTTGGCGGGGTTCTCGGGGATGGCCGCGTTGGCGATCTCCTTGAGAGGCGCATCGAAGTAGTACGACAGAATCAAGGTCACCGCGATGGTCACCATGAACACCGCCATCTCCGCCCACAGCAGGTTGGGCCAGCTCATGACGGTGTTCTCCGGCCCGCGGTTGGTCGTCGCCCGTTTGCCCTTCACCAGCGCCATCAGGCCGTAGGTCTTGGTCGCCAGCGGCTCGAACACCGGACGCCGTTCGCCACCCCACTGCGCCGGGCCGCCGGCGGGATCCTCGGGTCGCGCCAGGCCGCCGTCCTTGCGGATGCGCCAGAAATGAATGCCCATCAGCAGCGCCATCACCGCCGGCAGGACGAACACGTGCAGCACGTAGAAGCGGATGAGGGCGTCCTCGCCGACGAAGTTCGCCCCCAGCAGCAACCGCTTCTGCAAGCCGCCGGGGTCGAACCATTGCGTGATGCCGAGCGCGTCGGTGAGCTCGCGCGGCGAGTTGGCGATGTTCGAGCCGATGGTGATGGCCCAGTAGGCGAGCTGGTCCCACGGCAGCAGGTAGCCGGTGAACGACAACCCGAGCGTCAGCACGAACAGGCCGAGGCCGATCAGCCAGTTGAACTCGCGCGGCTTCTTGTAGCTGGCGGTGAAGAAGACGCGCGCCATGTGCAGAAAGACCGCCACCACCATGAGATGCGCGCTCCAGCGATGGATGTTGCGGATGAAGCGCCCGGTGGCGACGACGTAGTGGATGTCCTTGATCGACTCGTAGGCCAGAGCCGTCGACGGCTTGTAGTAGACCATCAACAGGACGCCGGTGATGGTGAGGACCACGAAGCTGGCCGTCGCCATCAGCCCCAGGCCCATGGTCAGCGTCGGGCTGAGCGTGCGCAGGTGCACGCGCACGCTGTGGAGGTGAAGGAAGAAGTTGTGGAAGGTCGCCTGCGACTCCTCCCGCTCCGACTCCGGCAGGTGCCCCTGCCGCAACCAGGCGTCCTTCACCGTGTGCGGCAGCTGCCGCAGGTTGTCGACGAACTCGCGCGGTGCGCTCGCGGCCATGGTCAGCTCCTACACCTTGAAGCGCGTGCCCTCGGGCACCTCGTTGTCGGCCAGCACCAGCAGCTTGCCGTCGGCGGCGCGGCTCACCTCCAGCCACGGCAGCGGCCGCGGCGCCGGGCCGCCGACGACGTCGCCCCGGTGATCGAACTTCGAGCCGTGGCAGGGGCAGGCGAAGCCCTGCTGCGATTTCGCCACGATGCACCCGAGATGCGTGCACACGGCGGAGATGGCGTAGATCCCCCGCTCGTCGCGGAAGACGAAGACGTTCTCCTTCTCCAGCCGGGTCTCGCTGCCGACGGGGAAATCCTCGGCGCTGCCGATCTTGAAGCGGCGCACCGGCCCGGGCAGCACGGTCGGCCGGGGCAAGCGCAGCACGCCGGCCAGCGCTACCCCCATCGCCGCGAAGAAGCTTCCCAGCGAGGCCAAGCTCAGAAAGCTGCGTCGACTCACGCGGGGCGGTTCGAGACGGGACATGGCTTCCACTCCTGGCTGAAGAGAAAACGTTCCATGGTGATCGCCGTGGTCGGGCAGCGCTCGGCACAGAGCCCGCACCGGATGCAGCGATCCTCGTCCTTGATGATCGCCGACGACTCGGTAGCGGCGGCGCCGAGAACGTCGTCGACGGCCTGGCTCAGCTCCGCCGACGGCTCGAGGCGGTCGAGGGAGACGATCTTGAGGCAGACGGTCGGGCAGACGTCGACGCAGCCGCCGCACAGGATGCAGCGCTCGCCGTCGAAGACCGTGTTGATGCCGCAGTCGAGGCAGCGCCCCGCCTCGGCGCGGGCCTGCTCCTCGTCGAAACCGACCTCGACCGAAGCGCGGGGGTTCTGCAGCCGCTCCTGGGCGCTCAAGGTGGGAATCGTCAGGCGCGGCCGCTTCTCGTAGAGCTTCTCGCGATGGTAGCGGTCGAGCGGAAAGTGGAACTGCACCTCGTCCGCGCCGATCTCGCAGCCGCGCAGGTGGCGGTAGACCGCCCGCGCCACCTGCTTGCCGCTGGCGATGGCGTGGATCATCAGCCGCGGGCCGTAGGCGATGTCGCCGGCGACGAAGACGCCGGGAGCCGAGGTCGCGCCGGTCTCCGGATCGGAGATGATCTGCTGCGGGCCGCGCATGTCGATGCCCGCCCGCTGCGGATCGAAGAAGCTCAGATCGGCCGACTGGCCCACCGAGAGCAGCACCGTGTCGCCTTCGATGATCGTTTCGGCACTCTCTTCGAACTTCGGCGCGAAGCGCTTGTTGTCGTCGTAGACCGACACGCAACGGACGAAGCGAACGCCGCGCACGAACTGGCGACCGCCCTCTTCCCGCACCAGAATCTCGCGCGGCCCGAGGCTGTTGTGACGTTCCACGCCCTCCTCGGTGCCCTCGACGATCTCGACCGTGTCGGCCGGCATTTCCTCGAGCGACTCGAGACAGACCAGGTGCACCTCGCGCACGCCGGGCAGCCGGGCCGCCGTGCGCGAGACGTCGTACTCCATCTGGCGCAGGACGGTGCGGGCGACGTCGTAGGCGACGTTGCCGCCGCCGATGACGATGACGCGCTTGCCCAGCTCCACCTTCTTGCCGAGGGCGACGTCGCGCAGGAAATCCACGCCGCCCAACACGCCGATGGCGTCCGCGCCGGGAATCGGCAGCGGTCGCGAGCGCTTGGCGCCGCAGGCGATGATGACGGCGGCAAAATCGCGCTGCAGGTCCTCGAAGCCGACATCCTTGCCGATCTCGGTGTTGCAGCGGATCTCGACCCCCATCGCTGCGATGACCGCCACCTCGGCGGCGATCAGATCCTCGGGGAGCCGGTATCCCGGCACGCCGGTGAACAGCATCCCCGCCGGCCGCGGCTCCATCTCGAATATGGTCGGGCGAAAGCCCATCAGGGCGAGATCGTGACCGGCGGCCAGGCCGGCCGGGCCCGAGCCGATGATGGCCACCCGCTCTCCGGCCGGTTTGGGAAACTCGGCGCTGGCGATGAACCGCAGCAGGTGGCGCAGCTCGTCGATGTCATCGTCGGTGCGCGTCTCGGTGCCCGCCCGCAGCGAGGCGAACTTGGCGGCAGGGTCACCGTCGCCGGCCTCGGCGCCGAAGCGCTCGCAGGCAAAGCGTTTCAGCGCGCGGATGGCGATCGGCTGATCGATGCTCCCGCGCCGGCACGCCACCTCGCACGGCGCGCCGCAGATCCGCCCACAGATCGAGGCCAGCGGGTTGGGGCCGCGCGCGATCAGATAGGCGCGTTCGTACTCCCCGTCGGCAATGGCCCGCACGTAGCCGCGGGCGTCGGTGTGCACCGGGCAGGCGTACTGGCACTTGATCTGCGAGCGCCAGTAGGTCTCATCCGGCAGTGCCACTCGATAACGAGCAGTGACATCGAGCATCATCCCCCCCCGGGACCATCAAGGGACTCCAAGCTGCCTGCCACTAGCCGGACCGGGCAGTCGGAAGGTTCGGTCAGCAGTAGCTTCGCGCTCTTTTGAGTTGTCCATCCGTATCTCTCGCGCTTCTGCGTCCGGCCAGCGGACTATGGCAACTCATAGAGCGGCCGGACAGATCGGTCGTATGATCCGCATCATAGAGGCCGGGCCGTGTGGAAGAGCCGCAATCCGGTGAATTTGCCTGTGTCTCTCGGGCCTTGCCGCGGACCAACCGCTCGACCGCGCTGCGCGCCGTCAGACCGAGGTGTGACCTGGATCATAGGGTTCTGCCGACCGGTCGGTAGGATGACTGCCGACGGAGGAGATCCGTGAAGACCGGATGGACGAGACGTGAGTTCTTACGCACCAGCGGCGCTGCGGTGCTGAGTCTGGGGCTGGCGAACCTCGAGGCGTGCGGCTCAGGACAGACCGAGTCGGTGGCGTCGAAGGTGAGCGAGCCGACAGCGGCACCGACCGCGGCGCTGCCGCCGTTACCCGACTACCGCACGTGGGAGGACGTGTTCCGCAAGCGCTGGGTGTGGGACACGGTGGCTCGCGGCACGCACACGATGACCAACTGCGTGTCGGGGTGCGCCTGGGGTCTGTACGTAAAGGACGGGATGGTGTGGCGCGAGGAGCAGAAAGCGCCCTATGCGGCCTCGCACGCCGGCCTTCCCGACTTCAACCCCCGCGGCTGCCAGAAGGGAGCGTGCGGCTCCACCCTGATGTACTCGCCGTCGCGCGTGCTCTACCCGCTGCGCCGGGTCGGCGAACGCGGTGAGGGCAAGTGGGAGAAGATCTCCTGGGATCAGGCGCTGGCGGCGGTGGCCTCGGGCATCGTCGACGCCATCGAGCAGGAGGGGCCGTCCTCGGTGCTGTGCGAGCTCGGTCCCAACATCGGCGCCGGCCCGAACAGCGCGGCGCCGCTGCGATTCTTCCGCATGCTCGGCTCTCCGGCCACCGACTCGATGGCGCAGGTGGGCGACCTCTCCGTCGGCGCCACCATCACCCTCGGCAACGGCCACCCGTGCGGCTCGTCGGACGACTGGTGGCGCTCGTCGTACCTGGTGATGTGGGCGTTCAATCCCTCGGCCACGCGCATTCCCGACGCCCACTTTCTCTACGAAGGCCGCTACCGCGGCGCGCAGGTCGTGGCGATCTGCCCCGACTTCAACAACAGCGCCATGCACGCCGACCTGTGGCTCAATCCGCGTCCGGGCACCGACGCCGCCCTGGCCCTGGGCGCGGCGCAGGTGATCCTGGCGGAGAATCTCCACGACGCCGCCTACGTCAGCGAGCAGACCGATCTGCCGCTTCTGGTGCGCACCGACAACGGCCGCTTCATTCGCGAGTCGGATCTCCAACCCGGCGGTTCCGACGAGGCCTTCTTCGTCTGGGATGCCAAGCAAGGGAAACCGGCGCCGGCGCCGGGGAGCGGCAAGAGCGACAGCCTCGCCGGCGGCGATCTCCAGCCGGCTCTCGACTTCAAGGGCACGGTCACCATCAAGGGCAAGGCGGTCGCCGTGCGCACGGTCTTCACGCAGCTGCGCGAGAACCTCGACCGCCAGTACCAGCCGGAGCAGGTGGCCAAGATCACCGGCGTCAGCCCCGAGACCATCCGCCGCTTCGCGCGCGGTTTCGCCAAGGCGCCCTCGGCGTTGATTCTCTCGTCGTGGGGCCAGTGCAAGTTCCTCCACGCCGACCTGGCGCAGCGGGCGCAGATCCTGCTCGCCTCGCTCACCGGCAACCTCGGACGAGCAGGCGGCGGCTGGCGCTCGGGCGGCTTCTTTGCTCCCGAAGGCTTCGCCCTGCTGGCCATGCAGGAAGGGCTCGGCCTGATCGATCTGGCGACCTTCGGCGCCAAGGCCTACATGGACCCGAAGGCCGGCGAGGACACCTTCGAGCGCTACTTCGTTCCCGGCTCGGTGTGGCACCAGGTGCACGGCGGGCTCGAGAAGGTCTCGGGCGATCCGCGCAACGGCGACAGCAGCTCGCCGCGTCCCGCCGGGGACTACCTGCGCGAGGCGATCGAGAAGAAGTGGTTCCCGATCCACCCGAAGCCGGGTCAGTCGCCGCGCGTCATCCTGTCGGTCTTCGGCAACGTCCTGCGCCACATACGCAACAACGTGCAGCTGCGCGAGACGCTGTGGCCGAAGGCCAAGCTGACGGTGGACGTCAACTTCCGCATGAACGAGACCGGGCGCTACGCCGACATCATCCTGCCGGCCGCGTACTGGTACGAGAAGACCGATCTCAAGTACCTCGTCTCGTTCATTCCCTACGTTCATCTGGGCGATCGCGCCGTCGCTCCCCGCGGCGAGGCCAAGCCGGAGTGGGAGATCTTCAGCCTGCTCGCCGCCGCGGTGGCACGCGAGGCGCAGAAGCGCAAGCTGAAACCGTACACGGACATCGGCGGCGTCGAGCGCGACGCCGGCGGCCTGGGAGACGCCTTCAGCGACAGCGGCCGCTTCGGACCGGGCGACGAGGAGAAGGCGCTCGAGTTCGTCCTCAGCTACTCGTCGCAGACCAAGAAGGTATCGCTGGGCGACCTGCGCGATGCCGGCGCGGTCCGCTTTCGCGGGACCGGCAGGCCCGGCGGGGCGGCCGGCTACTACAGCGACTACTCGCCCGACGAGCCGCTGGTTCCCCATCGATGGTTCGTCGACAAGAAGCAGCGCTGGCCCACCCTCACCGGACGCCAGCAGTTCTATATCGATCACCCGTGGTTCCTGGAGTGCGGCGAGGCGCTCCCGGTGCACAAGCCGCCGCCGACGGCCGGCGGCAACTACCCGCTGGTTCTCAGCGGCGGGCACACGCGCTGGAGCATCCACTCGCAGTGGCGCGATCAGCGGCCGTTGTTGCGGCTGCAGCGCGGCGAGCCGGTGGTCTACCTCAACGACGCCGACGCCGAGGCCCGCGGCATCGCGGACAACGAGCTGGTCCGCGTGCGCAACGATCTCGGCGCGTTCATCCTGCGCGCCAAGCTCGCCCGCTACGTCCAGCCCGGGCAGGTGTTCGTCTACCACGCCTGGGAGCCGTACCAGTTCCGCGACGGCCGCAGCGATCACGCCATCATCCCGAGCCCGTTCAAGGCGACGGCGCTGGTCGGCGACTACGGCCACCTGCACTGGGGCTATGCCCACTGGGAGCCGAACCAGGTGGATCGCGACACTCGGGTCCAGGTAGAGAAGCTCTGACGTAGCACGCGCGATGCGGATCGCGGCGTCGCGCGCCCGATCGAGCACGGGAGAAAAGGGGGTTCTCCATGCGAAAGATCGTGACTTCGACGGTCGTGGCCGGCCTGCTGATGGCCACGAGCCTGTGGGCGGCGCCAGCCCGCGCCGCCGATTCCACCTGGCAGGACCACGTCAAGCTGATCTTCAGCGACCGCCTGCGCGGCGAGTTCGTCGACTGGTTCGAGCCGGCGCCGGGCAAGGCGCCCGATGGGGCCAATGCCTACAACTTCTTCGCCAACCAGCTGCGCTTCGGCCTGCGGCTCAACGTGCCGCACCTGGAGTTCACGGTGGTCGGTCAGGATACCCGGCTGGTCAACCTGCCGGGCGATGCCAGTCCGCCGGCATCGCAGGTGGGCAACCTTGGACCGGGGGCGCTCTACTACGCCAACACCCACCAGCGCGATCAGGGGGAGACCTTTCTCAAGCTCGGCTATTTTACCGTCAGGGACATCCCGGGTGCCGAGGGCGTGTCGTTCACCGGCGGTCGTTTCGACTACAGCGACGGCCTGGAGACGATCCCGGCCAACGCCACCCTGGCCTGGCTCAAGCGCAACCGCATCGGCCAGCGGCTGGTCGGACCGTTCGGCTACACGCACGTGACACGCAGCTTCGACGGCGCCGAGCTGGTCTACGACACCGGCGACTTCAACGTCACGGCGCTGGGAACACGGCCGACGATGGGCGGCTTCGAGGTCAGCGCCAACCGCGAGCTCGATATCTGGCTGGCGGGCCTGGCCGTGACGCTGAAGCAGCTCGAAGACTTCGTCCCCATCGATGCGCGCGTCTTTTACCTCTACTACCGCGACAATCGTGACGATGCGGTGAAGGCCGACAACCGCTCGGCAGCGGCGCGATCCGCCGACCGCCGCGACATCGAGGTACACACCTGGGGCGCCCACGGCCTCACCGTCGTCGACGCGGGACCGGGCCGGGTCGACGGCCTCGTCTGGGCCGCCATCCAGAGCGGCGACTGGGGCGCGCTCGATCACTTCGGCTGGGCCTACGCGTTGGAGACCGGCTATCAGCTTCCGAAACTACCCGCCGCTCCCTGGCTGCGGCTCGGCTACAACCGGTCCTCCGGCGACGACAACCCGAACGACAACACGCACGAGACCTTCTTCCAGATCCTGCCGACGGCGCGCATCTACGCCCAGCTACCCTTCTTCAACATGATGAACACCGAGGACCTGTTCACCCAGCTGATCCTGCAGCCGCACCAGCGTGTGAACGTGCGCGTCGACTACCACTGGCTCAGGCTGACCGAGTCGGCCGATCTCTGGTACGCCGGCGGCGGTGCCACCAGCGATACGTTCTTCGGCTACGCCGGCTCACCCTCCGGCGGCCGCCACGAGCTGTCGCACCTGGTCGATCTGGCGGTCACCGTTTCCCTGATGAAGCAGGTCTCGGCGTACGCCTACTACGGCCACGCCTTCGGCCAGGGTGTGGTCAGCAGCAACTTCGCCGGCACCGGCGCCGACTACGGCTACCTCGAGCTGACGCTCCGCTACTGAAGCGAGCACAAGGGTACCACGCGTCGCTCGGAGCGCGCCGCGTCGGCCGCAGCGCCTTGGGCCGCATCCTCGTCCCGGTGTCTACTCGGATCCCCGATTGAACCGCGGCTTTCTCTTCTCGAGAAACGCTTGAATCCCTTCACGTTGGTCCGGGGTGCCCATCGTCGCCAACACCGCGCGACGTTCCTCGGCGATGCCCTCGGCGAGCGGCTTCTCGCCGGCTCCGACGACGCAACGAAGGATTCCGGCGACAGCGACCGCCGGCATCTCGGCCAGCTCGCGCGCCAGATCCTGGGCTCGTTGAAACAGCTCCCCGATCGGCCACACTTCATTGACGAGGCCGATCCGGAGCGCCTCGGGCCCCGAGATCTTCTTTGCTCGCAGGATCATGTCCAGCGCGTGATCGCGTCCCACGCAGCGCGTCAGGCGCGCGCTGCCGCCCCATGCGGGCACGGTGCCGAGGTCGAGCTCGGGCAATCCGATCTTCGCTCCCTCCGCAGCCGCCAAGCGGAAATGGCAGGCGAGCGGAAGCTCGAGCCCGCCACCGAGGCAGTAGCCGTAGAGAAGGGCGATGACGGGCTTGGGGAGGTTCTCGACCGCGCTCAGCACTCGCAAGCGCTGATCGAACAAGGCTTCGGGGCTGCCCATTCGCGCGATGCCCTCGGGTAGTTGCTTGAGGTCCATCCCGACCGAGAAGTTGTCTTCCCCGGCGCCGCGGATCACCACGGCGCGCACACCCGAGTCGTCCTTGAGGCGTTCGATCTCGGTTTCCAGCGCGTCCATGAATTCGAGCCCCATGCGGTTTCGCGGAGCATCATTGATCACCAGGGTCGCGACGGCACCCTCGCGTTCGATGATCAGGGGACCACTGGTTCTGTTCTTGTCGGCAGACATCTCTCTCCTCCCTCTGCGCCTCTTAACGCCGTGCGCCAGAGCCGCGGGCAGCGCGGACTAGAGGCTGCGGAGTCAGCTCCAGGCGTGGCTTATGCCTCAACGGTACGCTCATGGCATTTCGCGCCCTCATAGATCACGAATCGCGCCTTTGCGCTCTTCGATTGCGTCGATAAGACTCGCCACGGTAGCTACCGCAGCGGCTTTCTCCAGTAGCGAAGTCAGGAACAGTGCGCGCGCCGCCGGCTTCGGAAAGATCTCGTATAGCGCGGCGAGATCTTGCGGCTTGTCATCGTCCTCGTGGTACTCGCAAGCATACAACCACTTCTCGAGTGCGGCGTCAGACGTAAGGACCAAAGGACCTGCCTGAATAGAGAAGCCGAGCCGCTTGCAGGCAAATCGGTCCTTCTGCTTGTCGATCGCCTCGGTGCACATGGGGAGATCAACGCGACGACTGATGATGTTGCAGACCGCCTTGAAGAAGATTGGCTCCCGCTTCAGGATGAATCGACGCATGCGGTGCAGAAAAGCATCAGCGTCGTCGTCGCTAGGCAGGACAGTGAGATGCGAAACGCCGAATTCCCGGTCCCAACGGAACGCGTAACTCGGAAGGGCTTGTCGCTGAAATAACCCCGTGGCCAATAGGCGGGATGCGTTGTCTCTGAACCGAATCAAGCGCGCCCATTCGTCATCCAGGAATTCTCGAGACACCGACTGCGCTTCGCCCGTCTTTTTGTTCCTGATGGTGACCGTGAAGCAATGAGCCATCGGATCCACGTGACTTGGCACTCATGCGTGCGCGGCGCTCTTCCGCGCGGCGCATGCAGGGCGTGGTTCGGCGCAGCAAGCGAGAATCTCGTGACAATATGCCTCGACACCTTTGTGAAAGATGTCAGCCACACCGAACATCAATTGCTTTTCGAACAGCCACGAGAGCACCCTTTCTATCTCGGCGCAGTCGTAGCCACTCGCCCAACGATCCAGGAGGTTGGCCGCATCGAACACCTCCAGCACTACGGCCTCGTATGTGTAGCCGTGCGGCTCACCACCGAGGTTAGAAATGACAGTCATCTTCTGGGTTGCCGTTCGGCTTGCCCTCGCATGGAGATTTACGTTGCGCAGCAGGACCATCAGATGAATCAACGGATTCTGCGAATGGTTCTGCACCTCTTTCACTGCACAGCCTCCAGTACGGATGCTATGAATGCTTCCGCAAGGTCGTCGAGCGAGCCGAAATCCAGCTCCTCGAAAACCTTGGAACCCCGCGAACTCTTGAAGTCGGCTCCGTCCTCATAAATCCAGAACTCCAAATCCGAGTCGGACACGCCACCCGAGACATACGGCTCGCCCTGCCCGTTGAGCATCCGTCCCGAGATGGACCCGCCGATTTGCCGCAGGGCGCCGGACAACCTGAGCCCACAGCGAATCTGAAAGTCTGTCAAGTTTCGTACTGTCATACGACTTCATGCGTAGAACTACAATTCGGCGTCGGACTGGAGACGCAGGATGAAGCTCCCGATGTCCTCAACGCACAAGACGCAAACATTCCATCGAGCGGAGCCCAAACCGTGCAGGATCATTGTCATGATCCATCGAACACCGTCAAGCCGGGCCAGCAGCGCTTCGAACTCCGTTCGTGTGAGCACTATCGGCAGCCGCTGCCGTCGTTTCGCTCGCAGCACCTTGTCGACCTCCGGTTCGCGCTCCAGCACATTCTTGTACCAGGAGAGAATCGCCTCCAGTGCCCGGTTCTGCGTCGAGGTGCGCGAGGATCTCCTCGCTCGTTCACCGCCCGAGCGGCAAAGGGCATCTTCCATCGTTGCTTTTAACGCAGGCCACACGGTACAAGAGGATCACCTTGAGGGCAACGCGCAGACTGAAGGCGGGAGGGATGATGTTGGGGAGGAGGGCCATCCTGGCCGCGATGCTGCGTACCCTCACGGCCGATCGCACTGGGAGCCGCCGGGTGAACGGCCGCGGGTCGTTCGATCGTCGGGGCTGCCCGTGGCGCGACGCGGCGCCGCAGGCCGGTACGGCCGCGCGGTCGGGCGCACGCGTCGCCCGCGTGCGCTGCGCGCTCCTGCTTCTAGCCATTCTCCTGCTCGGCCCGACGCCTGAATCGCGCGCGGCGCCGCCAGGGGTTCTATTGATCACGGTAGACACGCTGCGCGCCGACCATCTCGAGTGTTATGGATACGGACGACACACGTCGCCTCGAATCGACGCCTTCGCGCGAATGAGCACGCGCGTGGTCCGCGCCTACGCGACAGCCCCCTGGACCGCTCCGACGCACGCGTCGATCTTCACCGGGCTGTTCCCGTTCCAGCATGGCGTCCACACGGTCGTGGTGCCGAGCGACGCCAAGGACAACGTCGCGCCCCTGTCGTCGAGCTACCTCACCCTCGCCGAAACGTTCCGCGCCGCCGGTTATCGAACCGCCGCCTTCGTCGCCAATTCCGTGTACCTGTCGAAGCAGTTCGGGATGGACCAGGGCTTCGAGACCTATACGGTGAAGAGGGAGTACGGGTCTCGCCTGAATTCGCTCGTTTTCGAATGGCTGCGAGCGAACGAGACGAAGCCGTTCTTTCTGTTCGTCAACTACATCGATACACACCGGCCGTACAACGTCTCTCCGTCGGGCGGCGGCCGCTTTTCGGCCCCGACCGACAAGACACCGGACCAGCTTCTCGACCTGCTCTACGATCACGTATTGGGCGCAGCCGGACCGGCGCCGAAGTCCCTCGTGCAAGCCGTCATCGATCAATACGACACGGCCATCGCCAACGTCGACCACAGCATCGGCCAGCTGTTCGATTTCCTGAGGCAGCACGGTCTGTTCGACGACACGATGATCGTCTTGACCTCCGACCACGGCGAGTATTTCGGGGAGCATCGTCTCGTCGAGCACTCCAAGGACGTCTACGAGCAGGCCCTCCGCGTGCCGCTGATCATCAAGCTGCCCCACCAGAGGGCGGGGGCCGTGGACGAGCGGGTGATCTCGTCCGTGGATCTGCCCCGGCTCATTCTCGACACCCCGCCGCTACCGGTGAGGCAACGCGTGCGAGGGGCCTTCCCCTACCGACCCGGAAATCACCCGGTGCTGGCCGAGAACTACTACACGCGGTTGCGCGATCTGCGGAATCCGAAGTTCGGCGCCCGGTTCAACCGCATTCGCACGGCCTTCTACGCGAACCCCTACAAATACATCCGATCAAGCGACGGGAAGAACGAGCTCTACAACCTGGCCAACGACCCCGGGGAACACACCAACCTGATCGCCGGCGACGAGCAGGTCGCCCATCGCTGCGCGCGGGAGCTGGAGAGCTTCCAGGGCGCTCAACCCGCTTCGGCGCCAGAGGCGGTCAGAACGTTGGACGCCGCAACGCTCGAGCACATGAGAGCTCTCGGCTACTAGGCCGATCGGCCCGGGCGCGATCGGGGAAAGCCCAGGGCGCAGCCCGGTCAGCACTCCCGGTACAGCTTGGGACGCCGCCGGACCGGATCCAACAACGTGAGGTCGTTCGGTTCCATCTCGTAGCCTTTGGGGTGGGGTGGCCGCGGCTCCAACCCCAGCGCCGCGACGACGCGGGGATTCTGGTAGTAGCCGGCGTAGGCGTGCAGGGTCAGGGGCAGGACGAAGCCCTGCTGGTTGAGCAGATCCACCTTGGTTTCTCGCGGCAGCGCGGAAAAACCCGCAGCGCCGCGGCCGCGCCCGAGGTCGTCGAGTTCCGCCAGCCCCTGGGCGATCATCGACCGGAGATCCGGCGTGCTTTCCAATGCCTTGTCGATGTAACTCCCAACGCCGGCCTGTCCCGCCCCGGGAAACTTCCCGTCGCCGCTCGGCGGGATGATCTCGTCGAGAACGCTCACCAGCACGTTCTTCTCGTCTTCGCTGAAACCGGACTTGTCGGCCGAGTTACCCATGGGAGAGATCTCCTTCAGCTTCGCGGACCGG